>NZ_PSXZ01000009.1:0-412986 GCF_002931375.1 Pseudoclavibacter sp. RFBJ3 | reverse complement strand
GGTGCGGGACGCGGGGCGAGGGGACGGGGCGCCGGGTGCGAGCGCGGGGGACGGCGCGGGGTGCGGAGTCGGGAGTCAGGCGGGCGGCGCTGGCTGGCAGCTGGGGCACCAGGCCGCGACCCGCTCGCGGCCTTGGACGCCGCGCTGGATGCGCGTCCCACAGCGCAGACACGGTTTGCCATATCGGCCGTAGACGTAGGTTCGCCTGCCCGGTCGCAGATCACCGGTCGTCGTGCGCTCCACCCGGTCGCGGTTCGCGACGATGAGCTTGTGGCCAAGCTCGACCAGTCGGTCGAGGTCGCCGGCGCCGGACACCGGGGTGTGCGGATGCAGGCCGCGCAGGAAGAGCAGCTCCGTCACGTAGACGTTCCCGAGACCCGCGAGGTTGCGCTGCTCGAGGAGGGCCCCGGCGAGCTCGGCGTCTGGATCTCGGCGCAGGTTCGCGACGGCGAGCTGGGCATCCCAGTCGTCGCCGAGGAGGTCGGGACCGAGATGCCCGACGGCATCGGCTTCGTCTTCGCTCGCGAGCATCTCCACGACGGCGAGCTCGAAGCCGATTGCGCTGCCGACAGTCGTGCCGAGAACCGCCCTCGCCTGGTACGCCGGACGGGGCCACTTCCCGCCCGCGGCCACGAGCTGCCAGCTGCCGTCCATCCCGAGGTGGGTGTGCAGGGTGTGCGGGCCGATGCGAGTCAGGAGGTGCTTGCCGCGCGGAACGACCTCGTCGACGGTGAGGCCGGCCAGATCGAGAGCCGCGTACTTCGGAACTCGCAGCTCGAAGCGTGTCAGCTCACGGCCCGCGAGGGCGCGGTTCAGCCGGGTCGCCGCCCGGTAGACGGTGTCACCTTCCGGCATCACGCACTTCGATGCCAAGGTGGGCCGCGAGGTGGGGTGCGAGCGCCTCGAGCTGCGACGGGGAGACGGTGACGCCGCGCAATCCCTCGAGGCCCGTGATGGTCGAGAACTCGAGCCCACGCAAGTCGACGTGCTCGAGGCGGGCGCCCGTGACGTCGAGGATGCCCGTGCGGCTCTCCGTGAAGGCTACGCGTCGTGCTGTCGCACCCCCGAGGTCGATCTCGTCGAACGCGCAGTCGGCGAAGCGGACATCGGTGAGGGTTGCGCCGCGCAGGTTGACGTAGCCGAGCCGGTCGTCGCGGAACTCGACGTTCTGTAAGTCCGACTCGTGCAGGTCCGCGGAGCCGAGTCGGGATGCCGTCCAGCTCACGGACCGGAACGACTGGCGCTGCCCTTCGACGACCGGCACCTCGATGCGCTCGAGCACGCACTCGCTCACCCGTCCCGAGTGCAGGAGGAGTCTGCGGGCCGTGAGGCCCTCGATGCGGCATTCGGAGAACGTCACGCCGGCGGCGTCGAGCTCCTCGCCGCGCACCTCGGTGAAGTGCTGCAGCTCGTGCACCCGCGCCGTCGCGAAGTCCGCGGCGCTGGCATCGTCGAGTTCCGGTAGGTACGGCGCCTCGATCCTCGGCTCGGTGCCGCCTGCCCTGTTTCCTCGTCGTCCGCGTGCTGTCGCCACTGTGCCGCCTCTGCTGTCGGTTCTGCTTCTGGTCTGGTCTGGTCTGGTCTTGTCTTGCTCTCGATGCGCGTCGCGGCGTGGCTCACTGGCCAGGCCGCATGCGCAGGCCGCGGGTGGTGAGCGAGAACCCGCCCTCCTGCAGCATGCTCGCGAGGGGGGTCTCGAGTACGAACGTGCCATCGACCCGTTCGATCACCAGGTTCGGGATGCGCGCCCGCCGGACCGTGTCGGCGAGGGACCTCGCTGCCGCCCGCAGGACGTCGTCGGAGTCGGTGAAGGTGAGGAGCGTCTTGCCGCCGCGTTCAACGTAGAGCGCGAGGGCGCCGTCGACCATCGTCACGAGCCCACCGGCCTTCCTGCCGGGTCGGTGCTTGGTCTGCGAGTCCTCGTCGCTCGGCCACGCGAGCGCCGCCCCGTAGGGATTGGCGGGGTCGGTCGCGGCGAGCGTGAGCGTCTCGAACTGCTTCTCGGCGTCGAACTCCTGCGTGAAGCCGCGGAGGCGATCGACGGCGCCGACGGTCGAGAACTGGGCGGCGCCGAGCTTCTCGATGAAGTAGCCGCGTCTGGCCTTCCCCGACTCCTCGAAGCGGGCGAGGACCCGGTAGACGAGCGCGAACCCGCCGAGGACCTCCTCCGCCATGACGCTGCCGCGGGTCACGATGCCGTAGCGGTCGAGCAGCAGGTCGCCGATGGCGAGGCCACGCTCGGTGGCGTCGCTCACGCCCTGCAGGCCGAGGGTCCAGCGGCCGCTCGTGTGGGGCTGCGAGGGTGCTGGCCGCTGGGAGGCGAAGGCGGAGGCGGTGGGGCTTCCGGCGGAGTCGCTCGGCGCCATGGCGACGCGGCCACGGTAGAGCCTGCCGCGTGCGGCTCGGCTGGGCGCTCGATGCGCTGACGTGCTCGCCGAGCCGGGACCGCCGGAGATCAGCGCTCGGAGGGGCGACAGGGTGTCGTTGGTCACGCGTCCCTGCCAGACGAGCGCCCAGAGGGCGTCGGAGAGTTCGCGGTCGCTGGTCGACTCGGGTTCGAGCATGAGTCGCACGTGCCGCGACAGCTGGGGGAAGAAGCCCGGGCCGGACCCGGCAAGGGCGTCGAGGATGTGCCTGCCGCGCGCATCCGGTTCGCCCTCCGGCTGGTCGGGGAGCGTGAGGTGCGCCGTATCGGCGAGGTGCAGGCTGATCCAGCCGTCGCTCGAACCGATCGCGCCATGCCCGCGCCAGAGGACCTCGCCCGCCGTGGTGAGCTCATCGAGCATGCTCGGGTGGTAGTCGCGCACCCTGGCGGGGAGGATGAGGCTCTCGAGCGCCGAGGCGGGGACGGGCACGCCCGCGAGCTGGTCGATGACGGTGATCAGGCCGTCGATTCCGCGCAGCTCGCCGCCGACGTGCTGCCAAGCCGGGAGGAAACGGGCGAACGCGGAATGCTCGACGGGCTCTATCTCGCTGCGGAGCGCGGCGAGGGAGCGGGCGCGGAGGCGCTTGAGCACGGTCTCGTCGACCCACTCCGAGCCTTCGCGGTCTGGCCGGAACTCGCCCTCGACCACACGACGGGCGAGCTCGAGTCTCGTGAGCGCCTCGCGCACGACCGCCTGGCCCGTGCCGTAGCGCTCGGCGACCTCGGCGACCGAGAACGGGCCGTGCGAGCGGGCGTAGCGGGAGACGAGGTCGCCGACCGGGTCGTCCACCGGGTCGATGAACGCGACGGGGACGCCGATGGGGAGCGCGACGCCGAGGGCATCACGCAGGCGGCTGGCATCCTCGATCGCGGCGATGCGGTCGACCCCCGCGATGCGAACCCGCAGCGCGCGCTTCGCCGTCACGAGCGCCGAGACGTGCTCTTCGGCGACGGAGGCGGTGGCTGTGGGCACGTGCTCGTCGGTGGGCTCGTCGCCGTCGCCGTCGCCGTCAGCGTGACCGTCAGCGCCACCATCGGTGCCGAGGTCTTCGCCGCGCAGGCGCTCCGCGATCTCGTCGACGCTGAGCGGGCCGAGCACGCGCAGGAGGTCGGCCACCCCTTCGGCGTCGCGCGCGAGGCGGTCGGGGGCCGTGCGCTGCAGCTCGGCCTCGAGCCTCGAGATGACCTTCGCATCGAGCAGCTCCCGCAGCTCGACCCTGCCGAGGAGGTCGGCCAGGAGGCTCGTGTCGAGCGCGAGTGCGGCAGCTCGTCGTTCGGCGAGCGGGCTGTCGCCTTCGTACATGAACGCGCCGACGTAGCCGAAGAGCAGCGTCCGGGCGAAGGGCGACGCCTGCTCGGTGGTCACATCGACGAGGCGTACCTCGCGGCCCGCGACGCGCTTCGCGAGATCGACGAGCGCGTCGAGGTCGTAGACGTCGTGCAGGACTTCGCGCACGGCCTCCAGGATGATCGGGAAGGTCGGATACTGCTTGGCGACGTCGAGCAGCTGGGCGGCCTTCTGCCGCTGCTGCCAGAGCGGCGAGCGCTTGCCGGGGTTGAGGCGCGGCAGGAGCAGCGCACGGGCCGCCGCCTCCCGGAAGCGCGACGCGAACAGGGCCGAGCCGCCCACCTCGCGAGCCACGATCTGCTCGATCTCGTCGGCCTCCAGGGCGAACAGCTCTGCGCCGGGCGGTTCGGCGTCGCCTTCCGGAATTCGCACGATGATGCCGTCGTCGCTTGCGACGACGCCGCCGTCGAGGCCGTAGCGGTCGCGGATGCGCGCCGCCACGATGAGGCCCCAGGGGGAGTGCACGGGGGAGCCGTACGGGGAGTGCAGGATGATGCGCCAGTCGCCGAGCTCGTCGCGCGTGCGCTCGACGATGAGCGTGTGGTCGCTCGGGACCTGGCCGGTGGCGTCCTGCTGCTCGCGCACGTAGGCGACGGCGTTCTGCACGGCGTTGTCGTCCATGAGGGCGGCGAGTGCCTCGGGCACCTGCCCCTTGGCGGCGATCTCCCTGGTGATAGCGCCGATGGCCTGGCCGAGCTCGGAGGGTCGCCCGAGCGCGTCGCCGACCCAGAAGGGCAGTCGGCCCGGCTGGCCGTAGGCCGGGGTCACGAGCACTCGGTCGAAGGTGATCTCGGCGATGCGCCAGCTGGTCGCCCCGAGCGCGAAGATGTCGCCGACGCGCGATTCGTAGACCATCTCCTCGTCGAGCTCGCCGACGCGACGCGGCCCTCGCTGCGCGTCGGCGTCTTCGGAACCGGCGAGGAACACTCCGAAGAGGCCCCGGTCGGGGATGGTCCCTCCAGAGGTGACGGCGAGCCTGGCCGCACCGGGTCTTCCGGTGAGGGTGCCCTGGTCGCGGTCCCACACGAGGCGTGGCCTCAGCTCGGAGAACTGGTCGGATGGGTACTTGCCGGACAGCAGGTCGAGGGTCGCCTCGAAGAGGGGTCGCGACAGGGACGCGAACGGCGCCGAGCGCCGGACCAGGTCGAACCATTCCTCGACGTCGAGGTCTTCGATGGCCGCTGCGGCGATCGTCTGCTGGGCGAGCACATCGAGGGGGTTGGCGAGCACCCGCATCCGCTCGATCTGCCCGGTCACCATGCGCGATGCGAGCACGGAGGAGTGCAGGACATCGGCGCGGTGCTTGGGGAAGATCGTGCCCTCGGAGGTCTCGCCGACCTGGTGGCCGGCTCGGCCAACGCGCTGGAGTCCGCTCGCGACCGAGGGAGGCGACTCGACCTGGACGACGAGGTCGACGTCTCCCATGTCGATGCCGAGTTCCAGGCTGGAGGTGGCGACGACGCAGCGGAGGGTGCCGCTCTTGAGGGCGTTCTCGACCTCGGCGCGAGACTCCTTCGACACGGAGCCGTGGTGGGCGCGTGCGAAGGAGAGCGGGGCGCCGGACGACTGGCCCGCCTGCCCCATGGATACTGCAGGCGGTCGCTGCGGCGCTGCCTTCGGGCTCGCGCTGTTCTCGCCGGAGGACCAGCGCACGCCGGGGGCTGCGGCGCTGTAGGGGTCTGCTGCCTCCGTCGTGTCGGCCGCCGGGGCATCGGCCGACGCGCGCTCGTCGGCGATCTCGTTGAGTCGGGCCGTGAGCCGTTCGGCGAGGCGCCTCGAGTTGACGAACACGATCGTGGAGCGGTGCGACTCGACGAGGTCGGCGATGGCCTCCTCGATGTGCGGCCACACCGAGCCTGAGGCCTCTGCGTCGGCTGCGGGGTCGCGCAGTGAGCCGGCGGCGGCCCCAGCCTCGAAGTCCGCGAACGGGTCTGCATCTGCGATGGCTCCGGATGCGTCGGCCGAGGTCGGAGTCGCGGCCCCGGCTCGGGTCATGCCGATGTCGCTGAGGTCTTCGACGGGAACTCGCACCTCGAGCTTGAACGTCTTCGTGCTCGGCGGGGCGACGACCTTGACCGGTGCGTTGCCGGCTAGGAAGCGGGACATCTCGTCGAGGGGCCGAACCGTCGCGGACAGGCCGATGCGCTGCGCCGGCTTGTCGAGGAGCGCGTCGAGGCGCTCCAGTGTGAGGGCCATGTGCGCGCCGCGCTTGCTCGAGGCGACGGCGTGCACCTCGTCGATGATGACCGTCGTCACACCGGTGAGCGTCTTCCGCGCCTGAGACGTGAGCATGAGATAGAGCGACTCGGGCGTCGTGATGAGGATGTCGGGTGGGTTGCGGAGCTGCTGTCTGCGCTCGGTGGGGCTCGTGTCTCCTGAGCGCACCCCGACGCGGATGTCCGGTGCCACCGAGCCGAGCCGCCTGGCGGTCTGCGTGATGCCGACGAGCGGCGAGTGCAGGTTGCGCTCGACGTCGACGCCGAGTGCCTTCAGCGGGGACAGGTAGACGACGCGCGTGCGCCGCTCGGCCTTCGCCTGCTCGCTCTCGGTGCCGCGCTCGGCCGCGAGCTGGTCAATCGCCCAGAGGAACGCGCTCAGTGTCTTGCCGGAGCCGGTCGGCGCCACGACCAGGGTGTGGTGCCCGTCGGCGATCTCGCGCCAGGATGCCTCCTGGACCGCGGTCGGGCTCACGAATGCGCCGCGGAACCACTCCCGTGTCGCGGGGGAGAACGCGTCGAGTGCGGTCGTCTCAGGCATGACGACAACAGAACCACACACCACCGACATCAGCCTCCAGGAGGACCGGATCAACCTCCCGGGGGACGATCATCCAGCCGGCATGCGCGAAGCTGGATGCACCACGTTCTGAAGGAGTGATCTCACATGAAGCGTCTTGTTCGCCCCCGTAGCGGCCGCGTCATCGCCGGAGTCTGCGCGGGCATCGCGCAGCGATTCGGCTGGTCGCCGTTTGTCGTCCGCCTGCTGACCGTCCTGTCGGTCCTCATCCCGGGCCCGCAGGTCATCATCTACCTGGCGCTCTGGTTGCTCATCCCGAACGACTAAGGCGCTGGGGGAGCTACCCGAGCACACGCTCGAGGAACCCCGCCATCCGCACGAGCTCCTTCTCGGAGACCGCGTGACCGAGGCCCGCCTCGACGTAGATCTCTGCGTCGGCGTGGGCCTCGAGCCATGCTGCCGTGTGCTCGACCGCGAGCGAGGGGATGACCGTGTCGGCGTCGCCCCGCCCCCAGAAGACTGGCGGCCGGGCATCCGCGAGCTCGGCGTCCCCCGGAACGGTGCCGACGGCGACGAGGCCAGAGAGCAGCAGCGCTCCCCGGAATGCCGCGGGTCGCTGACGGAGCGCCTGCATGGCGACGATGCCGCCCTGCGAGTAGCCGAGCAGCGCGAGTGGCGCGCCCGAGTCGAGGACGCCGAGCGTGTCCAGGAGTGAGATGACGGCTGCCGCAGCGTCGTTCGCGCCCTGCTCGAGAGTGATCTGGGCGTCGGCGTCGACCGCGACCTCGCCCGTCATCGGGTCGGCGAAGCGCAGCGGGAACCACTCGCGGCCGCCATCCGGCTGCGGGTGCGGGGCGGGCACGGAGACGTACCTGAAGCCCTGGGGCATCTGCCCGGTGAGGCTGAGGATGTCCGTTCCGTCTGCGCCGTAGCCGTGCAGTCCGACGACGAGCGGGAGCGTGCTCGTGGCCGCCGTCTCGGTGTCGCCGCCCCGCCAGAGGAGCGTCTTGGGATCGATACCTGTGGATGCTGTGCTCACCCGGGAAACATACATGGTCCACAATGGGGTCATGACGGTGCGCACTCCTGATCCTGAGTCCGGCTGGATGAACGACGACGAGCTCGCGCTCGTGCGGCGTCGCGTGCCGATGCTGTATGTCGAGGCCATCCCGGTGCGTGTCGACGCCTCGGGCAAGGTCGAGCACCTCGGCGTGCTGCTTCGGGCCGACAACGAGGGCGTCATGACGCGCTCGTTCGTCTCTGGGCGCGTGCAGTACGGGGAGTCGATTCGGGGCGCCCTCCTTCGGCATCTGGAGAAGGATCTCGGCACGATGGCGTTCCCGGCTCTGCCGCAGGCGCTCGCCCCCTTCACGGTGGCGGAGTTCTCGCCGATGCCCGGTTCTGGGCTGTTCGACTCGCGCCAGCATGCGGTTGCGCTCGAGTTCATCGTTCCGGTCGCCGGGGAATGCAACCCTCGCCAGGACGCGCTCGAGATCACGTGGCTGACTCCGCAGCAGGCACTCGACCCCGACCTGCTCGAGGAGCTCGAGGGTGGCCGCGGCCAGGTGCTTCGCACCGCGATCGGCCACCTCGGCCTCTGGCCCTAGGGGCGCCAGAGCCTCCAGTCCTTCGACCATCTGACCGTGGCCATCCGCTACTGGCTTGTCGTGCAGCCCTTTGATCGCGCCCTCGCGATGGTCGAGGGCGGTTTCGTGCAGGCACCGTGGGGTGCGCTCGAGGGGGTCGAGCAGATGCGCGTGTCCGATGGCGTGGCTCTCTATTGTCCGCGCGAGGTGAACCCGGACGGGGAGCCGCTTCGCAGCGTGGTGCAGGCGGGCTACGTGCTCGACGACGAGCCGTACCGGGCTGGCGGGAGGGGGTCGTCGCCGTGGCGCAGGGAGGTGCAGTGGATGCGTGAGGCGCGTCCTGCGCTCATCCGGCCGCTGCGCGATCTGCTGGATCTGACGCGGAACGACAAGTACTGGGGTGAGCGGCTGCGCGCGGGCTGGCTCGAGCTCTCTCGTCGGGACTTCGAGATCTTCGAGGACGCGGTCCGTCGGCCGTCTCCGGAGCCGAGTGCGCTCGGGATGGGGCTCATCCGTGAGACCGGTCTCACGCAGTCGGAACCGTCCGGGGAGCAGCGAGATCGGGACCCAGGCGAGGATCCGTACGCAATCCGCTTCTGAGCGTCGGCGGACAGATTCGCCGAAGGCCGTGCTTTGCGGACGCATGTGACACATTATTGAGTGGAAGTGATGAACACCCCTGAGGTGTGCTTACGCTTTCCGACCAGAGCGAGCCTTACGAGCGGAGTGCCCATGATCGACGCGTTGGACTTCAAGCCGGCGGCGCAGCAGTCGAACCTGCGCGCCACCATCGAGGACTCCGTCGCCGCCGCGATCGTCTCGGGAGGGCTCGCGGCGGGCGAGCTCGTCTCCGTTCCAGCGCTCGCGGCTCGCTTCGAGGTGTCGGCGACTCCCGTGCGGGAGGCGATGCTGAACCTCGAGAAGCTGGGGTTCGTGGAGCCCGTTCGCAACAAGGGGTTCCGGGTGACGCACGTCTCCGTCGAGGAGCTGCGACAGATCGTCGAGGTGCGGCAGATGCTCGAGGTGCCGATCGTGCGCGAGCTGGCCGTCGAGTTCCCAGAGGCTCCTCGCGCCGAGCTGCGCGAGCTCGCGACCCAGATCGACGCGGCGTCCGCGGCGGGGGACCTTCCCCTGTACCTGGCGGTCGACATCGAGTTCCACGCGAAGCTCCTCGGGCTGTCCGGCAATGAGCGTCTCGTGTCGATCGTGACCGCGCTGCGAAGGCAGACGAGGCTGACGGGGCTGACCGAGATGCTCGGTTCCCAGGAGCTCACGGCGTCGTCGCGTGAGCACGCGGATCTGCTGGTGCTGCTCGAGTCTGGCAAGGCGGATGAGGCTGCGGAGCTCATGCATCGGCACATCGGCCATGTCGTCGGCTGGTGGGCTGGGCTACCCGAAGAGGCTTAGCAAACCCTCCACACAGCGAAACACTTTGTAACAACTCTGTTTCAAGGCTGTGGAAGGGCCTTCTACCGACCTCCGCTGAACAGTAATGTGTGACATCCCATCACCGGAGATGGTCCGGCGATTCTGACGTCTGTTCGGAAGGAACTCACCATGACTGCACGTCGTTCCACCAGCCCTCGGGGTGCTGGCATCTGGAAGAGAGTGCTCCTC
The DNA here is from genome assembly GCF_002931375.1 of Pseudoclavibacter sp. RFBJ3. Taxonomy (NCBI): domain Bacteria; kingdom Bacillati; phylum Actinomycetota; class Actinomycetes; order Micrococcales; family Microbacteriaceae; genus Pseudoclavibacter; species Pseudoclavibacter sp. RFBJ3. Next base: position 403,274 of record NZ_PSXZ01000009.1, on the reverse strand, counting down.
CCAGGAGCTCTGCTCGCCACGGCCGCACTCGCCCTCACCGGATGCTCCGGGGGTGTCGCCGGAGGCGGAGACGCCGCGTCGGAAGACGGACCCATCAAGCTGGGCCTCGCGGCACCCTTCTCTGGGTCGGAATCGGCCTTCGGCCCGTACATGGAGAACGGCGCCCAGATGGCGATCGACGAGCTCAACGAGGCCGGCGGAGTCCTCGGCCGGCAGCTGGAGCTGGTCACCGCCGACGACGCGTGCGACGCGACAAGCGCGACCGCCGCAGCGAACAAGCTCGTCACCGACGGTGTCGTCGCCTCGGTCGGCGGCTACTGCTCAGGCGCCACGCTCCCGACGCTGCCGATCTTCAACACGGCAGAGATCCCCATGGTGATCCCGGCTGCCAACTCGAACCAGCTCGTCGCAGCCGGCCTCGACAACGTGTTCCTCATCAACGGCACGGGGACGCAGCAGGCTCAGGCGATGCTGAAGTACGCCGAGAAGCAGGGCGTGAAGACGCTGGCGCTCGTCGACGACAACACGGACTACTCGACGGACCTCGCGAAGTCGGCCTCCGAGCAGGCGAAGGAGCTCGGCATCGAGGTCGTGCTCGAGGAGTCGGTCAACGCCGGCGAGTCCGACTATGCGGCCAACGTCAACAAGGTCGTCTCGGCGAACCCCGACATGATGTATTGGACCGGCTACTACCAGGAGGGTGGCCTGATCACCCAGCAGCTGCGATCGGCCGGCTACACGGGCAAGATCATGGTCGCGGACGGCTCGGTCGACGCGAAGTTCGCTGAGATCGCCGGCAGCGCCTCCGAGGGTGTGCTCGGCACGTTCACGCAGACCCCCGACATGCTCGAGGGTGCAACCGAGTGGATCGACGCCTACACAGAGAAGTTCGGCGCAGCGCCAGGACCCTACTCGACGCAGAGCTACGACGCCGTCCGCGTCGTCTCCCAGGCGATCGAGGACGCCGGCACCACCGAGGGCCCCGCGGTCATCGAGGCGCTCGGTGCCCTGGACGGCTTCGACATCTTCTCCGGCCCCCTCACCTTCACGGATGAGGGAACGCTCAGCGAGGGCGGCTTCGCCATCGTCACCGTCGGACCCGACGGCACCTTCATCCTCGAGGATGACCTGAAGAGCTAGTCAGCCACGGCGGGCGGGGAGGGAACTCCCCGCCCGCTTCTGCAGTCAGGAACCACTGTGATTCAACTCATCATCGACGGGCTCTTCGTCGGATCCTTCTACGCGCTCGTCGCACTCGGCTACAGCATGGTGTACGGCATCATCAAGCTGCTCAACTTCGCGCACGGCGACGTCTACATGGTCGGCGCGTTCGCCGGCCTCACCATCTTCTCGGCGTTCTCCGGACTCGCAGGCGGCGGCATCCTGTCGATCCTGCTGGTCATGCTCCTCGCGATGATCTTCACGGGCATCCTCGGCGTGACCATCGAGCGGGTCGCCTACCGCCCGCTGCGTTCGAGCCCCAGGCTCGCGGTGCTCATCACCGCGGTCGGCATGTCGTTCATCCTCGAGTACGGAGTGCGCCAGATCTTCGGCCCGGACCCCAAGGTCTACCCGACGCGTCTCGAAGGGGAGACGCTCGACCTGCTCGGCGGCCGCATCACGATGCCGCAGATCGTCATGATGCTCGTCGCGGCGGCGCTCATGTTCGCGCTCAACACGTACATCATGCGCTCCCGAGACGGCCGCGCCATGCGGGCCATCGCGCTCGACCCCACGGCCGCGCAGCTCATGGGCGTCAACGTCAACAAGGTCATCTCGCGCACCTTCTTCATCGGCTCGGCCCTCGCGGGCGCGGCCGGCGTCATGGCCGGCGCCTACTACGGCACCATCGACTTCCTCGCTGGCTTCGTCATCGGGTTGAAGGCGTTCACGGCGGCCGTCATCGGCGGCATCGGCAGCCTCTACGGCGCCATGCTCGGCGGCCTCGTGCTCGGTCTGCTCGAGGCGTTCGGCACCCATTGGCTCGGCGGGGAGTGGCGTGACGTCTTCTCGTTCGCGTGCCTGATCCTCTTCCTGTCCTTCAGACCGACCGGCATCCTCGGTGCACGCGTCGTGGAACGGATGTGATCCCATGACCGACATCAGACTCCAGGCGCCCGCGCCCACCGTCGAGCGGCCCACGCCGCGCAAGGGCATCCTGAACCCGAAGACGTTCATGAACCTCGTCGGGCTCGTGCTGTTCCTCTTCGCGTTCCTGCTGCCGTTCATCAACGCGACGCCGTACGTCATCTCCATCGGCACCTCCGCGATGATCTACATCATGCTCGCGATGGGCCTCAACATCGTCGTCGGCTACGCCGGTCTCCTGGACCTCGGCTACTACGCCTTCTTCGCCGTCGGTGCGTACACGGCCGGCGTCCTCAACACGCTGCTCGACATGCCCCTCATCGCGACGGTCCCGTTCGTGATCGTCGCGTGCATCCTCGCCGGGCTCATCATCGGCGGGCCGACGCTGCGACTGCGCAGCGACTATCTCGCGATCGTGACCCTCGGGTTCGGTGAGATCATCCGTCTCACCGCCAACAATCTCGAGGTCACGGGTGGCCCGTCCGGCATCTCCGGCATCGACACGTTCGAGTTCTTCGGCTGGTCGTTCGCGGACGGCCTCACGATCGGCGGCATCGAGTTCAACGGCAAGATCCTGCTGTACTTCCTCTGCGTCATCATCGCCGGTGGTGCCGCGATCATCGCCGCCTCGAGGCTAGGCAAGGGCAAGATGGGTCGCGCCTGGCGCGCCATCAAGGATGACGAGGACGCCGCCGAGGCGATGGGCGTCAACACGTACACCACGAAGCTCGGCGCGTACGTGCTCGGCGCCGTCTTCGGCGGTCTCGCGGGTGTGCTGATGGCAGCGCACCAGACGGCGATCAGCCCGACCTCCTTCGTGTTCCTCAACTCGGCCCTGCTGCTCATGGCGGTCGTGCTCGGCGGCATGGGCTCCATCCCGGGTGTCATCGTCGGCGCGCTGCTCGTGTCGCTGCTGCCCGAGATCCTGCGCGAGTTCTCCGACTGGCGCTTCCTGGTGTTCGGCGTGCTGCTCGTGATCATGATGATCTTCCGGCCGCAGGGCATCTGGCCGGCGACGGCGATCCTGCCGTTCCTCAAGTCGCGAGCCAAGGGCGAGGCGCCGTCTCCGAAGGACGGCTTCTCGGCGCACGAGGCGCCCGACGCCAACATCGACCTCTCGAAGGAGCAGGCATGAGCCAGGTTTCAGGCACGGGTGACGTGTACGGCACGGCGCCCATCGACGTGCCGAAGACGGAGTCGGTGACCGCGGTCGCCGAGGAGTTCAGGCGGGCGCATCAGGGGGAGCCGTTGCTCTCGGTCCGTGATCTTCGGCTGCAGTTCGGCGGTGTGAAGGCGGTCGACGGAACGTCTTTCGATGCGTACGCGGGTGAGATCATCTCGGTGATCGGGCCGAACGGGGCTGGCAAGACGAGTGCGTTCAACTGCATCACCGGCTTCTATCGGCCGACGTCTGGCTCGATCACCTTCGACGGCGAGAGCATCATGCGCAAGCAGCCGTCGACGATCACGCGCCTCGGGTTGAGCCGCACCTTCCAGAACGTCCGCATGTTCCGGGACATGTCGGTCATCGACAACGTGAAGACGGCGATGCACGCGCGCATCCGTCAGAACGTGTTCCAGACGATGCTGCACACGTTCGGCTACAAGAAGGTCGAGGCCCAGGCGCTCGAGGATGCGCGCGGCTGGCTCGACTTCGTCGGCTACTCGCTCGACGACGAGCTGCTCGCGTCGCAGCTGCCGTATGGCGAGCAGCGCCGAGTGGAGATCGCGCGGGCGCTCGCCACGCAGCCCAAGCTGCTGCTGCTCGATGAGCCTGCTGCTGGCCTCAACCACAACGAGAAGCAGGAGCTCATCGCGCTGATCCGCAAGATCAGGGATCTCGGCGTCGGAATCGTGCTCATCGAGCACGACATGGGTCTCGTGATGGAGATCTCGGAGCGCGTGATCGTGCTCAATTTCGGCCGAGAGATCGCCGATGGTCTGCCCGCGGACGTCAAGAACGACCCTCGGGTCATCGAGGCGTACCTCGGCGTCGAGGATCCTGAGGACGAGCACGAGGGCGAGCCAGACGGCGGGCCCGCGAACCAGCGAGTGGACGAGGGGGACCGATCATGAGCGTCGAGCTCGAGATCAAGGATGTGGATCTCTTCTACGGGCGCGTGCAGGCGCTTCGTGGGCTGTCGATCGAGGTCAACGAGGGTGAGGTCGTCTCGCTGCTCGGCAACAACGGCGCGGGCAAGACGAGCACGCTCACGATGCTCTCCGGGTTGGCCAGAGCGAAGCGCGGGACGATCATGTGGCGCGGCAAGGACATCTCGAATGCGAAGCCGTGGGACCTCGTACGCGACGGGCTCATCCACGTGCCTGAGGGCAGGCGCATCTTCTCGACGATGTCGGTGCACGAGAACCTCCTGCTCGGTGGCTACCAGGTGAAGGACCAGAAGGTCGTCGCTGAGCGTGTCGAGGAGTGCTACGAGCTCATGCCGCGGCTCCTCGAGCGACGCGCTCAGCAGGGCGGCACCCTGTCGGGCGGTGAGCAGCAGATGGTGGCGATCGCGCGAGCGTATGTCGGCGGCCCGAAGCTGATGCTGCTCGACGAGCCGTCGATGGGGCTCGCCCCGCTGGTCGTGAAGCAGGTCATGGAGCTCATCGGGCGCATCAACGAGCGCGGTGCCACTGTGCTGCTCGTCGAGCAGAACGCTCGCGCCGCGCTCAAGGTGGCGCATCGTGCCTACGTCATCGAGCATGGCCGCGTGACGCTCTCGGGCCTCGCTGCCGACTTGGCGAAGGACAAGGCGGTCATCGAGGCGTACCTGGGCTGAGCGCGCTCGCGGAGCTGGTAGCCCCCGCTGGCCCGTCCCGGATGAGGGGCGGGCCAGGCTTGCACCCATACATGGTGTGTGACATATTACTGACAGGAGGTGCGAGATGGTCAGGTACGACGTCGTGATCATCGGCGGTGGCATCATCGGAGCGGCCTGCGCTGCCGAGCTCGCCGGCCGTGGCCGGCGAGTCGCGCTCGTCGAACGCGGCCGCGTCGCGAGCGGCACAAGCGCTCACTGCGAAGGCAACCTGCTCGTCTCCGACAAGGGGCCAGGCGCCGAGCTCGAGCTCTCGAAGCTCGCCAACGCAGCCTGGTCGACGCTCGCCGGAACCTTCCGCGACGAGCTCGGCCACGACTTTCCCGACATCGAGTTCGAAGCCAAGGGCGGCCTCGTCGTCGCGACGACCGACGGGGGAGCGGCCGCCCTCCTGGACTTCGCGTCCACGCAGCGCCACGCGCAGGTCGCTGCGGAGCCCGTCACGCACGCCGAGGCTCGAGAGCTCGAGCCGTGGATCACCGAGCGGATGACCGCAGCCGTCTGGTACCCGGGCGACAGCCAGGTGCAGCCCACCATCGCGACCGAAGCGCTCGTCGCCCTCGCCAGGGCGCGCGGGGCGAGCATCCTCGAGCACCACGACGTGCTGGGCGCGATCCGCGAGGCGGGCCGCATCGTCGGCGTCCGCACCTCGGCCGGCGACGTCCGCGGCGCCGAGATCGTCGTCGCCGCCGGCCCGTGGTCCGGCGAGGTCTCCGCGACCCTCGGCGTGCCCCTCCCCGTTCGTCCGCGCCGCGGAGTCGTCCTGGTCACGGCGAAGATGCCCCAGCGCGTCTTCCACAAGGTGTACGACGCGGACTACGTCGGTGCCGTCGGGTCCGGCGACGCGGTTCTCATGACCTCGAGCGTCGTCGAGTCGACTCCGGGTGGCACGGTGCTCATCGGCTCGAGTCGCGAGCAGATCGGATTCGACGACGCGTTCCGCGCGAACGTGCTCAGCCAGCTCGCGGTGAAGGCGATCTCGATCTTCCCCTTCCTCGCCCAGACGGCCGTCATCCGCAGCTACTCGGGCTTCCGCCCCTTCATGCCGGACCACCTGCCGCTCATCGGCCAGGATGCGCGCCTGCCTGGCCTCTGGCACGCCACCGGCCACGAGGGGGCCGGCATCGGCCTCTCGCTGCCCACGGCGTCGCTGATCGGGGATCTCATGGACGGGAGATCGACGCAGATCGATGCAGCCCTGTTCTCGCCGTCCCGTCCGACGCTCGCCGGAGAACTGGAGGCGGTCGCATGAGCGAGCGCGCCGACAAGCCCGTGCGCATCACCGTCGACGGTGAGGCGGTCGAGGGGCTCGAGGGGCAGAGCATCGCGGGCGTCCTGCTCGGCTCCGGCCGCGTCTCCTGGCGCGAGACCGCCGTCGCGGGAAAACCGCGCGGCCTGTTCTGCGGCATCGGCGTGTGCTTCGACTGCCTCGTCACGGTGGACGGCGTGCCGGACGTTCGAGCGTGCCAGAGGCGCGCGTGCGAGGGGGATGAGGTGAGCTCCCAATGAGATCGACGCGGACCGAGCAGTCGACGCCACGCCATGTCGCCGTCGTCGGGGGTGGCCCCGCAGGCCTCGCGGCCGCGCTGGCTGCAGCGGAGGCCGGGGCGCGCGTGACGCTCATCGAGTCGAGTCGGGAGCTCGGCGGCCAGTACTGGCGCCATCTCCCGGAGGAGCGCGACGGCGAGGGGCAGGCTGCGATGCACCACGGCTGGTCGACGTTCCTGGACCTCGACCGACGTGTCCGCTCGCACGCCCGGATCACGGTGCTCGGCGAGACGAGCGTGTGGGCCGTCGGGCTGCCCGCGCTGGAGCTGCTCACCGGCATGTCCGATGCGGCCGACCGCGTTCGATCGACCCTCGAGCCCGATGCGGTTGTCGTCGCGACGGGTGCTCACGACCGCACCCTCCCGTTTCCCGGCTGGGACCTCCCCGGCGTCTACACCGGGGGTGCTGCTCAGGCCTTCGCGAAGAGCGAGCGCATCGCGGTCGGCGACGCCGTCGTGGTGGCCGGCGCGGGTCCGTTCCTTCTCCCCGTCGCGGCCTCGCTCGCCCAGGTCGGCTCCAAGGTCGTTGAGGTCGTCGAAGCCAACCGCATCCCGCGTCTCGCTTCGGGCTGGCTGCCCAAGCCGTGGCAGCTCGCGGGCGCCCCTGGCAAGGTGCAGGAGCTCTTCGGCTACGTCGCCGGTCAGCTGCGGCATCGGATCCCGTACCGAGTCGGCGAAGCGGTCGTCGAGGCGCACGGGGATGGGCGTGTCGAGCGCGTCACGATCATGAGCGTGGACGCTCAGTGGCGGCCCATCGCCGGCAGCGAGCGAGAGGTCGCGTGCGACGCCGTCTGCGTGACGCACGGCTTCACCCCGCGGCTCGAGGTGGCGATCGCGGCCGGCTGCGCGCTCGATGACAGCCGGTTCGTGATCATCGACGAGTCCTGCGCCACGAGCACCTCCGACGTCTACGCGGCGGGCGAGGTGACGGGCATCGGCGGTGTCGACCTCTCCCTCGCCGAGGGGCGCGTGGCCGGGCACTGCGCAGCGGGTGGTGCGTCCAGCGACCCTCAGATCAGCGGCGCGCAGCGCAAGCGCGCGATCTTCGGGTCGTTCGCGGCGCGCATCGAGGCGGCGCACGGCGTGCGGCCGGGCTGGCAGGAGTGGCTGCGCGAGGACACCATCGTGTGCCGCTGCGAAGAGGTGACCGCCGGTCAGCTGCGGCGGAAGGCCGCCGCCACGCACTCGCACAGTCTGCGCTCCCAGAAGCTCTCCACTCGAGCCGGTCTCGGCATCTGCCAGGCCCGCATCTGCGGCCGCAGCGCCGAGGAGCTCATCGAGACGGTGCTCGGGCGTGGTCTCGACGAGGGCATCGTCGACCGTCGCCCCATCCAGACTCCCATCCGGCTCGCTGAGCTGGCAGGAACCTCAGAAGAACAGCATCCCCTGACAGGAAGGCAATACCCATGACCGAAGCAGCCTCAACCCACCTCGACCTCGGCGGAGTCGTCGTCGCGACGGCCCTTCCCTACAAGGAGGACGCCTCTGCTCCCGCCGGCCTGGCCGTCGACTTCGAGGCGTACGCCGAGCACTGCAACTGGCTCATCGAGAACGGCTGCCGGGGCGTCGGCCCCAACGGCTCGCTCGGCGAGTACTCGTCCCTCACCGATGAGGAGCGCCGCAAGGTCGTGCAGGTCGCCGTCGAGGCTGTGGGCGACCGCGGCATCGTCGTCGCGGGCGTGCACGGTCCAGGTTGGCACCAGGCGCAGCACTGGGCTCAGCTCGCCAAGGAAGACGGCGCCCACGGCGTGCTCTGCCTCCCGCCCACCATGTACCGGTCGGCGGATGCGGATGTCATCGAGCACTTCGCGAAGGTCGCCGAAGTGGGGCTGCCCGTCATGATCTACAACAACCCGCTCGACACGAAGGTCGACCTCCGCCCGGAGCTCGTCGCGGAGATCGCGAAGATCGACGGCATCGTCGCCGTCAAGGAGTTCTCCGGCGACGTCCGACGCGCCTTCGAGATCCAGGAGGCCTGCGAGGCGGCCGGTTCGACGATCGACGTCATCGCGGGCAGCGACGACGTGCTCTTCGAGCTCATGATCGACGGTGCCACCGGCTGGTTCGCCGGCTACCCCAACGTCTTCCCCGCCGAGGCCGTGGCGATCTACGACCACATGGCAGCGGGCCGCTACGTCGAGGCGCGTGAGATCTACAAGAGCCTCATCGCGGCGTTCCGCTGGGACTCCCGTGTCGAGTTCGTTCAGGCCATCAAGCTCGGCATGGACATGGTCGGCCGCAACGGAGGGCCGTGCCGCCCGCCCCGCGCTGCGCTGACGCCGGAGATGGAGGCGCGCGTGCGTGCCGACACGCAGCGCGCCCTCGACGCGCTCGCCACCCTCAAGTAGGGTCGCAGCAGACACGGGGGTCGCTTTCCTGGCCTCTCTGCCGTCTGCTTGCGGGGGCTCTTCCCGCACCAATGCGACGCAATCCGGCAATAGCGCCGGTTGCGTCTGGCCCGCGGGGCGATCCCCCCTCATCCCGCTGGGCCGGCCGCCCGGGGCGTCCCCCCGCCCTGGGCGGCCCCTCACTCAGGAACTTGAGGTCTTTTCGCATGCGAGCATCACGAATCATCTCCGCCGTCGATTCCCACACCGAGGGCATGCCGACCAGGGTCGTCACGGGTGGGGTCGGGGTCATCCCCGGCGCCACGATGAACGAGAAGCGGCTGTACGTGCAGGAGTATCGCGACGACCTGCGGACGTTCCTGATGCGGGAGCCGCGGGGGCACTCGGCGATGAGCGGCAGCATCCTCCAGCCGTCCACTCGCCCGGATGCCGACTTCGGCGTCCTGTACATCGAGGTCTCCGGTCTGCTGCCCATGTGCGGACACGGGACGATCGGCACGGCGACGGTGCTGGTCGAGACGGGCATGGTGGAGGTCCTCGAGCCGGAGACCGTCATTCGTCTCGATACCCCGGCGGGTCTCGTGACCGCTCGCGTCGAAGTGAGCGAAGGACGCGCTGTTAGCGTTACCATCGAGAATGTGCCCAGCTTCTGCGAACGCCTCGACGCCGTCGTCCCGGTGCCGGAACTCGGCATCGACGCGCTTCGCTACTCGCTGGCGTTCGGCGGGAACTACTACGCCATGGTCGACCTCGACGACGTCGACCTGCCCTTCGACCGGGCCCGCAAAGACGACATCATGCGCGCTGGTCTCGCGATCATGGACGCCATCAACACCCACGACGCGCCCAAGCATCCGACCATCGAGGGTGTCGACCACGTGCACCACGTCGAGTTCATCGCACCCGGCTCCACCGCCGCCCACTCGCGCCACGCGATGGCGATCTACCCTGGCTGGTTCGACCGCTCACCCTGCGGCACCGGCACCTCCGCACGCATGGCCGAGCTGCATGCCAGAGGTGAGCTCCCACTGCACACCGACTTCGTCAACGAGTCGTTCATCGGCACGAGCTTCACCGGCCAGCTCATCGACGAAGTCCAGGTCGGCGACAGGCCGGCCGTGATCCCGACCATCACCGGCCGCGCGTGGATCACCGGCATGGGCCAGTACATGCTCGACCCGACAGACCCCTTCCCGGCTGGATTCGAATTCTAGATTGGACTCATCGATGAGCACACCCACCCCGCATACCAGCGACGCCGAGCTCGAGCAGATCCTCGCGGCAGCCGCCGTGGCCGCCCCCCTCTGGGCGGCGACCCCACCCACGGAGCGCGCCACCGCCCTCATCGCGATCGCCGACGCGCTCGATGCTGCTGCGGGGGAGCTCATCCCCATCGGCATGCGGGAGACGGGGCTCGCGCAGGCGCGGCTCACGGGCGAGCTGAAGCGCACGACCGTGCAGCTCCGCCTCTTCGCCGACGTCATCCGCGACGGCTCGTACCTCGACGTCCGCCTCGACGAGGCCGACCCGGACTTCGTGCTCGGCCCACGGCCCGACGTGCGGCGGATGCTCGTACCGGTGGGAGTCGCCGTCAACTTCTCCGCATCGAACTTCCCCTTCGCCTTCTCCGTGGCCGGTGGCGACTCCGCCGCCGCGCTCGCGGCGGGATGCGCGCTCATCGTGAAGGGACACTCGGGGCACCCGGAGCTGTCCGTGGCCACGGCCCGCGTCGTCGAGGGAGCCCTTCGCGAGTGCGGCGCCCCCGATGGCGTCTTCGCGCTCGTGATCGGCCAGCAGGCCGGGGTCACCGTGCTCGAGGACAACCGCGTCGACGTCGGGACCTTCACCGGCTCGATCCGCGTGGGCCGCCTGCTCGCCGACAAGGCCGCGGCCCGCCCCCGCCCCATCCAGTTCTACGGCGAGCTCGGCAGCGTCAACCCCGTCTTCGTGACGGGGGCCGCGCTCGCGCAGCGCGGCGAGGAGATCGCTGCGGGCTACGCGGCGTCGGTCGCCGGTTCGGCAGGTCAGCTGTGCACGAAGCCCGGCTTCCTCTGGGTTCCCGCGACGGATGCGGCCGCCGAGCTGCAGCTGCGCGTCTCGCAGGCGGCCGAGCAGGCCCCCGAGCACCGGCTCCTCAACCCGAGCATCGGCCGCGCGTACCTCGAACGTCGGGCGGCCGTGCTCGACGCGGACGGTGTGCGGGTCGTCGCCGAAGGTGCTGTGCGCAGCGATGACGACGGCAACGTGTGGGCGACGCCGACGATCGTGGCCGTGCCGGCGAGCAAGCTCGCGGCGGGCGACGAGACGCTGCTCGACGAGGTCTTCGGGCCGTTCTCCGTCATCGTCGAGTACGAGGACGAGACGTCGCTCGCGCCGAGTCTCGACGAGCTCTACGTCGGCAACCTCACGGGCACGGTGCACGCCGCCGCCGGTGAGCAGTCGCCAGCGCTCTCCGCGCTCGTCGCGGGGCTCGCGAGGAAGACGGGGCGAGTGCTCTTCGGCGGCTGGCCGACCGGCGTTGCCGTCACGCCCGCCATGCAGCACGGCGGGCCGTACCCGGCGACGTCGAACGACACCTCCACGTCGGTCGGCACCGCATCCATCTCCCGCTTCCTGCGCGGTGTCGCCTACCAGGGTGCGCCGCAGGAGGCGCTCCCGGAGCCGCTGCAGGACGCGAACCCGTGGGGTGTGCCGCAGCAGCGGGCCGCCGCGGGTCAGTCGGCCACCTGGGGCGCTCAGGGCTGAGTTCTCGGGGGTGACTGAGCTCTCGGGGCGTCCTTGGCGGCCAGGCGCGAACGCAGCGTCGGCGCCGAGGGCGCTGCGGCAGGTTCGCTGAGGCGGCCGCGCCTGCGCAGCTCGGGAACCACGTGCTCGACGAAGTCCTCGAGCGAGCCGGGCAGGAGGGCCGGGGTCACGACGAAGCCGTCAGCCGCCCCGGCATCCTGCCACTCGCACAGATCGTCGGCGATGTCGGCGCCGCTGCCGAGCGGGGACGGCGTGAGCTGGTCGAGCGACTGGTGCAGGGCGAGGGCGCGGACGGTGAGGCCCTCCCTTGCGGAGACGGCCGCGAGCATGTCCTCGAAGCCATCGCTTCCCGTCGCGCCCCGGTGCGCGGCGAGGAAGCCTTCGGCGTCCCCGTCGAGTCGCAGTGTCGCGGCGTCAGCGTGCATGAGCCGCGCAAGCGAGCGCACGGCCGAGGCTTCGTCGATGTGCGCGAGGAGCGAGTCGCGGACGCCGACTGCATCGATACGCGTCGATCCAGCGATCGGCTGGATCGCAGCGCACACGCGGAGCTCGTCCGGATCACGCCCCGCGAGTCTGGCCCGCTCGCGAAGCTCCCTGCGCACCGCCCGGTTGCCGTCGATGCCGTCGGCCGCGACGAAGACCAGCTCCGCCCACTTCGCGGCGAACTGCATGCCGCGCGGCGAGGCCCCCGCCTGCATGAGCACCGGATGTCCCTGGGGGCTCCTCGGGAGGCTCAGCGGGCCGGGTGCCGCCGCACGTTCTCGCGGCGCCGGAGTGCGCGAGACGAGGCTCGGGTCGGCGAACACGCCGCTCCGGGCGTCCTGCACCAGCGCAGCCGGATCCCACGTGCCCATGAGCTCGAGCACCTGCGCCACGACGCGGTCGGCGCGGTCGTAGCGCTGCCCCTTCGGTGGGATGCGGTCGAGGCCGAGGTTGCGCGCCTCGGCATCCGTCGTCGAGGTCACGATGTTCCAGGCCACGCGCCCCGCGGAGAGGTGGTCGAGGCTCGAGAGCGTCCGCGCTATGGCGTACGGCGGCAGGAACGTGGTCGACACGGTCGCCCCGAGTCCGATGCTCCGCGTCGCCCCGATGACGGCGCTCAGCACGGTGATGGGGTCGAGCGTCACGGCCCCCTTGCCGCCGCTGGCGAGAGTCGTCGCGACGTCGCCGAGGGCGTCTTCCGGGATCGCGAGCGCGTCTGGCAGGAACATGAGGTCGAAGCCGCCGCCCTCGAGGAGTCGCGCGATCTCGATGTACGAGCTGGCGCGCAGCCAGTCGCCGTTCGAGTCCGGGTGGCGCCAAGCGGCAGCGTAGCGCTGGGTCGGCGGGTTGACCATCCCGACGAGCGTGAGCCGACGCGTGCTGTTCTCAGACAAGCGACAGCCCCGTTCCCGCGGCGATGCCGAGCGTGGCCGCGAGTGCGAACGCGCAGAGAACGACGATGGCGAGTGCTGCGTCGCGGGCATCGAGCGCGACCGGGCGCCAGACGGTGCGGGGACCCGCTCCGAGGCCTCGCGACTCGAGGGCCTGGGCGATGCGCTCACCGGAGCGGATCGAGACGACGAGCAGCGAGAACGCGGCAGCGCCGAACGCGGTGATCCCGGTGCGCGGCGTGCCGTCTCGTCCGAGCGGCGCCCGGACGGCCTGCGCGGCGCGGATGCTCTGCCACTCGCTCGGCAGGAGCTGCAGGAGGCGGAATCCGGCGAGCAGGGCGTACGCGAAGCGGGGGCTGAGCCTGGCGTGCTGTGTGAGGCTCGTCATGAGGTCACGGGGTGGAGTGCTCGCGATGAACGCGATCGACAGCATGCCGATGACCGTCGTGCGCAGCGCCAGGGCGAACCCGATGGCGAGGCCCTCGCTGGTCACCCGAACCGGCAGGCCTTCGAGGATCTCGCTCCCTGGACGGCTGAGCGCGTTGACCATGACCAGGCCGACCCCGAACGCGACGAAGGGGACGGATGAGGCGAGCAGTCTTCCCGGGGTGAGCCTCGTCGTCGTCAGCACGGCGATGATCGCGAGCACGGTCAGCAGGCCCAGGGTCAGCGGGTTCAGGATGAACAGCGTCGCGATCGAGCAGGCGAACAGCACCGCGAGCTTGACGGCGGGGTTGCGGCGCTCGAGCGCGGGGCTCATGCCGCGACCCGTGTCGCGGCGTCGTCGAGCTCGCGCAGGATCGCGCGCGCCCGCTCGGCGGGGAAGCGCCGCGCCTGGAGCCAGCTCAGCAGCGGCGTTCGCTCGAGGCCCGCTGCGGCGAGGAGGCCCTCGTCCTCGAGGAGCTCGAACGGCGTCGTCTCGGCGATGAGCCCGCCTTCGGCGAGGACCAGCACCCGGTCGGCGTACGTGCAGACGGCGCGCAGCTCGTGGCTGGAGAAGAGCACGCCGCAGCCGCTGCGCGCGGTGCGATCGAGGGCGTGCATCGCGGCGATGCTCGAACGGCGGTCGAGGCCGAAGCTGGGCTCGTCGGCGAGGAGGAACGGCCGGTCGTGGGCGAGCATGGCGGCGATGCTCACCCGCCGCTGCTGCCCGCCCGAGAGGCGGAACGGGCTGTGGTCGAGGTGCGCCGAGAGGTCGAAGCGGGTGACCAGCTCGGCGATGCGCCCCGCGTCATCCGCTCCGAGGCCGTGCTCGATCTCGCGCCGCACGGTCGGCTGGGAGAACTGGTGCTCCGGGTTCTGGAAGATGAGGCCGGGGCGGGGGCCATGCACCTGGCCAGAGCGGGGCCGAGCGAGACCCGCGAGCGTTCGCAGCAGGCTCGACTTCCCGCATCCGTTGCGGCCGAGGAGTGCCACGACCTCGCCCGCTCTGAGCTGGAAGCTCACGCCTTGGAGGATCGCCTCCGAGGCGTTCTTGGCGCGAGTGCGCTTCGGCGCCCCGCCAGCGACGACGTCGAGGCTGTCGACGCTGAGGGTCTCCGCCTCGCGGCTCGGTGCCGAGGGCGCCACTGCGGCCGTCCCGGCCTCCGCGCGCGCCCCGAGCGCGGCGACCTGGTCCGCGACCTCGTCGTTCGCGAGTCCGCCCTCGAGGCCGGTGAGCGCGGCGAGCTCCGCGTCGAGCGGCAGCCAGCACCCGGCCTCCTGCAAGGCCGCTGCGTGCTCGACCAGCACGCGCGCCGTCGGGCCGTCGTGGGCGATGACGCCACCGCGCGCGACCACGACCGTTCGTCCCGGGAGGCCTGCGATGCCGCGCGCGCCCGCGTACTCGTCCAGCCGGTGCTCGACGAGCACGATCGTGGAGGCCCGTGCCGAGGCCGCGTCGACCGCCTTGCGCACCGACGAGATTCCCGCAGGGTCGAGCATCGATGTCGGCTCGTCGAGCACCAGGACACGGGGCTGCGTGACGATGGCCGCGGCGAGGGCCACGCGCTGGGTCTCGCCGCCCGAGAGCGTCGCCGTGCGACGGTCGGCGAGTACCCCCGCGCCGACGAGGTCAAGAGCCGCGTGCACCGCGGGCCCCATCGCCTCGGGAGCCCAGGCGTGGTTCTCGAGCGGGAACGCGATCTCGTCGGCGACGTCGGGGAGGCACACCGATGAGCTCGGGTTCTGCGCGACGACGGAGAGGTGCCGGGAGAGGCGCGGCACGTCCGACTCCTGCGTCTCCACCCCGCAGATGCGGATGCGCCCGCTGACCTGGGCGGGGACGGTATGGGGGATGACCCCGCTGAGCGCCTGCAGCAGCGTCGACTTGCCCGCCCCAGACGGCCCGATGACGAGCACGTGCTCGCCCGGCGCCACGCGCAGATCCACTGGCCCGAGCCCGTCTCCAGAGGAGTGGATCGCCTCGAAGCCGACCGCCTCGATGTCGGCGCTTGAGATATCGGTGCTCGAGATGTCGGCGCTCGAGCTGTCAGGCCGCACGGCGCACGGCGAGCGGCTTCGAGTCCTGCACGATCGCGAAGTTGTCGAGCACGCCGGTGCGCACGAGCGAATCGACGATGAGCTTCGCGAGCAGGCCGCCGAGGATGATGCCAGAGGCGAGCTGGATGCCGAAGCGCAGGAACAGGATCTCCTGGCCGTACCAGCCCGAGCGGAACGCCGAGTAGAAGAACACGAGGCCCGCGCCGAGCGCGCCGGAGATCGCATACCGCAGCCACCCGTACTTCCGGTACCGGCCGAGCGCGAACGGCAGCTCGCTGCCGATGCCCTGGATGGCGGCGGCGACGAAGAGCAGGGGGCCGACGGCCGAGCCGAGGAACACGACCTCGATGACGGAGGCGAGCACCTCCGCGATGACGCCGACGAACGGCCGGCGGATGATGGCGATCGCGATGGGCGCGACGAGCAGCCAGCCGCCGAAGAGGAAGTGCTGGGCGAGGTCGCCAGCTGGCCCCATCGCGATGGAGAGCGCAGTCCACGCCTGCACGAGCGCCCAGTACAGGAAGCCGAAGACCGTGCCGAGCACGACCATGAGCACGATGTCCCGCAGCTTGAGGCTCATGCGCGAGCCTCGGCTGCTGTGTCGATGGCTGAGTCTGCCTGGCCGCGCGCATGGCTGGGGCTGTTCAGGGAGATCGTGAGGTGGCTCGTCACGTGCTGCACGTGCGCCCCGACCCCCGCCCAAGCGACCGCGACCGTCTCGAGCACGCGCCCGAGGTCGCCGCTGAGCTTCGTCACGAAATGCTCGGAGGCCACGAACGTGCCGCTCGCCTTCGCCGTCTCGATGGCCGCGTAGATCTCGCGCATGTGGTCGGGCGTCCGCTCTGCCGAGCCCGCATCCTCGAGGGGGTAGAGCGCCCACTCCGCGCTCGCGAAGCTCCCAGACCTCCGCCCGCGGGGCGCGTCCACTCGCCTGGGGCCGGCGCCTCCAGGCAGATCGCAGACGGCCTCGCCGGGGCAGCCGCGAGACAGCAGCACCTGGATGGAGGCGTGCAGTCCCGTCGCCGCGATGTGCTGCGAGAGGTCGGTGAGCCAGCGCAGCAGTGACTGCTCGTCGCCGCCCGCGTAGGTGCTCACGTCGCCCGTCTCGAGCACGAGGCCGGAAGAGTCGGCGGCGTCGAGTGCGGCGAGGATCACGTCGACGTAGCGGTCGGACATGACCGAGACGGTGACTCGTGCGCCCACCCCGAATGCGAGCGGGTCTTGGGTGATGCTTTCCATGTGCGTGCCTTCCGTCGGAGCGTGACGGCACGGGTGAGTTGACTCCCTTCGCTGGCATTACCCAGATCAGGTTCAACGGTCGGAGTTCGAGTACTCCCTCTCAGCCCGACTCATCGGGCTCCCGTGCACGGCCACACTGTAGCCCCGGCGCCGTCCGCGCCTAGCTTCCTGCGCTCGTGAAGACCACGTGATTGCCTTCCGGGTCGAGCACCTGGAGGATCTGGAAGTGAGTGGCGTCTTCGATTCCACCGTGCTCGATCCTGGCCGCGTCGAGCCGTTCGGCGACACCGGCGAGGTCGTCCTCGGTGAACACCACCGTGGATCTGCCCGAGCGGCTCGAGTCGGCCCAGAGCTGCAGGCCGGCCTCGCTTGTGAAGTGCCACTCCAGAAGACCCGGCATCGGATTCTCGTCGGGGCCGCGCCCGAAGAGCCTGCCGTAATATTCCGTAGCCTGAGCCAGGTCGGACACGGTGATCTGCGCAAGTACGCCCTTGATAGCCATGCCCCGATGATGCTCGACGTCGGTGCGAGGAGCCTCCACGAACATGTCGCCACGTTGCGACGCGTAACGGGGCGCGTCAGGTGCCGTGGCCTCGCCGCGAGGCGCCACCTAGCGTCAGATCATGACGAACCCACACCGAATCCACCTCGGCGTCGCACTCGATGGCGCCGGCATCCACCCGGCCGCCTGGCGGGAGCCCAGCGCCCGTCCGGACGAGCTCTTCACGCCCGACTACTGGGTGGGGCTCGTCCAGCTCGCCGAGCAGGGGCTCCTCGACTTCGCGACCATCGAGGACTCGCTGGCGCTGCAATCGTCCGAGCGGCTGCACGACGACGATCGCACCGACGAGGTCCGGGGACGACTGGATGCGCTGCTCATCGCCTCGCGGGTAGCCCCCGTGACCCACAGCATCGGCCTCATCCCGACGGTCACGACCACGCACACCGAGCCCTTCCACGTCTCCAAGGCTGTCGCGACGCTCGACTACACGAGCGAGGGCCGCGCCGGCTGGCAGGCTCGACTCTCGATCGGGTCGGACCACACGCACTTCGGGCGCCGCGACCCGGCGGAGTTCCTGGAGACCCTCGAGCGTGCTTCGACTGCGGACATCGGCGACCTCTTCGCCGAGGCCAACGACTTCGTGGAGGTCGTGCGCAGGCTCTGGGACAGCTGGGAGGACGACGCGGAGATCCGCGACGCCTCCACAGACCGCTTCCTCGACGCCGCGAAGGTGCACCGCGTCGAGTTCGAGGGCAGATGGTTCAGCGTGCGTGGTCCGTCGATCACGCCGCGGCCGCCGCAGGGGCAGCCCGTGGTCGCCTCCCTCGCGCACGCCCAGGTGCCGTACGAGTTCGCCGCCGCGAGCTCCGATCTGCTCTTCGTCACCCCGTCGGATGTCGCCTCGGCCGTGAGCGTCCTGTCGGAGGTGCGGGCCGCCGAGCAGAACGTGGGCCGTGCCGGCGAGCCGCTCTCCGTCTACGTCGACGTGGCGGTATTCCTCGACGGGCCCGAGGAGACCGGGGCTGCTCGTCTCGCTCGCCTCGACGCGAAGGGTCGCACGCTGGAGCAGCCGCCCGCGGTGTTCGCCGGTTCGGCCTCCGAGCTCGTCGAGCACTTCGAGACGCTCTCGGCGCTCGGCTACGACGGCTTCCACCTGCACCCCGGGGTCGTGACGGACGATCTTTCCCGCATCGTCGCCGACGTCGTTCCCCTCCTCCAGCAGAAGGGGCTCTTCCGGGAGCGCTACGAAGCGCGTTCCCTGCGGGGCCTCCTCGGCCTGCCGACCACCGTCCCGAACCGCTACGCCGCCGTCTAGGCCCGACTCGATCAGGAGATCATCGTGACCAAGAAGCAGATCATCCTCGCCGCCTACGTCGGCGGAGTCAACGAGCACACCCTCTGGGAGCACCCGGATGCCGGGAGCCAGATCGAGTTCTCGACGTTCAAGCACGCCGCCCAGAAGGCCGAGGCCGGGAAGTTCGACTACTTCTTCCTCGCGGAGGGGCTCGCGCTGCGCTCGCGGCGCGGCGAGATCTTCGACCACGACATCGCGGGGCGCCCCGATACCATTCCCGTGCTTGCCGCCATCGCCGCGGTCACCGAGCACATCGGGCTCGTGGGCACGATCAACGCCACCTTCAACGAGCCGTTCGAGCTCGCGCGCCAGTTCGCCAGCCTCGATCATCTGTCGGGCGGGCGTGCCGGCTGGAACGTGGTCACATCGTTCGACGCGTTCACCGGTGCCAACTTCCGACGCGGCGGCTTCCTTCCGCACGCCGAACGCTACGAGCGGGCAGAGCAGACGGTCAACACGGTCAGGGAGCTGTGGGATTCCTGGTCGGCGGATGCGATCGTCGCGGACAAGGAGTCTGGCCAGTTCCTGGACTCCGCCGACGAGGGGCGCTTCGACGTCTCGACGAGTCAGTTCGATATCAGCGGTCGCTTCACGGTTCCCCGCAGTCCGCAGGGCAGGCCGATCATCGTGCAGGCAGGCATCTCGCCGCAGGGCCGCGACTTCGCGGCCGCCAACGCCGACGTCATCTTCTCCCCATACTCGCGCCTCGAGGAGGCACGAGACTTCTACGCCGACATCAAGGGTCGGGTCGAGGGCTTCGGCCGTAACCGGGACGACCTCAAGATCCTCCCGCAGTCGAGCTTCGTGCTCGGCGACACCCGCGAGGAGGCGCAGGAGAAGGCGCGCTGGGTGACGGAACAGCAGCTGAGCCCGCGCACCATCCAGGTGCGCCTCGAGCAGGTCTGGAACCGGGACTTCTCGGAGATCGACTTCGATGGTCCGCTGCCCGACTTCGACCCGGATGGGGAGAGCGCGCCGATCATCGAGGGCCGCGCCTTCACCTATGGCGACCGCCTCGCGACCGTGCGCAGGTGGCGCGAGAAGGCGGCGGAGAACGGCTGGAGCATCCGCGAGTTCGCGCGCCACGAGCTCGGCGGTGTGCGGTACGTCGGAACGGCGTCCCAGGTCGCCGAGGAGATCGACGACTTCGTGCAGAACGAGGGCTCGGACGGGCTGGTCATCGGCTCGCATCTCACGCCGGGCGGCATCGACGAGTTCGTGGACCACGTCGTGCCGATCCTCCAGGAGCGCGGCTCGCTTCGCGAGGAGTACACGGGGACGACGCTGCGGGAGAACCTCGGCATCCCCGTGCCCGAGCGAGGAACGCGCGCACCTTCGGCCTTCGCGCACTGACCCGGAACCCGCCCGAGGAGAAGAGGTGGGCGTCGGAGTTGAACTCCGACGCCCACCTCTTCGCTGTCCGGCTGCGTGCGCGACGCTGCGTTCGACTACGAGTTCGGGTAGGTCTCGCGGAGGATGCGTCCGAGGAGGGCGGCGATCGCGCCCGGCCCGGATCCTTCGGCGACGCGCTCGACGTCGGCGTTGTAGTTGGTGTTCGTGTTGATGTCGTACACCACCTGACGGCCGTCTTCGGTCTCGATGAACTCGATGCCGGCGATCTCGAGGCCGATCTCCTTCGTGAACGCGATGAGGCGCTCGACGAGCTCGTCGTGCCCGCCCTGTCGGAGCGAGAAGATCGAGGTGCCTGGCTCTGGCGCGAGCTCAGCACCTGGGGGCACGACCGGGCGCCCAGTGTCTGGGTCGATCGCGCAGGCATCCGCCGGGCAGAGCTGGAACCCGCCGTGGATGGTGTCTGCCGCGATCGAGTAGATGTGCTCGCCGCCGACGATCTCGACGCGGGTGATGAACCCGCCTGCCGGTCGCAGGTACTCCTGCAGGAGGGTGATGCCGTCGAGCGGCTCCTCGAACTCGGGGGAGTCGAGGTAGTTCTCGAAGTCGGCGAACGCGTCGAAGCGGCGCACGCCGAGGCCCTTGCCGCCCTGGTTGTGCTTCGTGATGAAGGGTGTCGGGAACTCCCTCGCCGCGTCCCGCAGTCCCTGCTTGCCGATGACGGCGACCGTGCGGGGCGTGTCGATGCCGGCGCGGCGCAGCAGCGTCAGCTGGTCGACCTTGCTGACCTCGAGCTCGATGGCCCGCCGGCCGTTGACGGTGCGCCGGCCGGCAGCCTCCACCCAGTTGAGCACCGAGCGTGCGTAGTCCTTCGAGAGTGCGTGGTCTCGGGTGTGCGAGGAGGCGCTGATGCGGGACCAGAAGATGCCCTCTGGCGGGAGCGCGTCGATGTCGAGCACGCCCTCGACGAGCCGCCACTCGACGACCGGGACACCGGCCGCGTGGAAGGCGGCCTGGAACGGCGGCCACCATTCGGGGTTCTCGTGCAGGGCGTAGACGACAGGGCCAGCAGCTGCGGGCTGGGGGGAGGGGGATGCGCTCATGAGAAGAACCCTTCGACATCGAGTGCGCCGCCGGCCGCGTCGAAGTCGGCGCGTGCGGCGGCACGGAGGTTGGAGTCGGCGAGGAAATCGGCGGCCACGAGTGCGAGGCCGGTGCTCGCATCGGCGATGGCCGTGCTCGCGGCGTCGCTGGTCGCGTACTGAGCGAACTCACGTGTGTGCAGGCTCACATCCGGTGGGCTGATGGCGATGACGGGGTGGATGCCCGGCACGCGAACGCTCACGTTGCCGAAATCGGTGGAGGCGGCGAGGTGCGATGGCACGGACGCCTTCGTGAGGACGCGTCGGCCCCGCGCCTCCTGGTGTACCGCCCACCGCTCGGAGAGGGGCGTGTTGTAGCGCAGCGGCATCGTGAACGGCTGCGGGTCCCACTCGACCTCGACGCCCGTGCCGGTCGCGAGGGCGATGCCGTTGGCGATGTCCTCGAGGCGCAGGCTCAGCTCCTTCAAGGTCTCCGCCGCGTTCGAGCGGACGTAGTACTCGAGCTCCGCGAACTCCGGCACGACGTTGGGGCGCTGCCCGCCGTCGAGGATGACGCCGTGGATGCGGTCGCCGGGGTAGAGGTGCTGCCGGATGAGGCCCGTGGCCTGGTAGTTGAGGTTGGCGGCGTCGAGCGCGTTCCGGCCCTGGAACGGCGAGGCTGAGGCGTGTGCCGGGACGCCGTAGTAGCGCACACGCAGGATGCGTCGCCCGATGAATGGCTGGTCGGTGACGTCGTAGCCGAACGGGTGGATCATGATGGCTGCGTCGACGTCGTCGAATGCGCCGGCCCTCGCCATGATCTCCTTCCCGTTGCCGCCCTCTTCCGCGGGCGTGCCGTAGAGCACGATCCGGCCCGCGGGGAGTTCGTGGCGGCGGCTCGCCTCGACGAGCGAGAGGAAGGCGCCGACAGCGGAGGCGGCGATGATGTTGTGCCCGCAGCCGTGCCCGACGCCGGGCAGGGCGTCGTACTCGGCGAGGATCGCGACCGTCGGCGCCTCCGTCGAATCTGGTTTCGCTTCGCCGACGACGAGCTCCGCGACGAGCGCCGTGTCGAGCCCGAAGGCTCCCAGCTGTGCCGTGATGCCGTGCTCTGCGAGCAGTTCGGCGATGTCGGCGACGCTCTGCGTCTCCTCGAAGCCCTCCTCGGCGTATTCGAAGATGCGGTGGGAGAGCTCGACCAGCTCAGGCTGCAGGGAATCAGCGGCCGCGCGGATGGCCGACGTGTCCTCGATGGAGGCTCCGTCGTGCGGTGAGGTGATGGGCGGCGCGGCGGCCGCGGCGATGGCGGTCTCTGCGGCCACGAGATCGAGGTAGGTGCTGCTGGGAGTCGTGGGAGATGCGCCCACCCGGATTCCGCGGGTCGCCCCTGTTGCTCGGGGTGCGCTGGTCGGGTCTGCTGCTTCGCTCACGTGGTGTGCTCCTTGCCGCCGGCAGCCCCGGGTGGGCCGTCCGCATCCATCGTGCCTCGATTCTCCGGGAGCGTGGTGGGCCGTGTCGGGGTCGCCGTCGTGGGCCGTAACGTGAAGCTGGATTACAGTGGCAGCGTGATGTTCATCCTCGGTGCCGTGCTGCTCGGGCTCAGCCTCGCGCTCACGACCTGGGCGCACTTCCTTGTCGGACGGGCGGGTGCCGGGCGCAGGCTGCCGATCTTCAAGGACCCGCCGGGGACGCCGAAGCTCGCGAGCTGGCTGCGCATGGGCGGGGCCCTCCTGGCCGTCGTCGCCGCCGGTCAGCTGTGGCACGTCATCGGGCTCTTCGCGATGCTTCCCGTCATTCTCGTTCTGTTCGTGCCGGGGCTCGTCATGCATACACGGCACGAGCGCGCGCTTCGCCGCTGAGATCCACGATCATCTTGCCCGTGTTGGCGCCGCGCATCATGTCGAGGAACGCCTGCACGGTGCTGTCCAGGCCGTCGACGACCGTCTCGTCGTAGGCGATCTCGCCCGCCCGCAGCCACTCGACCATCCGCGGCTGGAACTCCCCGGCGAGGTGGCCGTAGCCTCCGACGGTGAAGCCCTCCAACCGCAGGGCTTGCTTGATGAGGTTGGCCATGTTGTCCGGACCCGCTGGCTTCTCGCGCTCGTTGTAGCTCGAGATGGCACCGCACAGCGCCGCTCGGCCGCCCCGGTTGAAGACGTCGAGGGCCGCCTCGAGGTGGTCGCCTCCCACGTTGTCGAAGTACACGTCGATACCGTCTGGCGCCGCCTCCGCGAGCTGCTCCCGCACGGGCCGTTCCTTGTAGTTGAAGGCGGCGTCGAAGCCGTACTTCTCCGTGAGGAGGGCCACCTTCTCGTCGGAGCCCGCTGAGCCGATGATGCGGCCGGCGCCGAGCTTGCGGGCGATCTGTCCGACCGCGGTGCCGACGGCACCCGCCGCACCCGATACGAAGACCGTCTCGCCCTCCTTGAGGCCCGCGATCGCGGTGAGGCCGACGTAGGCGGTGAGGCCGGTCATGCCGAGCATCGAGAGGTAGAGCGACAGCGGGACGCCGGGAATCTCGGCGACGACGCGGAACGACGCCGCGTCCTCCTGGGCGATGTCGCGCCACCCGAATGCGTGGAGCACGTGCGCCCCGACCGGGACCTCGTCACTGGCCGACTCGACCACGACGCCGACCGCGCCGCCGGTGAGCGTCTCGCCCAGGGCGTAGGGGGCGACGTAGCTCGGCGCGTCGGTCATGCGGCCGCGCATGTACGGATCGACCGAGAGGAAGAGGTTCTCGACGCGCACCTGACCTGGCTGCAGCTCGGCGTACTCGACCGTGACCGTGCGGAAGTCCGTTTCCTTGGGCCACCCCTCCGGGCGGGAGGCGAGCTGGATCTGCGTGCTGATGGCGGTTGAGGTCATCGCGTCAGACAATCACAGCATTCTGACCATACCGGTCGATGACTACATTCGTAGTGGATGCACTACGCCCGTAGTTTCTGTGTCGAGATCTCTGCGTCTAGAGTTCGGGGGTGCCCTCCACGCGTGATCGTTCGCTGACCGCCGCCCTCGAGCTCCTCGCATCTGGCGGGATGCGTGCGCTCACGCACGCGCGGGTCGACGCCGAGGCGGGGCTCCCGAGGGGGTCGACGTCGAATCACTTCAGGACCCGTCAGGCGCTCATCGAGGGCGTCATCGGTCGCTTGGAGCGCAGCGACTACGCCGAGTGGCTGCTGAGCTACGAGTGGGGCGAGCCGAGCGTGGAGCGATTCTGCGCGGCGATCTGCGCTGGGGTGGACGACATGACGGGCGTCGGCCGCACGCAGACGCTCGCCAGGTACGCCCTGGTCCTCGAGGGAACCCACAACGCGGTGGTCGCCGAGGCGATCCGGGTGGGCCGCGATCGCCTGCGGGGCTGGGCGGCGGGTGCCATCGCAGGTCTCGGCGTCGACGATGCCGAGGCCCGTGCATCTGCGCTGTTCGCGTTCATCGACGGGGTCGTCCTGCACCGGCTCTCCCTGCTAGAGGAGGACCTCCCCGACGCGTCCGTCGACGTGCAGCCGACCGTGCGGCGGATACTCGCTTCGCCTGACGCCGTGCCTTCCGCCTAGGGCTGGAGCTCTGCCGCCCAGGCTGAGGTCGCCGCGGCGATCTGTTGGCGCCCGTCCTCGTCGGGGATCGTCGCGGTTCCGTCGCCGGACTGCGGGCCGTAGTTGCCGAACATCGCGTGGTTCGCGCCTTCGATCTCCAGGGTCTCGGCGTCGGCGGGGAGCAGGCCGCGTGCGTCCGCTGCCTTCTGCGGGGTGCTGAGCCCATCGGCGCTTCCTGTGATGCTGAGCACGTCGAGCGATTCGTCGTCGGCGAGGTCGTTGGCGCAGTAGCTGCCGAACAGCAGCAGGCCGGCGACGTTCGGCGACTCTGCGAGCTGGCAGGCGCGGACTCCGCCGAGGGAGTGCCCGCCGACGGACCAGGTGGTGACCTCGGGGGCGGCGGTCGTGTAGTCGTCGAGGGTGCGGGTGTCGAAGAACGCGAGGTTGAGGAGCGGCTGCGGGATGACGACGGTCATGTTGTCGTCGGTGACCAGGCTCGAGAGCTTCGCGGCGTAGGCCGACGGCTCGACCTTGGCTCCGGGGATGAACACGAGTCCGGTGTCGCTTGGCTCCTCGCTCGGGCTCAGCACGAGGGAGCCGTCGACCTCGGTGACCGAGATGGCTGGGTTGTTCGTGACCGATGCGAGGGGTTCCGGTTCGGCTGCCATGACCCCGACGTTCGCCCAGATCAGGAATGCTGCGATGGCGACGACGAAGACCGCGGCGATGATCGAGAAGGTCCAGATCAGCGCGCGTCGCAGCCGGCTGCGTCTGCGTCGCGGTGGCTGCTGGTTCGGGGGAGTTGCTGGCACCCGCCGAGGATATCGCTCAGCTGTGGGAGGGGTGCTCGACGAGGGTGGTGCGGCCGACGGGCTTCTCGAACGCGAAGACGGGGAGGTCGAATTCCGGGATGCGTCGCTCGCCGCCTTCGAAGCCCGACGCTCGGTAGAGGGCGACTGCTTCGGGCTGCCGAGAGCCGGTGGTGAGGAAGATGCGGGTATAGCCGAGGTCTCCGGCTGCTGCGTCGAGTTCTCGCAGGACCCGCTGGGCGAATCCGCGGCGGCGGTGCGTGTCGCGTGTCCACATGCGCTTGACCTCTGCGGTGGTGGAGTCGTATCGGCGGATGGCGCCGGCGGCGACGAGGAGGTCACTCTCGAGGATGCCGATGAAGGCGCCGTCGGGAGGCGTGAAGTCGGTGACGGGGTACGCGGTGATGTCGTCTGTGTAGAACTCCCGGTACCTGGTTCGGTACTCCGCGTCGAGGATGTCGAGCACTTCCGACACCTCGGCAGAGGTGATGTCGAGGTGGCGGACGGTGAGCGCGTTTGTCATGCGCACATGGTGCTCCGCCTCCGGGCGTCTCGCTCTTCGTTCGGCCCCCAGGTGACGTCGTGTTTCGCCCCGCGAAGCGCGGTGTCGTCTCGTGTGCCCATCTTGCGCAGGTTGCTGTTCACCCGGACCAGGGATTCCTACGCTGACGCGACGACCTATGCAACCGGTGCCGAACGAAAGGGCAGATCATGAGCATCACGCTCCGCATGACGCACGGCCAGTTGACCGACAAGCGCACGACGGGCGGGCGCACGACCGAGGCACGCGCGTCTGATGGACATGCGGCCGGCGCTCCTCTGTACGTTGTTCGCCTGCAGCAGGTGCTCTCGCGGGTCGTCCTCTCAGAGCGCGCAGGGGTTGGAGAGCAGAGGCTTCTGCTCCGCGGCGTCGGTATCGAAGAGGTCTAGCTCGGGGAGTGAGGAGGTCTCGCTCGGCGAGGCCTCAGAACGGCGGAGGGTCGGTGCCCGCGTCGCGTTCTCGCCGGGCGCTGCTGTCCCGCTCGACGTCCGGTCCTGTGCCTGTGCCTGTGCCTGATCCTGCGTCTGTCTCTGTCTCTGTCTCTGTCTCTGTCCCAGGCGCAGGCGCTGACCTTGACCTTGCATCCGCCTCACTCGTTGCCTTCGGCGGGCGGGTGCTTCCGGCATCCGCCGACGGCACGAAGCGAACGCCTTGCCTGTCGGGTCTGTCTGTCAGGACTTTTCCGCTTGGTGTCGTCCACTGGAGGACTCCGCCTTCGAGCTGCAGAACCGACCACGGCGTTGCGTGCCTCATGACGTGGTGGAACACGCAGAGGTGCTCCAAGTTGTTCGTGCAGGTTGCACCGCCGTGCTGCCACTCATGGGTGTGGTCGATGTGGCACCCGCGTGCTGGGAGTCGGCAGCCGGGGAATCGGCAGTGCACGTCGCGCGCCGCGAGGAATCGCCGCATCGCCGCTGTTGGCTTGTAGGTGTCGACGGCCTGGACGGTGCCCGTGATCGGGTGGGTGAGAATTCTCGTGAACATGGGGGCGTTGGCCGCGAGACGCTTGGCTTCGTCGAGCGGTACCGGTGTGAGGCCGTCGAGCAGAGCCGGAGGGTGGCCGGGGTCGCGTTCGTCGGCGAGCAGCGTGGTCGTGGGGATGACCAGGTGCACCTTCGCCTGGACCCCGGATGCCAGGGGTGCGGAGTTCGGTTCGCTCGTGAGGAGCTGGTCGCAGATGAGGTCGGCGCTGACCTCGCCGAGGGTGCGCTCGTCGGCGGCGCCGTGCGGCACCTCTCCCGTTGCTTGAGCCTTCTGCGCCCGTGATCGAGCTCGCAGGACGAGTGTCGCCTGCTTTCTGACTCTGTCCCGGACGGCGGTGAGGAGAAGGAGTGAGCCGCCGACGTGGAGCACTCCGTGTCCGTCACCGGAGTCGGTCACGGACACGAAGCCCTTCATGCGCGTCACCTTGCGCCGCTCGGCGAGTGGGACCCGCGTGAGTTCCTCTGCGATGCGGGCGGTCAGCCGCTTCAGTGCCGCGTCCGTCAGGATCTGGGTGCTTACCTCGCGGAGTGCGAGGTCGACGTAGCGGGCACGCAGGGCGGTCTGCTCGGCTTCGACCTCGTGGGTGACGAGGAGCCCTGAGCTGACGATGGCATCGAGGTGGCGACCGGAGATGCGCCCGTCGGCCACGGCATCCACTGCGGCAGGAAATTCACGCACGGCGTTCCACGAACCGGCGAGCTGCCTCATGACGAAGCCGTGCTTCGCCTGCACCTCGATCGAGATCTCTGCCGAGATCGACCGTACGTGCATGCCCATCTCGGGATGCCCTTCGGCGAGGTCGAGGAGGTAGCCGAAGTTGTACGCACGAGCTTCGAGCAGGATCTGCTCGGCGTCGATCGCGCGCTTGGCGGATTCGATGCGGGCGGTCTCGGACAGGATGGTGGCGCGTTCAGCGGCGACGGAAGCCGAATCGTTGACATCGAAATGCCACCGCTCCTCGAACTTCGCCGCCGCTTGGTACATGGTCCGATCGTAGCATCAATCGAATGTAGATTCGAGGAATTGTGAATAACATTCGAGGCAAGATCGCTGCGATCGACGCGTCCTCAGGCCTGCCTCAGGGCAGCTGCCTCGCGACGAAGCCGAGCGCGGCGGCCGTGTCGACGATCTCGGTGACGGATTCGCGCGGTACGACGACCAGCGGGTGGGCGTCGCTGTCCTCCTCGAGGAACACGAGCGCGAGCCCCACGGGCGCGAGGAGCGCATCAGCTGCGGCGGCTGCTGTCGGCACGTCGCCGTCCACGTCGCCGACCTCATCGGTGTCGAGGCCGAGGCGGACGATCCGCGGAACTCCGGCCAGGGCGTCTGCGAGCTCCATGCCTGTGTCCTCGGCGTGGAGGTAGGCCAGTGCTCCGCAGTCGTCGAGGGCGTCGATGAGCGCGCCCCAGGCCTCATCCGCGCCGTCGTCCTCCTCGACGCCGCTCTCGTCTCGGTCGTCGCCGGACTGGTCCTCGCCCTGGTCCTCGTCCTCGTCCCGAGAGTCGCCCTCGAGAGCCTGCTGAACGCTCGGCCAGATCTCGGGGTCGTCGTCGATGAGCGTGCAGAGGCGTTGCCAGGCGGTGTAGTCAGTCACGGCCCCGAGGGTACCTGCCCACCCGGGGCCGCGCGGCTGGTCTACGCTCCCGCGACTGCCGCGATGAGGGCATCCACGTCGTGCTCGGTGGTGTCCCAGGAGCAGAGGAAGCGGACGAGGCCGCGAGACGCGTCCCAGGTGTGGAACGCGTAGCTCTCGCTGACGCGCTCGGCGACCTCGCCGGGGAGAATGGCGAAGACGCCGTTCGCCTGGCGGGGGAGTGGCACTGAGCAGCCGTGGACGCCCTCGATGCCGGTGGCGAGGCGCGCGGCCATGGCGTTGGCGTGTTCTGCGTTCTCGCGCCACAGCTCGTCGCCGAACAGCGCGAGGAGCTGGGCGGAGATGAAACGCATCTTCGATGACAGCTGCAGGTCGATCTTGCGGGCCTCTTCGGTGCCGTAGACGGCTTTCGGGTTGACGACGACAACCGCTTCGGCGGCCAGCGCGCCGTTCTTGGTGCCGCCCAGGCTGATGACGTCGGCCCCGGCCGCGCTGGAGACCTCGGCGAGCGTGCAGCCGAAGTGGGCGGCGGCGTTCGAGAGGCGCGCGCCGTCGACGTGCAGCCACATGCCGCTCGCGTGGGCGACGTCGGCGAGCGCCCGAACCTCATCTGGCGAGTAGGCGGTGCCGACCTCGGTCGCCTGGCTGATGCTCACGGCGAGGGGCGTGGCCCGGTGCACGTCGCGGCGCACGGCTGCGGCCCGCTCGATGTCCGCCGGAACGAGCTTGCCGTCCGCCGTCTCGACGGTGAGGAGCTTCACCCCGCCGACGCGCTCGGGGGCGGCGTTCTCGTCGGTGTTGATGTGCGCTGAAGCCGGGCATACGACGCCGCCCCAGCGCGGCACCATCGACTGCAGCGCGACGACGTTGGCACCGGAGCCGTTGAAGACCGGCAGGCCGATCGCCTCCGCGCCGAAGAGGTCCCTGCACAGCGCCTGGAATGCCGACGAGTAGGGGTCGTCCCCGTAGGCGCCGACATGCCCGCCGTTGGCGGTGACGAGCGCATCCAGGACCTGCGGGTGAGCGCCCGCGGCGTTGTCGCTCGTGAAGGTGCGGAGGTGGGGGTCGTGCAGCTGCGTGATCACCGATCCATTCTTCCGCACGTGCCACATCGATGAGAACTCATGGGTTCGCGTCTACGCTCTGAGCTATGAGCAACGCGGAGGCCAACCCCATCGAGGCACAGCTGCAGGCCGCCTACGAGACCGGGCAGGTGGTGGCCGGTATCGAGCTGCTCCTGCCGCGTGAGGTGCCGCTTGGTGGCCCGCGCTCGCTGCCTGTCCTGCGCTCGCTGCCCAACAAGTTCCGCCACTTCATCGGCGCCTGGTGCTTCATCGACCACTACGGCCCCGTGGACGTGCCGTCGGGTGCTGGCATGGATGTGCCCCCGCACCCGCACACGGGGCTGCAGACCGTCAGCTGGCTGTTCTCCGGCGAGGTCGTGCACCGGGACTCCATCGGCAGTTTCCATGAGGTCGAGCCCGGTGGCGTCAACGTGATGACCGCCGGGCGTGGCATCGCCCACTCGGAGGTGTCCGCTGATCGCCCTGATCGGGCCCGCGTGCTGCATGGCGTGCAGCTCTGGGTGGCCCTGCCAGCTGCGCAGCGGGATATCGCGCCGGCCTTCGTCGGCCTGGACCGATGCCCATCGCTGCGACTGCCGCCTCCCACGACGGCTGGGACCCCCGTCGAGGCGACCATCTTCATGGGGGAGTTCGCGGGCCTCCGCTCGCCTGCGCCCAGCTTCTCGCCGCTTGTCGGCGTCGAGCTCGCCTTCTCCGGTTGCGCGGAGGCGCAGCTCGACCTCGAGCCCAGCTACGAGCACGGCATCCTCGCGTGCTCTTCCGGCATCACGGTCGACGACGTCGAGCTTCCCGTCGGAGCCGTGGGCTACCTGCCCACCGGCACCGACCGCGCGATCGTGGGCGCGAGTGATGGCGGGCGCGCCCTGCTGCTCGGTGGAGCGCCCTTCGAGGAGAAGATCGTCATGTTCTGGAACTTCGTCGGTTCCTCCCACGACGACGTCGCGGCAGCTCGCGACGAGTGGCAGCGGAGCAGGTCGAGTGCCGGCACTGATGCCCGTTTCGGCCGCGTCGACAGCCACGAGGGCAGGACGCTCGCCGCTCCGACGCTCCCGAACGTCCGGCTCAGCCCGCGCGGGCGAACCCGCGAGGACTGAGCCGGCCCTGAGCAGGACCGCTATCGCGCGCGGTCCTCGGGGTCGATGATGGGGATGGCGTTCGTGAACACCGATGCCCGTTCCTGCGCCTGGACGCTCCCGGTGAAGAGCCCGGACCCGCCGGCGCTGTCGTCGTCGTTTCTGGTGTCCTCCGCCTGCGATGCCCGCGATGCGGCATCGCCCGGACCTGCCGACTCGGTGATGAGCACACGCTGCACGGGCAGCGCCGACGGCATGGTGCGCTGCATCCACGTCACCATGGCCTCGCGCACGAAGCAGCGCAGGTCGAAGAGGGTGGGCGCATCCACCGCGGTGACGAGGATGCGGATGCGGACGAGCCCGCCCGTCGCCTCGGTCACCTGGAGGACCTGCGCCCGCCCATCCCAGAGGTCGGTCTGCGTGAGCACCTCGGCGAGGCGCTCGCGCATGAGCGCCGGGGAGACGCGCCAGTCGACGTCGAGCTCCACGGAGCCGAGGAGCTCGCTGCCCTGCCTGGTCCAGTTCTGGAAGGGCTGGGTCGTGAAGTAGGTGCACGGCAGCACGAGGCGGCGGTCGTCCCACAGATCGACGACGACGTAGCTCAGCGTGATCTCTCCGATGCGCCCCCACTCGTCTTCGACCACGACGACGTCGTCCACGCGCAGCGCCTCGCTGAACACGAGCTGGAGGCCCGCGAAGATGTTCGCGAGGACCGACTGGGCGGCGAGGCCTGCGACCACGGAGGCGATGCCAGCTGAGGCGAGGAGGCTCGCCCCGACGGTCCGCACCGCAGGGAACGTGAGGAGGATCGCGCCCAGCGCGATGACGATGATCACCGCGACTGCGAGCCGCCGGAGGATGAGGGTCTGCGTGCGGATGCGCCGGGCCACGCGGTTGTCCGCCACGTCGATGCGGTTGCGACCCAGCGTGATGTCCGTCGAGAAGGCGACGAGTCCCGCCATGAGCCAGGCGCCGGCGGCGATGATGAAGATCGTGAGCGCGTGGTAGATGAGGTCGCGCCAGGACCCGTCACCGTCGGACGGGAAGGCGACGGCGACTGCGGCCCAGAGCGCGATGATGAGCACGACGACGCGGAAGGGGCGCCGCGTGTGTCGCACGAGCGGCTCCGGCCAGCGAAGGCGCTTCGCGACGAGGCGGATGATGAGCGCGACGAGCGCGGTGAGCGTGACGGCCGCGACGACGGCGACGGCAATCGAGAGGGCGAAGTTCCACCAGGGATCGAGCACGTTCCTCCTCGGGGAGTGGAGGGCCCCTCCGTGCGGGAGTGGAGGGCTGGGGAAGCAACGCTAGTGAGCGAGCCTCCGTGCTGCCTGGCCTGCCCGCCAGCGCGCACATCTCCGCACCGGGGTTCAGCCCCGGGATTCAGCCCCGTCGCTCGGCCTCCGAGCGCTCCCGCCACTGGATGAGGTACCGCCGGTCGAAGGAAGGTGCGCACCGGAGGCAGGAGACGAGCCTGCCGCGCGTCGGGCGGCGGAACCTCAGGACCTCGTGCCCATTGGGGCAGACCCCGACCCACTTCGCGAACTCGGTCGCCACTTCGCCGTCGTGCGTGCGACCGCCGACGTAGCCGAGCTCGTCGGCGATGCGCTTCCATTCGGGGCCGTGCCCCGCCTTGTGCCCGGCGACGGCGTGGGCGACCTCGTGCAGCAGCGTCTGGTGCACCGTGTCGTCGTCGTAGCGGGCCGAGAGGTAGCGGGAGACGGTGATGCGCCTGTCTCGGAAGTTGCAGGCGCCAGCGCGCTTCTTCGCGTGATCGAAGCCGAAGCTCCAGCTCTCGTCGAGGTGCATGCGGATGAGCGCTTCCGCCCAGACTCGCACCTTGGCCAGGTCGGCCACGGGCCCCGCCCCTAGGAGTCGATCGAGGTGATCGGCTCGCTCAGCTCCGAGGAGGGCTCCTCGTCGCCCTCGAGGATCGCGCGGGTGACGCGGATCGCGAACTTCGAGGACTGCAGCTGGTCGGCCGCGACGCCCCTCGCAAGGCGAAGCTCGTGCGCGCGCTCGAAGTCGACGAGCGCGTCGGTGTACTCGCGCTGCTCGAAGCGCACTTTGCCTCGATGCTGCAGGGCGAAGGCCGCGAGCTCGTCCCATTCGTGGGTGAGGGCCTCGTCGACGCAGTTGTTCAGGTCCTGCAGCGCGACGTCGTGCTTGCCCTGGAACTGCTGGACCTGAGCCTTGCGGATGCGAGCGGCGAGGGCATCCTCGCGGGCTCCCGTGAACCGGGACTGCCGGTAGGCGGTCTGTGCGGTGTCGAACGCCTCGTCGAGCCGACCGAGCATGCGCAGCAGCGCGACCTTCTCGTTGAGCGCGGAGAGGGACCGAAGCACGGCGATCTCCGCCAGGCGAGCCTCCGCGGCGTCGATGTCGATGCGCTCGCGGAGGGTCTCCGGGTCGTAGCCGAGGATGATGGGAGCGTCTGACACCCCAGCAGGTTAGCCGCAGCCGTGACGGAATGGGCGCATCCCTCGCCGCGTTGTGGAGAGCCGGTCGGTCGGCCTTCTGCTCCCGACTACCAGCCGCCCTGCCTGCGCTCGCGGAAGACGCTCTTCCCGGGCAGTGGAGACGCCGTCGCGGAGGCATCGCGCGCGGCCTCCGTGCCGCGCACGAACTCGCGAACCGCTTTCCCGCGCACGACGACGGCTGGCGGGAAGCCAGATGCGACGCGCCTCTCGAGGCCGGGCAGCGAGAGCGCTTCCGGCGAGCGGGAGGCGACCGCGGCGATGTTCCCGAAGCGGCGGCCCTTCAGCATTGCAGGGTCGCCGACGAGCGCGACCTCGCCGAATACCTCGATCAGGGTCGCGACCTCGGCCCGCGCGAAGGCGAGATCGTGGCCGTCGGCGATGTTGACGAGCACGATGCCGTCCGGGCGCAGGAACGGCTCGAGTTCGGCGAAGAACTCGACGCTCGTCACATGCGCCGGCGTCTGTGCGCCGGAGAAGATGTCGACGACGATCGCATCGACCGAGCCGAGGAGCCCCCGGGGGAGTCTGCCGAGCTGCTCTCGTGCATCCCCGTAGCGGATGCGGATGCTCGCGCCGGCGGGAAGCGGAACGACCTCGCGCACGAAGTCGACCAGGGACCGCTCGAGCTCGACGACCTGCTGCCTCGAGCGCGGCCGCGTGGCGTCGACGTAGCGCGGGATCGTGAGTGCTCCGGCGCCGAGGTGGAGGGCGGTGATCGCCTCTGCCTCGGGGAACGCGAGGTCGAGGACGTAGCCCATGTGCCGGATGTAGCCGAAGGAGAGCTCCCTGGGGTCGAGCGGGTTGACCGCGGACTGCGGGGTGCCGTCGACGATGAGAGTCCATTCCTCTCCGTCGCGCGAGAACCGCGCCTGAGCTCCGGAGTCGAGCGTCACGCTCGTCGCGGGGATTGCACTGCTTGGGGTCTTGCTGCTGGCTGGCGACACCTGGCAAGTCAAGCAGAGACACGCGGATTTCGAGCAAGGGTGACCTTGTTTGGAATCATTCAAAAGAACGGCCACGATGGTCTCATGACCACCAGCATCGAGCACGCGAGCAGAGAGCGGCGGGACGCCGCGTTCTGGCGGACCTCGCTGCGCCGGGCCGGTCTTCGTGTCACCCGTCAGCGGGTCGCGGTGCTCGAGCTGCTCGACGCCAGCCCGCACTCGTCCGCGGAGCGAATCTTCGCCGCGGCGACCCCCCAGCGCGCCGAGCTCGGCTCGCTCACCCTGCAGGCCGTCTACGGAATCCTCGACGACCTCGGCCGCACCGGCCTCGTGCGCCGCTTCGACGCGCCGCGCACCGCGGCCCGGTTCGAGACCCGTATCGGCGACAACCACCACCATGCCGTCTGCGACGAATGCGGCCGCATCGAGGACATCGACTGCGCCGTCGGCGAGGCGCCGTGCCTCGTTCCGGCCTCGCCGAGTGGCTTCGCGGTGCACACGGCGGAAGTCGTGTATCGGGGTGTCTGCGCCGACTGCGCGACGCCCTGACCCCAGATCCCCTTCCCAGTCCACAGCCCAGATGAATCCGACAAGGAGCGTTTATGACTGAGTACATCGACCCGACAGTCCCATCGACCGAGACCAACGGCTCGCCCACCGAGAGCGACCGCAACTCCCTCAGCGCCGGAGCAGACGGCCCCCTGATGCTCCACGACGTGCGCCTCGTCGAGACGCTCGCGAGCTTCAACCGCGAGCGCACCCCGGAGCGCAACCCGCACGCCAAGGGTGCCGGCGCGTTCGGCACGTTCACGGCGACGGAAGACGTGTCGCAGTACACGCGTGCCGCCGTCTTCCAGCAGGGCGCCGAGAGCGAGACGCTCCTCCGCTTCTCGACCGTCGCCGGCGAGCAGGGCTCCCCTGACACGTGGCGCGACGTTCGTGGCTTCTCGCTTCGCTTCTACACGAGTGAGGGCAACCTCGACATCGTCGGCAACAACACGCCGGTCTTCTTCCTCCGCGACCCGATGAAGTTCCCGCACTTCATCCGCTCGCAGAAGCGCCTCCCTGACTCCGGACTCCGCGACAACAGCATGCAGTGGGACTTCTGGACCCTCAACCCGGAGACCGCCCACCAGGTGACCTACCTCATGGGCGACCGCGGACTCCCGCAGTCCTGGCGGCACATGAACGGCTACGGCTCGCACACCTACGCGTGGATCAACGCGGCAGGCGAGCGCTTCTGGGTGAAGTACCACTTCATCTCCGAGCAGGGCGTCGAGGTGCTCTCGAACGATGAGGCGGAGAAGCTCGCCGGCTCGGACGCCGAGTTCCACCGCCGCGACCTCTTCGACGCGATCGGCCGCAAGGACTTCCCACGCTGGAAGCTGAGCGTGCAGGTCATGCCCTTCGAGGAAGCGAAGACGTATCGCATCAACCCCTTCGACCTGACGAAGGTGTGGCCGCACGCCGACTACCCGCTCATCCCGGTCGGAACGCTCGAGTTGAACCGCAACCCGGAGAACTTCTTCGCGCAGATCGAGCAGGCTGCGTTCTCCCCGTCGAACCAGGTGCCGGGAACCGGCATCTCGCCGGACAAGATGCTCCTCGGCCGCGTGTTCGCGTACCCGGATGCCCAGCGCGCGCGCATCGGCACCAACTACCAGCAGCTCGACGTGAACCGGCCGAAGAACGCGACGAACTCGTACACGTTCGACGGCAACATGACGGTGTCGCACTCCGGTGCGGCTCCCGTCTACGCGCCGAACTCGTTCGGTCGCCCCTACGCGGACCAGACGGGCCCGGTCGAGAACTCGTGGGAGACCGACGGCGATCTCGTGCGCAGCGCGTACACGCTCCGGCAGGACGACGACGACTTCTCGCAGGCCGGCACGCTCATCCGCGAGGTCTACTCGCCGGAGCAGCGTGACCGCCTCGTGGAGACCGTGGCGGGAGCCCTCGAGACGGTTGTCGAGCCCGTCCGCTCGAACGCCTTCCAGTATTGGACGAACATCGACGCCGAGACGGGTGCGCGAATCCGCGCCGCCGTCGAGGCGAACGCCGTGGACACCGACCCGGCACCCGTGGGCGTCGGCCACTAGCCACTGACCCGCAGAGACAGGCGTGCCCCCTCGAGAGCTTCTCGAGGGGGCACGCCTTTCGTGATGGAGCCGAGGGTCAGGATGCTCGCCAGTATCCGCAGTTGCGGGACTCGAAGGTGCTGTCGCTCGCGTCGATCGTCACGACGATCTCTGCCTGGGGCTTGTCGTAGGACGACTCGATCCACTCGCCCTTGGCGTCGTAGCGGAACCAGCGGCAGGTGTCGCTCGGCATCTCCGGCTTGTACGTGCCCGGCTTGATGTCGCTGCCGACCTTCCAGACGCCATCGTTGAATCGCGTGCCGTCGATGCCTGCCTTCACGTTCGCCTCATAGGTGCTGAGCGAGGTCTTGGTCGGGTCTGCATCAGGGTGATCTGGGCACAGGATGAGCGCGGCCGCGATCTGCGATGCCTGCTCATCGTTGGAGATGCCTGGCGAGACCGCGAAGTAGAAGCCGGGGGTCGCGCAGAGCGCGTAGACGTCCGCAAGACGGACGTCGTCGGCGCCCGCCTCCTCCTTGGCGTCATCGGTGGCGGCCTGCCCGAGGGCATCGAGCGCCTTCTGCTCGGTCTCCGTGAAGGTCGTCCCACCGTTGGACTTGCCTGTGCAGCGCGTCACGTCATCGCCGAGCGCCCAGATCTCCGCGAGATCGGAGGGTGCTTCGGTGAAGCTCCGTGAGTCGGCCATCCTGCACGAGTAGGTGACGGCGAAGGCCGCGGAGCCGGAGGATGTGGCCGACGGTGGCTCGCCTGGTCCCGAGGGTGTCGTCTCCGCCGAGGAGGTGGAGGTCGCCTCGACCTCAGGGGACTGGCCGCCCGTCGCCTGGTTGACGAGGGCGCATCCCGAGAGGAGGAAGAGGGCGGTGAGCGCGAGCGCCGACGAGCGCATGAGCTTCTTCACGGGGGTCTCCTTCGATGCGGGGCTTGGCGCGTCCGAGGCCAGCGGGTCGCTTCCTCGCGACCCGACGGAGCCGATCTGCTGGAAGACACGCTAACGGAACAGGACCATCCGGCGTGCATGCGGGGGAGTACTCCCCGCATCCGCGGCCGTGTCTGCGCACGCGCGTTCCTGGCGGTGAGCGTGGCAGCGAGCGTCGCGAGAGCAGTGGGGGCAGCGGCACGAATGCCACTGCCCCCACTGCCCTCACTGCGACGAATGCGGTGCTCGCCGAGCCGCCGCCGCTACACCCCGCGGCGACGTGCGAGCGCCAGGGCTCCGAGCGCGAGTGCCGCGAGGGCGGTCAGCGATACGATGACGAGATCCTCTGCGCCCGTCGTCGCGAGCGTCGTGCCACCTTCCTGGCCCGTCGCGCCGCTTCCGCCGGTCGAAGCGCCGTCCGAGCCCGTGGCCGTGCCTGGCGTCGTCGTGGTGCTCGGGGCCTCCGTGGCGACGGGCGTCTCCGTGGGGCCGGCAGTCTCCGTGGGGTCGGGCGTCGCGAGCGGGGCGCACGCGAGGGCGCCCCGCTTGAGGGCGTCCGACTGCACCCCGTCCTCGAGCCAGTACGCAGCACGGGTGCCGTCGAGGCAGGTCTCGTTCGCAGCGATCGCGAAGCCCTCGTTGTTGGTGTCCGGCAGGTCGGCCGGGCGTGCGACGTGCGTCACGGAGTAGCCGGCGGAGCCGTCTGCCGCACCGAACTGGAAGAGCGCGCTCGTTCCGCCGCACCCGTTGTCGCACATGCCCCACAGGGTCTGCGTCGACTCGTCGTAGTCGAGGGCCATGACGCCGCCCAGGCCCGACTCGAGCGTCGCGACGCGGGCGGCGGCCCCGTCATCGAAGAGCGCGTAGGCGTACACCCCGGCGGTCTCCTCGACGGCGACGAAGAACAGGCCGTCGGCGCCCGGGTAGTTCGCGGCGTCGTATGGCGCTCCCGTGCGCTCATCGAGCAGGCGCCCCTCCAGCTCGCTGTCCGCGACCCACTCGATGGCCTCGATGCCCGTGTTGGCACCGACCTGCGGCAGGCTGGAGGTGAGGTCCCACTCGACGGCCGCGACCACGTCGGGACCGCTCGCGTCGACGAGGTCGACCTTGAGGATCGTGTTCTCGTTCGTCGCCTTGTCCGAGTTGTCGCGCTCCGAGCCGATGTAGACCGACTCGGGGTGCGCGGCCGAGACCGTCACGCCCTCGGCGTCCGGGCCCGCAGCAGCGGGGTTGCCCGCATCCGCCTGGAAGCGAAACCGCTTGGGCTCCTCCCAGCCGGCCGCCGGGGTGACGCCGCCGTCGACCGCGACGTCGAAGCGGTACAGTCCGCCCGTGCCGTTGTCGACAGCCCAGAGCGTGCTGCCTTCTGCGGAGTACTGGTACTCGAGGCCGGACATGTCCTCGCCGAGCATGACGTCGCTCGCGATGGGAGCCACCTCGGGGGAGCCCGTCCAGGGCTCGGGCGCGGGAGCCGTGGGAGCTGGCGTCTCGACGGGCACGTCGGAGCATGTGTTCAGTGCGCCCTTGGTCGATGCCGTCGTCGCGCGGAAGTCGCCGTCGCCGTCGGCGCAGCGGGCCCAGCTGACATCGGCGTGGTCGATCCAGGTGGTCGAGTCGAGGATCGTCCCGGCGGAGTCGGCGAGCGTGGCGCTGTCCCCGCTGCCCAGCCCGAAGCCGAGGCTGCTCTCCTCGTAGACGTAGAACTCGCCGGGCGCGAGCACGGTGGATGCGGGAGCGGGCGCAGGCGTGTGGTCCGCGTTGTCGTCCACGATCGTCCAGCCGGAGATGTCCACCGTCTCCGCGCTGCGGTTGTAGACCTCGACCCAGTCTCCGGGGGTGCCGCCGTTCGACTCGACCTCGTTGATGACCACGGGGGAGGTGGGGTCGACGCCGGCGAAGAGGTTCTCGGTTCCCTTGGTGGGCTCCGAGGTCTCCGTGAAGGCGCCGGTGCCGTTCGGGGAGCGGCCGTAGCTGGTCGCCGCGTGCTGGGTCCAGGTGTGCTCGTCCACGAGCGTGGTCCCGTCCGGCGCGAAGAGCATGGCGCTGTCGCCACCGCCCAGGCCGAAGGCGAAGTCGGCCTCGTCGATGACGAGGTAGTCGCCGGGCTGCAGGGTCGTGCCGTCCGCCAGCGTGTAGCGGTGCGTGGCGTCCTCGGGGGAGTTGTCGGTGAAGACGTAGCCGCTCAGGTCGATGGCGCCGATGCCCGGGTTGAAGAGCTCGACCCAGTCGCCCGGCTCGCCACCGGAGGATTCGACCTCGTTGATGACGACGCCGGTCGGGTGAGGTGCGGGGGTGGTGGCCGCGTTCGCCGACATGGGAACTGCCAGGGCCGCACCTCCGCCGATGATGGCGGCGACGAAGGCCGCCAGGGTGATTCGTTGTGCTTGCACGCACGCGCTCCTCTGCGCTCGGGAATGAAGCGAAGTGCGCTCGGGGCGAGCGACAGCGCCTCGCCCATGGAAGCGGGAGCGGGTGCCGTAGCGGTAGCTGGCACCTGAACGGCAGGAGAACGCCGAAGCGCCGGCCTCCGTGCGGAGGTCGGCGCTTCGAGGTGAACTATGGCGCGGTCAGGCGGCTTCGTAGGTGAGGCAGTCGGCGGCATCGCTGCCCTGCGCGCCCACGCGGATCGCAGGAGCGGTGCAGGTGAGGTCCTTGTTGAAGCGGCAGTCGGTCGACTGGCAGGCGCCGACGCCGGCGATGACCTTGTCGAGGCCGCCCTTGCGGTCCAGCGGGATGAACGTGGCGCAGCCCTCGTGGCCGTCGATGGTCACCGCGGGAGCGTGGCAGCCGTCGTGGTTGAACGAGCAGCCGGCAACTGAACAGGTGCTGACGTTGGGGAGATCGAGCAGTGTCATGGTGTGCCTCCGATGTTGGGTTGCTCCCACGGTAGGAGCCGGAGAGGCCGGTACTCAAGCCGACACTGGACTGTGCGGCACCTTTCTGATAAGGCCAGGGTCCCCTTGCTGAGCGGAGCCTTGCCTGTCTCAGCGGGGTGAGGCCAGCGGAGATCGAACGCCGTGGGGGACCGCGTTATACCTGAGAATCCAGATTGAGGCAAGGTCGGGGTAGACATACCACCAAACGGCGCATACACTCGATGTTTGCGCTTCGTCTCACCATGCCTTCATATTGCGGTCGGCCTGGCAGTGCTTCTCTCACCAACTTCTTCGCGAGTCTTCATCGACTGCGTCCGTTGGCGATGGGCACGCCTTGTACATCGTGAAACGTGGCGGAACCTCACCGACGACACTACTGGCATCTCGCGGAATCCGCGGGATCGTGGAGGGAACTTCCTTGGCTGCTGCGCGCAACGCATCTCCGACGCCTACGACCGGTCGGAATGCACGCCGACTCTCATTCGCGAAGATCAGCGACACACTCGATGTCCCAGATCTTCTCGCCCTGCAAACCGAATCCTTCGACTGGCTCGTCGGCAACGACGCCTGGAAGCAGCGCCTCGCTCAGGCGCAGGCTGAAGGCCGCACCGACGTCGCTCTCCGTTCGGGCCTCGACGAGATCTTCGAAGAGATCTCTCCCATCGAGGACCTCGGCGAGACGATGCAGCTGAGCTTCACCAATCCGTACCTCGAGCCCGAGAAGTACTCCCTCGAGGAATGCAAGGAGCGCGGCAAGACGTACTCCGCGCCTCTGTACGTCGAGGCCGAGTTCATGAACCACCAGACGCTCGAGATCAAGACCCAGACGGTCTTCATGGGCGACTTCCCGCTCATGACGAGCAAGGGAACGTTCATCATCAACGGCACCGAGCGTGTCGTCGTCTCGCAGCTCGTCCGCAGCCCGGGCGTCTACTTCGAGCGCACCCCCGAGAAGACCAGCGACAAGGACGTCTTCTCGGCCCGCATCATCCCGAGCCGCGGAGCCTGGCTCGAGTTCGAGATCGACAAGCGCGACCAGGTCGCCGTTCGCATCGACCGCAAGCGCAAGCAGTCGGTCACCGTCTTCATGAAGGCCCTCGGCCTCACGACGGAGGAGATCCGCGAGCAGTTCGCCGGATACGAGTCCATCGAGCTCACGCTCGAGAAGGACGACATCCGCACCAAGGAAGATGCCCTCAAGGACATCTACCGCAAGCTGCGTCCGGGCGAGCAGGTCGCGACGGAAGCCGCGCGTGCGCTCCTCGACAACTTCTACTTCAACTCGAAGCGCTACGACCTCGCGAAGGTCGGTCGCTACAAGATCAACCGCAAGCTCGGCATCGAGTCCGCGATCAGCGAGTCGGTCCTGACCGTCGAGGACATCGTCTCGACGATCAAGTACCTCGTCGCGCTGCACGCCGGTGACGAGAAGTTCGATGGCAAGCGCGGCGGCGAGCCGGCAGACATCCGCCTCGACGTCGACGACATCGACCACTTCGGCAACCGTCGCATCCGCGCCGTCGGCGAGCTCATCCAGTCGCAGGTCCGCACGGGCCTCAGCCGCATGGAGCGCGTCGTCCGCGAGCGCATGACGACGCAGGAGATCGAGGCGATCACGCCGCAGACCCTGATCAACGTGCGCCCCGTCGTTGCTGCGATCAAGGAGTTCTTCGGAACGTCCCAGCTCTCGCAGTTCATGGACCAGAACAACC
The DNA here is from genome assembly GCF_002931375.1 of Pseudoclavibacter sp. RFBJ3. Taxonomy (NCBI): domain Bacteria; kingdom Bacillati; phylum Actinomycetota; class Actinomycetes; order Micrococcales; family Microbacteriaceae; genus Pseudoclavibacter; species Pseudoclavibacter sp. RFBJ3. The sequence continues at coordinate 361,694 of NZ_PSXZ01000009.1, read as the reverse complement.
CGCTCGCGGGTCTCACGCACAAGCGTCGCCTCTCGGCCCTCGGGCCCGGCGGTCTCTCCCGTGAGCGTGCCGGCGTCGAGGTCCGTGACGTCCACCCGTCCCACTACGGACGCATGTGCCCCATCGAGACGCCTGAAGGCCCGAACATCGGCCTCATCGGCTCGCTGGCGACGTTCGCGCGCATCAACGCGTTCGGCTTCATCGAGACGCCGTACCGCCGTGTCGTCGAGACCAAGGTCACGGAGCAGGTCGACTACCTGACCGCGTCCGAGGAAGACGAGTACGTCGTCGCGCAGGCCAACGCTCCCATCGGGGCAGACGGCCACTTCGTCGAGGACGAGGTTCTCGTCCGACGCAAGGGCGGCGAGGTCGAGCTCGTCCCAGCCGGCGAGGTCAACTACATGGACGTCTCGCCGCGCCAGATGGTGTCGGTCGCGACGAGCCTCATCCCGTTCCTCGAGCACGACGACGCGAACCGCGCCCTCATGGGCGCCAACATGCAGCGTCAGGCCGTCCCGCTCGTTCGCAGCGAGAGCCCTGTCGTCGGAACCGGTATGGAGGGCTTCGCGGCCATCGACGCCGGTGACGTCATCACGGCGAACCGCGCAGGTGTCGTGCAGTCGGTCTCGGCCGACCACGTCGTCCTGCAGCTCGACGAGGGTGGAACCGAGTCCTACTTCCTCCGCAAGTTCGACCGCTCGAACCACGGCACCTGCTACAACCACCGTGTTGTCGTCTCGGCCGGCGAGCGCGTCGAAGAGGGAATGGTCATCGCGGATGGACCCGCGACGGAGAACGGCGAGCTCGCGCTCGGCAAGAACCTCCTCGTCGGCTTCATGCCGTGGGAAGGCCACAACTTCGAGGACGCCATGATCCTCAGCCAGAACCTGGTGAAGAACGACACGCTCTCCTCGATCCACATCGAGGAGTACGAGGTCGACGCTCGCGACACCAAGCTCGGCAAGGAAGAGATCACCCGCGACCTGCCCAACGTCTCGCCCGAGCTCCTGAAGGACCTCGACGAGCGCGGCATCATCCGCATCGGTGCAGAGGTCCAGCCTGGCGACATCCTCGTCGGCAAGGTCACGCCGAAGGGCGAGACCGAGCTCAGCGCAGAAGAGCGACTCCTCCGCGCGATCTTCAACGAGAAGAGCCGCGAAGTGCGCGACACCTCGCTCAAGGTTCCTCACGGTGAAGCCGGCACGATCATCCAGGTGAAGGTCTTCGACTCCGAGGAGGGCGACGACGAGCTCGGCTCGGGCGTCAACCAGCGCGTTGTCGTGTACATCGCCCAGGAGCGCAAGATCACCGAGGGCGACAAGCTCGCTGGCCGCCACGGCAACAAGGGCGTCATCGCGAAGATCCTGCCGGAAGAGGACATGCCGTTCCTCGCCGATGGAACTCCGCTCGACATCGTGCTCAACCCGCTCGGCATCCCGAAGCGCATGAACTTCGGTCAGGTGCTCGAGACGCACCTCGGCTGGGTCGCGAAGACCGGCTGGAAGATCGAGGGCGAGCCCGAGTGGGCGAAGAACCTCGTTCCCGAGGCCTACGAGGGAACGCCGGGCGTCAAGCTCGCAACCCCGGTCTTCGACGGCGCGACCGAGGAAGAGCTCACGGGCCTCCTCGACTCGACGCTCAAGACGCGCGACGGCGACCGCCTCATCAACTCGACCGGAAAGACCGTCCTGTTCGACGGCCGCTCCGGAGAGCCCTTCCCGGACCCGATCTCCGTCGGCTACATGTACATCCTGAAGCTGCACCACCTCGTGGATGACAAGATCCACGCGCGTTCGACGGGTCCGTACTCGATGATCACGCAGCAGCCACTCGGTGGTAAGGCGCAGTTCGGTGGACAGCGCTTCGGTGAGATGGAGGTGTGGGCGCTGTACGCATACGGTGCCGCGTACACGCTCCAGGAGCTCCTCACCATCAAGTCCGACGACATCGTCGGACGCGTCAAGGCCTACGAGGCCATCGTCAAGGGCGAGAACATCCAGGAGCCGGGTATCCCCGAGTCCTTCAAGGTTCTCCTCAAGGAGATGCAGTCGCTGTGCCTGAACGTCGAGGTCCTCTCGGCAGACGGAACAGCACTGAGCCTCCGCGACAACGACGACGAGGCCTACCGGGCCGCCGAAGAACTCGGCATCAACATCTCCAGCCGCTTCGAGTCCTCGTCCGTCGACGAGATCTAAGCCTCCCCGACACGACGAAGACTCATTCTTCACAAGGAGACAACAGCATTGTTGGATGCAACCAAGTTTGATGAACTGCGCATCGGCCTAGCCACGGCAGATGACATTCGCAAGTGGTCGTACGGCGAGGTCAAGAAGCCCGAGACCATCAACTACCGCACGCTCAAGCCCGAGAAGGACGGCCTGTTCGGCGAACAGATCTTCGGACCTTCCCGTGACTGGGAGTGCGCCTGCGGCAAGTACAAGCGCGTGCGCTTCAAGGGCATCGTCTGTGAGCGGTGCGGCGTCGAGGTCACGAAGTCGGCTGTGCGCCGCGAGCGCATGGGCCACATCGAGCTCGCAGCGCCCGTCACGCACATCTGGTACTTCAAGGGCGTTCCGAGCCGTCTCGGATACCTCCTCGACATGGCGCCGAAGGACCTCGAGAAGGTCATCTACTTCGCCGCGTACATGGTCATCTCCGTCGACACCGAGGGGCGTCGCGACGACCTCAGCGGTCTCGAGAGCGAGATGCGTCTTGAGCTCAAGAGCCTCAACGACCAGAAGGATGCGGCCATCGCGGCTCGCATGCTGCGGCTCGAGGAGGAGCTCGGTGCTCTCGAGGCAGAGGGCGCCAAGGCAGACCAGCTTCGCAAGACGAAGGACGCCGGCGAGAAGGAGATGGGTCAGCTCCGCAAGGGGTTCGACGAGGATATCACCCGCGTCGAGCGCGTCTTCGAGTCGTTCAAGAACCTGAAGGTCGGTGAGCTCAAGCCCGAGGACACCGACTTCCACGAGCTCGTCGACCGCTACGGCGACTACTTCGAGGCCTTCATGGGCGCGGAGTCGATCCAGAAGCGCCTGCAGAACTTCGACCTCAAGGCCGAAGGCGAGCTCCTGCGCACGCAGATCGCCGAGGGCAAGGGCCAGAAGAAGATCCGTGCCATCAAGCGACTCAAGGTCGTCTCGTCGTTCCTCGCGACGGGCAACAGCCCCGCCGCGATGGTCCTCGACGTCGTCCCGGTCATCCCGCCGGAGCTCCGCCCCATGGTGCAGCTCGACGGTGGCCGCTTCGCAACGAGCGACCTCAACGACCTCTACCGTCGTGTGATCAACCGCAACAACCGCCTCCGCCGCCTGCTCGACCTCGGTGCTCCCGAGATCATCGTGAACAACGAGAAGCGCATGCTCCAGGAGTCGGTCGACGCGCTGTTCGACAACGGTCGTCGTGGCCGCCCCGTCACGGGAACCGGCAACCGCGCTCTCAAGTCCCTCAGCGACATGCTGAAGGGCAAGCAGGGCCGCTTCCGCCAGAACCTCCTCGGAAAGCGCGTCGACTACTCGGGCCGTTCGGTCATCATCGTGGGCCCGCAGCTGCGCATGCACCAGTGCGGTCTCCCGAAGCAGATGGCGCTCGAGCTGTTCAAGCCGTACGTCATCAAGCGCCTGATCGACCTGCAGCACGCTTCCAACATCAAGGCAGCCAAGCGCGCCGTCGAGCGCGCGAAGCCCGAGGTGTGGGACGTCCTCGAAGAGGTCATCCGCGAGCGTCCCGTGCTGCTCAACCGCGCACCGACGCTGCACCGTCTGGGCATCCAGGCGTTCGAGCCGCTCCTCGTCGAGGGCAAGGCGATCCAGCTGCACCCGCTCGTCTGCGCGGCGTTCAACGCCGACTTCGACGGTGACCAGATGGCAGTCCACCTGCCCCTGTCGGTCGAGGCTCAGGCCGAGGCCCGCGTGCTCATGCTCGCGTCGAACAACATCCTCAAGCCGTCGGATGGCCGCCCCGTCACCCTGCCTTCGCAGGACATGGTCGCGGGTCTGTACCACCTGACGACGCTGCAGGACGATGTCGAGGGTGCTGGACGAGTCTTCTCGTCCACGGCCGAGGCGATCATGGCGTTCGACCAGGGCTCGCTCGACCTGAACGCGCCCATCAGGCTCCGCCTCACGGGCATCACGTTCGAAGAGGGCAAGGCTCCAGAGGGCTACGTGCAGGGAGAGACCGCACTCGTCGAGACGACGCTCGGCCGTGCTCGCTTCAACGAGCTGCTTCCTTCCGACTACCCCTACGTCGAGGACACGATGACCAAGGGACGTCTGTCCGGTGTCGTCAACTACCTCGCGGAGCGGTACTCGAAGGACGAGGTCGCAGAGACCCTCGACCGCATCAAGGACTCCGGCTTCTACTGGGCGACCCGCTCGGGCATCTCGATCGCGCTGAGCGACCTCGTGACGCCCGATTCGAAGCGCGAGATCGTCGAGCGCACCGAGGCTGAGGTCGCCGAGCTGCGCAACGAGTGGCAGGTCATGGGCGCGATCTCCGAGCAGGAGTACCGCGAAGAGGTCATCAAGAAGTGGGAAGCTGCGACCGCGCTCGTCGCCGACGAGATGCAGGCGGCCTTCCCGTCGACCAACTCCATCCACCGCATGGTCACGGCAGGTGCAAACGGAAACTGGCTGCAGGTTCGCCAGATCGCCGGTATGCGTGGCCTGGTCGCCAACCCGAAGGGTGAGACCATTCCTCGCCCGATCGTGCACTCGTACCGCGAGGGCCTGACGGTTGCCGAGTACTTCATCTCGACCCACGGTGCCCGTAAGGGTCTGGCCGACACGGCTCTCCGTACGGCCGACTCCGGCTACCTGACGCGTCGACTCGTCGACGTCTCGCAGGACGTCATCATCCGTGAGGACGACTGCGGCACCGCACGTGGTCTCGACATCCAGATCGCCCACATCACCGATGGCGGCGAGATCGTCGTCGACGACAACGTGGAGAACGCGGTCTACGCCCGCAGCATCTCGGTCGACGCAGTCGACGCCGACGGCAACGTCGTCGCAGCTGCAGGCACCGACATGGGCGACGTCGTCATCGACCAGCTCATGGATGCGGGCATCACCGAGGTCAAGATCCGCTCTGTCCTCACGTGCGAGTCCAGCGTCGGCGTCTGCGCGGCGTGCTACGGCCGCTCGCTCGCCACGGGCAACCTCGTCGACATCGGCGAGGCGGTCGGCATCATCGCGGCACAGTCCATCGGCGAGCCGGGCACCCAGCTCACGATGCGTACCTTCCACTCCGGTGGTGTGTCGAGCGCCGGTGACATCACGCAGGGTCTGCCGCGTGTCCAGGAGCTCTTCGAGGCCCGCACCCCGAAGGGCGCATCGCCGCTCGCCGAGGCCGCTGGTCGCATCGAGATCCAGGACACCGACAAGTCGCGCAAGATCGTCCTCATCCCGGACAACGGCGACGAGCCGCACATCTACCCGGTGCTGAAGCGCGCTGAGCTCCTCGTCGAGGATGGCCAGCACGTCGAGCACGGCCAGCAGCTGCACGAGGGTCCCATCGACCCGAAGGACGTGCTGCGCGTCAAGGGTGCTCGCGAGGTGCAGAAGTACCTCGTCAGCGGTGTGCAGGGCGTCTACCGTTCGCAGGGTGTGCCGATTCACGACAAGCACATCGAGGTCATCGTTCGTCAGATGCTCCGGAAGATCACGGTCATCGACCACGGCGAGACCGACATGCTGCCGGGTGAGCTCGCTGATGGACAGCGCTTCGCTTCCATCAACCGCGCAGCCGTCATGTCTGGCCGCAAGCCCGCGACCGGCCGTCAGGAAGTCATGGGAATCACGAAGGCGTCGCTTGCGACCGAGTCGTGGCTCTCGGCGGCTTCGTTCCAGGAGACGACCCGCGTGCTCACGCAGGCCGCCATGGAAGCGACGACCGACCCGCTGGTCGGCCTGAAGGAGAACGTCATCATCGGACGCCTCATCCCGGCCGGTACTGGTCTCACCAAGTACCGCGAGATGTCGGTCGAGCCGACCGACGAGGCTCGCGCCGAGCGGTACCCGTTCGGTGCCGATGAGGGCAGCTTCGACGAGAACGACCTCACCTTCGTGGACTTCGAGGCCTTCTCGAGCGACGACTTCGGCGGATCCAACTTCAGCTAGTCACTCGCTCGCGTCGACTCGACGCAGCTCCAGCGCGAACGCCCCCACCCGTCTCGGGTGGGGGCGTTCGTGCGTCTGCGGCTTGTCACCGACCCGATGCGTGCGGACGGCCCTAACGTTGGCCTCATGAGTGACGACACGCGCGCGCCTCGCCAGCCCTTCGATGACGGCCCGCGGCCGGAGGCCGGCGGAGGGACGGGCGAGCCCCGAGAGCTTCCGGACGCCCAGGACCAGCTGGAGGCCGCGCTTGCGCGCAGCCGAGGTATCGGCGAGGACGGCGACGTGCGCTCTGGCGACGTGCTCGCGGCGGACGACCTCGCGTTCGATGGGCGCGCTGAGGCACCGACCGATCCGGCGCTCGCCCCGCAGGACGACGTCGCGGTGGCATTCTCCGACCCGCTGGCCGCGGACGGCTCGACGGCTGCCGAGGCGGCAGACCCCAACGCCACGGTGGGCCTGGACCGCGAGGAGCTCGCAGCCGTGCTCGGCCACCAGCCTGATCGGGATGCCACTGAGCCACCTGCTGCGGAGTCCCACGCCGTCCCCGAGCAGACCGACGACGTCGACGTCGCCGCCCCGTCTCAGCATCTCGACCATGACATCTCGGAGCCGTCCGAGGCCGCTGATTCCGCGGACGTCCGCCCCGACGGCAGCGAGGACCTCGTCGACTCGTACGGCTCCGTTCCCGTCGTCGACCGAGTGGTCGCCGAGGAGGATGATGCCGCCGACTTCCCGGTCACGGAGCCCGTGCCCGCACAGGAGCTCGCTGCCGACGCCATCGGCGCCGAATCCGTCGCCGCGATCACGGTGGACGCCGCCGGCTCGGCGACCGCCCCCGAGGACGAGCTCGACGCCCCGCGCCGGACCCTGGAGATCGACCGCACCGCTGCCCGCGTCGCGGCGGTGAACGCCGTCGCGCCTGTCGCCGCAGCAGCGCTCGATAGTGAACGAGCGGCTGAGAGGGATGCCGGCGATGCCGTGCAGGCGGAGGTCGTCGTCACGGAGACGGTGACCGAGCAGCTCGCCGACAACGGCGAGACGGTCGAGGCCGTCACCGTCACCGAGCGGGTCGATGTCGTGGAGGGCACCTCGGCCACGGACCCGGTTGTGCCCGCGGTGGCCGCAGAGACGTCAGGAGGGCTCGCTGAGGGTGATGGAGTCACGGAGGCAGACATCTCCTCGACCGAGGCTGAGGGTGACGCCACGGGCCCATCTGAGCGCCTGCGCGACGAGGGCGACGACGGGCGCGTCGCCGGAGCTGTCGCCACGACGTCCTCGACGGACGACGCGACCTTCGCCCCGCTGCGTCTCTCTGCCCCCACGGACAGCGACGACCTCGCGCCCGTGAAGCCGAAGAAACGCGGGAACCGGATGTTCGCCGTGTTCGTCGCGCTGGTCGCGGCCGTGGTGTTCGCCGCCCTGTATCTGCTGGCCTTCGCTGTGCTGCGCACGGCGTTCAACACCGGCCTCGACCCGATCGGCGAGGCTTCGGAGTTCGCCATAACGGCGGCCTTCACGGTGCCGGTGACGGTCTTCGCCGCCTTCGGAGTCATCTGGGCGCTCATCGTGAATCGCGCTGGCTGGTGGGCCTACGTGCTCGGGGGTTTCCTCGCTGCCGCGCTTGTCGTCCTCGGCTACTACTTCGGTGCCGCGCTGCAGCAGCACCTCGCGGATGGGCTGCCGCTCACGAGCATCCGGATCGACGAGGTGATCGCGAAGTTCGGCGCCTCCGAGCACCTGCTCACGGCTCTGGTCGCGGCCATCGCGGCCCGGGAGGCCTTCACGTGGGTCGGAGGCATCGCGGCGGCACGCGGACGCCGGGTGTCCCGCGCGAACCGCAGGGCCAAGCTCAGCTACGAGAAGCGCATGGCCGATCGCGCCGCCGAGACCGCAGAGGCGAACGGAGCGGCAGAGTGAGCGATGGCACGCAGCTCCGACGGCTGACGCTGCCGAGCGAGGAGTTCCCCGCTTTCCCAGCTGTGTCCCTCGAGGTCCCTGCCGGCTGGGAGCCGCTGCAGTGGGCGGGGTCGGTGCTCGGCGCCCGTCACCTGGTGGCGACCAACGGATTCAACCCGAACGTGCTGGTCACGATCGAGCGATGGCCTGGAACGATCTCGCAAGAGGATGCGCTCACCGTGCTCCGGCAGCGCATCACGCAGGGGGGTGGCAAGGAGCGATCCGCGGAGACGCTCGACCAGCCCCAGCTGTCCCACTACGTCGAGTCCACGCAGCGGGACCAGAGGCTGGGCGGACTCGAGGTCCGCTCGAAGATGGTGATCCTGCACCGTGGGCCTGTCACGGAGATCGTGACGGCTGTCGGGACGAGCACCGCAGGACAGTCGGCGCATATCGGCAAGGACATCGCTGGCATCGTCCGCGGCCTGCAGGTCGAGGTCACGTCCTGAGGAAGGCGGCTGCGAGCTCATGATCGAACGCTTCGATGCCGAGCTACCGCCTGATCCCGGCTCCTCGTGGGGGAGGGCTGGGACGTGGGGTGCCGTCAGCGGCCTCGTGTTCGCGTCGCTCGTCATCGCGACGTGGGGATTCGTCTCCCTCGGCCTCGACAGGGACGTCATCGAGCTGCCAGGCGTCGGTGTCCTCGTGGCGCCATTGGCGGTGGCGGCCGCGACGGCCGTGGTCGCGCTCTCCGCGGCGGTTGCGCTCCGCAGGAGGTTCCTCGGCAAGCCGGGTTCGCTCTGGCTGTCGCTTCCGGGCAGCCTGCTCGCCTGGCTCGCGTTCGCGATCATGGCCGGCATCGCGGTATCGAGCTCCCGGCCGGAGCCGGGGGCGTCGGATGCGATCTCCACGCTTCCGAGCCAGGTCGCCGTGGGCCTCTCCACAAGTCCGTTCGGGATCGCGATCGTGCCGCTCGCGATCATCGTGATCATCGCCGTCCTCCTCTCGACGGCACGTCCGTCCGGACGCGATCGGGGTGTGGCTTGACCCTGCAAAACTGACGGGGTAGGATTTTTCGGTGCGCGCGCCCTGTCGCGCCCAAAACCGTGCGAACGTTGAAACTGTGTAAAACCGCAGCTCAACGCGCAACTGTAAGCAACGCCAGTCGCCTCGACTGCCACCGCTTCACCAACCAGCGATACCAGAGATTTTGTACCGCCGGTCGGTTATCAAGAGGCAAACAGTGCCTCGTAGGCACAGGAATCGTGCTTACCACGATCACGCAGTACAAAACCAAGGAGATTATTCGTGCCAACAATTCAGCAGTTGGTCCGCAAGGGCCGCCGCCCCAAGGCGTCGGCGTCCAAGACGCCAGCCCTGAAGGCCAACCCTCAGCAGCGCGGGGTTTGCACCCGCGTCTACACGACGACGCCTAAGAAGCCGAACTCGGCGCTCCGCAAGGTTGCCCGTGTCAAGCTGTCGAACGGCACCGAGGTGACCGCCTACATCCCAGGTGAGGGCCACAACCTCCAGGAGCACTCGATGGTGCTCGTCCGTGGCGGCCGTGTGAAGGACCTCCCGGGTGTGCGGTACAAGATCGTCCGCGGTGCACTCGACACCCAGGCAGTGAAGAACCGCAAGCAGGCTCGCAGCCGTTACGGCGCGAAGATGGAGAAGAAGTAATGCCACGTAAGGGTCCAGCCCCCAAGCGCCCCGTGGTCGCCGACCCCGTGTACGGCGCCCCCATCGTCAGCCAGCTCGTCAACAAGATCCTTCTTGATGGCAAGAAGGGCCTCGCCGAGCGCATCGTCTACGACGCACTCGAGGGTGTCGCTGCCAAGTCCGAGCTCGACGCAGTCGCGACTCTGAAGAAGGCGCTCGACAACGTGCGCCCCACGCTCGAGGTTCGCTCGCGCCGCGTCGGTGGCTCGACCTACCAGGTCCCGGTCGAGGTCAAGCCTCACCGCGCCAACACGCTCGCTCTCCGCTGGCTCACGAGCTACGCGAAGAACCGTCGCGAGAAGTCGATGACCGAGCGCCTCACGAACGAGATCCTCGACGCATCCAACGGCCTCGGCGCCGCGGTGAAGCGCCGTGAAGACACGCACAAGATGGCCGAGTCGAACAAGGCCTTCGCGCACTACCGCTGGTAATCCAGCAGCTGGTAGCCCTCACCACTCTCGCTTCAATCCTTTCGGAGGACACCCGTGGCACAGGACGTGCTTACTGACCTGAACAAGGTCCGCAACATCGGCATCATGGCGCACATCGATGCTGGCAAGACGACAACCACCGAGCGCATCCTGTTCTACACCGGTGTCAACCACAAGCTCGGCGAGACGCATGACGGCGCCTCGACGACGGACTGGATGGAGCAGGAGCAGGAGCGTGGCATCACGATCACCTCCGCTGCTGTGACGTCGTTCTGGAAGAAGAACCAGATCAACATCATCGACACGCCTGGTCACGTCGACTTCACCGTCGAGGTGGAGCGTTCGCTCCGCGTCCTCGACGGTGCCGTCGCCGTGTTCGACGGCAAGGAGGGCGTTGAGCCCCAGTCGGAGACCGTCTGGCGTCAGGCTGACAAGTACGACGTCCCGCGCATCTGCTTCGTCAACAAGATGGACAAGCTCGGCGCCGACTTCTACTTCACGGTCGACACGATCATCAACCGCCTCGGCGCGAAGCCGCTCGTCATCCAGCTCCCCATCGGCGCTGAGAACGACTTCATCGGCGTCGTCGACCTGGTCGAGATGAACGCCAAGGTCTGGCCGAGCGACTCCAAGGGTGACACCACCCTGGGTGCTGCGTACGAGACCCAGGAGATCCCGGAAGACCTCAAGGAGCGCGCCGAGGAGTACCGCACGAAGCTGCTCGAGGCCGTCGCCGAGACCGACGACGCGCTCATGGAGCGCTTCTTCGCCGGCGAGGAGATCTCGATTCCCGAGATCAAGGCAGCCATCCGCAAGCTCACCGTCACGAGCGAGATGTACCCGGTGCTCTGCGGCTCCGCGTTCAAGAACCGCGGCGTCCAGCCGATGCTCGATGCCGTCGTCGACTACCTCCCGTCGCCGCTCGACGTTCCTGCCGTCATCGGCATGAACCCGCGTGACGAGTCGGAGGAGCTCACGCGTCGTCCGAGCGCCGACGAGCCCTTCGCGGCTCTCGCGTTCAAGATCGCCGTGCACCCGTTCTTCGGTCGCCTCATCTACACGCGCGTCTACTCGGGACACGTCCCGTCCGGCGCGCAGGTCGTGAACTCCTCGAAGGGCAAGAAGGAGCGCATCGGGAAGATCTTCCAGATGCACGCCAACAAGGAGAACCCGGTCGAGTCGATGACCGCTGGACACATCTACGCCGTCATCGGCCTCAAGGACACCATGACCGGTGACACCCTGAGCGACCCTGACAAGCAGATCGTCCTCGAGTCGATGACCTTCCCGGACCCCGTCATCGAGGTCGCGATCGAGCCGAAGACCAAGGCCGACCAGGAGAAGCTCGGAACGGCTATCCAGAAGCTGGCCGAGGAAGACCCGACGTTCCGCGTCATGCTCGACCAGGAGACCGGTCAGACGGTCATCAAGGGCATGGGCGAGCTGCACCTCGACATCCTCGTCGACCGCATGAAGCGCGAGTTCAAGGTCGAGGCGAACGTGGGCAAGCCCCAGGTCGCCTACCGCGAGACGCTCACGAAGGTCGTCGAGAAGTTCGACTACACCCACAAGAAGCAGACGGGTGGCTCCGGCCAGTTCGCCAAGATCCAGATCAAGCTCGAGCCGCTTGAGATGGACGCGGAGAAGACCTACGAGTTCGTGAACGCCGTCACCGGTGGTCGCGTGCCTCGTGAGTACATCCCTTCCGTGGATGCTGGCATCCAGGACGCCATGCAGGTCGGCGTCCTCGCCGGCTACCCGATGGTGGGCGTCAAGGCGTCGCTCCTCGATGGTGCTGCCCACGACGTCGACTCCTCGGAGATGGCGTTCAAGATCGCGGGCTCGATCGCGTTCAAGGAAGCAGCCCCCAAGGCCGGTCCCGTCATCCTCGAGCCGCTCATGTCGGTCGAGGTCCGTACTCCTGAGGAGTACATGGGCGACGTGATCGGCGACCTGAACTCCCGCCGCGGCCAGATCCAGTCGATGGAAGATGCCAGTGGCGTGAAGGTAGTGCGTGCACTCGTACCGCTGTCGGAGATGTTCGGATACATCGGTGACCTGCGCAGCAAGACCTCTGGTCGCGCTGTGTACTCGATGACGTTCGAAACCTACTCCGAGGTCCCCAAGGCCGTTGCCGAGGAGATCATCCAGAAGAACCGGGGCGAATAAGCCTCTACCGGCTCGGGTGACGCAGCGCGTCGCCCGAGCGGGTAACATTCATCACTGAAAACCCGGAAGTCCTTCTGCATCATTGGCGGATGGACACCAACGACGTCCTAGGAGGACCACAGTGGCCAAGGCCAAGTTCGAGCGGACCAAGCCGCACGTAAACATCGGAACGATCGGTCACGTCGACCACGGCAAGACCACGCTCACCGCAGCGATCTCGAAGGTGCTTGCTGACAAGTACCCTTCGGCGACCAACGTGCAGCGTGACTTCGCGTCGATCGACTCCGCTCCGGAAGAGCGTCAGCGCGGTATCACGATCAACATCTCCCACGTCGAGTACGAGACGCCCAAGCGTCACTACGCTCACGTCGATGCTCCGGGTCACGCCGACTACATCAAGAACATGATCACGGGCGCTGCGCAGATGGATGGCGCAATCCTCGTGGTCGCCGCAACCGACGGCCCCATGGCTCAGACGCGTGAGCACGTGCTGCTCGCCAAGCAGGTCGGCGTGCCGTACCTGGTCGTCGCGCTGAACAAGGCCGACATGGTTGACGACGAGGAGATCCTGGAGCTCGTCGAGCTCGAGGTTCGCGAGCTCCTCTCCAGCCAGGACTACCCCGGCGACGACGCTCCTGTCGTCCAGGTCTCCGGCCTCAAGGCGCTTGAGGGCGACGAGGCTTGGGCCGAGAAGATCGTCGAGCTCATGCAGGCTGTCGACGACAACGTGCCGGAGCCCGTCCGCGACAAGGACAAGCCGTTCCTCATGCCCGTCGAGGACGTCTTCACGATCACCGGTCGTGGAACCGTCGTCACGGGTCGCGCCGAGCGTGGCACGCTCGCCATCAACTCGGACGTCGAGATCGTCGGACTCCGTCCGACCGTCAAGACGACCGTCACGGGTATCGAGATGTTCCACAAGCAGCTCGACGAGGCGTGGGCCGGTGAGAACTGTGGTCTGCTCCTTCGTGGCACCAAGCGTGAGGACGTCGAGCGCGGTCAGGTCATCGTCGCTCCCGGTTCCGTCACGCCGCACACGAACTTCGAGGGAACTGCCTACATCCTCTCGAAGGACGAGGGTGGCCGTCACAACCCGTTCTTCACGAACTACCGCCCGCAGTTCTACTTCCGCACCACGGACGTGACCGGCGTCATCACCCTGCCCGAGGGCAAGGAAATGATCATGCCCGGTGACACCACGGACATGACGGTCGAGCTCATCCAGCCGATCGCCATGGAAGAGGGCCTCGGCTTCGCGATCCGTGAGGGTGGCCGCACGGTCGGCGCCGGCACGGTGACGAAGATCAACAAGTAAGCTTCCAGCTCACTTCGCAGTGGGGTCGGACCTTCGGGTCCGGCCCCATTTCGTGTTTTCATCCGTTTTCACGGAGTCGAGATGCGAGCTACACTCGTCTCTCGTGTGCCGGGTCGAAGCCTGCCCCTTCCCTGGCGCTGATCGGTCGCCTCCGCATCCCCAGCCGAGGGCCATCCATCGCCTCAGTGCAGTCAGGGAGCACGACGTATGTCCGTACGCGCAGAACGCCCGACGAGCGTGCCAGCTCGGCCGGAGCCGAATCGCTACCGCTCGGACATCCAGGGCCTGCGCGCGATCGCCTCGCTGCTCGTCGCGTCGTTCCACATCTGGTTCGGCACGGTCTCCGGCGGTGTCGACCTCTTCTTCGTCCTCGGCGGCTTCCTGCTGGCGACGACGCTTGTCGGCGAGCTCGAGCGACGGGGGAGCATCCGCGCCTGGCAGTACGTCAAGCGCACGGCCACCCGGCTCTTCCCGATGGCCGGACTCGTCCTCATCGTGGTCTCAGCAGTGCTCCTCATGACCGAGTCGCCGCTGTCGTTCCAGCGCAACGTGACGGATATCTTCGCCGCCGCGACGTACTGGGAGAACTGGCGGCTGGCGGGGGACGCAACCGACTACATCTCCGCGGGGCACGACAAGTCGGCCGTGCAGCACTTCTGGGCGATGTCGGTCCAGGGGCAGGCGACGCTGCTGCTGCTCGCGTTCGTGCTCATCCTGGGGGCCATTGCGAAGCTCGCGAAGTGGCGTGTGCGTCGTGTCGCTACTGCGGGATTCGCGCTCCTCACTGCAGCATCGCTCATCTACGCGCTCAACGGCGTCGCGAGCGATCCTGTGCCCACCTACTACAGCACCTGGGCCCGCCTCTGGGAGTTCGGCATCGGCGCCGTCGCCGCGCTCGTGATGACGCGTATCCACCTGCCGAGGACCGTGCGAGCGCTTCTCGGCAGCCTCGGCCTCGCACTCGTGCTCACCGCGGGTCTCCTCCCGAGCGAATGGCCGTACCCGGGCCTCATCGCCCTGTACCCCGTCGGGGGTGCGCTCCTCGTGCTCATCTCAGGTGCCTCAGGGGAGCTCTCCGGCGGGAATCGTCTGCTCACGTGGCGACCGCTCGTCTGGCTCGGCGGCTTCTCGTATGGCCTGTACCTGTGGAGCTGGCCGATCCTCAAGCTCTTCGTCGAGCTCTTTCCCGAGCGCAGCGAGCCGGTGTCGTTCTTCGACGGTCTCCTGCTCCTCGCCGTGTCCATCACCGTCGCCTGGGCGATGTCGCGCTTCCTCGCGTTCCTTGGCCGCGTCCGCAATCCGGTGGCCCAGGTGGATTCGACGGCACCGAGATGGAAGCGCAATCCCCGGCTGCTGACCTCGGTCAGCGTGCCGTTGATCGCCATCGTGGCCTTCGTGGGTGTGCAGCTCGCGCCTGGCCTGCGCCAGGAGGCCATCGCAGACCTCGGTCCCGGGCAGACCGTCACGAGCGAGCAGCAGCTGAGCCTCGCGATCACCGAGGCGCTCCTCGAGCCGACCGCGCTCAACGGCGAGGCGGTCTCGGGATGGGATGCACTCGGCCCGGAATGGTCGGTGAACGGCTGCCTGACGGTCACCGACGACAATCGAGCCAACTGCCGCTACGCACCCGAAGATGCCGATCAGGACTCCGGCGAAGAGCTCTGGATCGTCGGCGACTCGCAGGCTGTCTCCTGGGCACCCGGCGTCCGGGCAGCTGTCGGTGACGAGACGACCGTGCAACTGCTCGGCAAGAGCATGTGCCCCTTCACTCAGGGCGCAGCCCTCGACAGATCAGGCGACATGAAGGACGAGTGCGCCGCCCACAACAACTGGGTCATGGAGCTCGCTGCTGCGGACCGACCGGACACGGTGATCATCTCCTATGGCGGCTGGTGGGTGGGGGAGCAGTTCGGTGACCTCGCGTGGAACAAGGGAACCACGCTCGGCGAGGGCTCCGTTGAACTGGTCCGCGAGCTCACCGAGATGGGAATCGACGTCATCTGGCTCGACGCAGTGACTCCCGCCAACTCCCTGGACGCCTGCCTCGCCGCATCGACGCGGCAACAGGCCGAGGAATCCTGCACGAGCGCCTTCGGGCCGGAGTTCGTGGAGCGTCGCGATCACCAGGCCGAGCAGATGGCGGCAGGCGGAGCCGCGGTCGTCCGGACCTCCGACTGGTTCTGCGACGTGGAGCTCGGGCTCTGCCCCCTCGTCGTCGCTGGGATCGCCGTGCATTCGGACCCGACGCACGTGGGTCGCGAGTACTCGGTGTTCCTCGCCGATGTCATCGCACAGGGCCTCGCGGACGCGCGCGCCGAGTGACCAGCGAAATCCGCGACACGCCCGGGTTGCAAGAACAGGCCTCCCCGGTCTAAACTCGATGAGTTCAGTATTTCGGGGCACGGCGCTAGTCGTGTGTTCGAATCACTGCCCGGAGTGTGCATAAGCGCCCCGCGTCGCAAGACGCCTGGTGTGCAGCTTAGGCCGCCGGCAGCAGAGCAAAGCTCCGGCCAAAGGAAGACACCTCACCGAGGTCGAATCCCGAAGGCCGTCCATCAGCTTGAGTACACTCCTGTGCTCCGAGCAGGTGAACTTGACAGAAAAACAGTGGTGCGAATCCCGGCGTGAAGACGCCACGGGGTTGCATGCGAAGCCGCAATGGCGGCACGTCATTGAGAGAGAGAGTCAACCATGGCGGGACAGAAGATCCGCATTCGACTGAAGTCGTATGACCACGAGGTCATCGACAGCTCGGCGCGCAAGATCGTCGACACCGTAACCCGTGCTGGCGCCTCCGTCATCGGTCCGGTGCCCCTGCCTACCGAGAAGAACGTGATCGCTGTGATCCGTAGCCCTCACAAGTACAAGGACAGCCGCGAGCACTTCGAGATGCGCACCCACAAGCGTCTGATCGACATTGTCGACCCGACGCCGAAGGCCGTCGACTCGCTCATGCGCCTCGACCTTCCGGCCGATGTCAACATCGAGATCAAGCTCTAGGGAAACACATGTCTACCGCTACCAAGACGTTCAAGGGTCTGCTGGGCACGAAGCTCGGCATGACCCAGGTCTGGGACGCTGAAAACCGTCTCGTCCCCGTCACGGTCATCCAGGTGAGCACCAACGTCGTCACCGAGATCATGACCGTCGAAAAGAACGGCTACGAAGCCGTTCAGATCGCCGCAGGCGCGATCGACCCGCGCAAGGTGAACAAGCCGGCAGCCGGCAAGTTCGCAGCAGCGGGCGTCACGCCTCGCCGCCACATCACCGAGCTCCGCACCGCTGATGCAGCCTCGTACACGATCGGTCAGGAGCTCGGCGCAGACACGTTCGAGCCCGGCACCAAGATCGACGTCGTCGGCACCAGCAAGGGCAAGGGCTTCGCCGGTGTCATGAAGCGTCACAACTTCTCCGGTGTCGGCGCATCTCACGGTGCGCACAAGAACCACCGTCGCCCCGGCTCCATCGGTGCCTCCGCGACCCCCAGCCGTGTCTTCAAGGGCACGCGCATGGCTGGCCGGATGGGTGGCGACCGCGTCACCGTCCAGAACCTCACGGTTCACGCAGCCGACGCCGAGAAGGGCATCCTCCTCGTCAAGGGTGCTGTCCCCGGCCCCAAGGGTCGTCTCGTTTTCGTTCGCAACGCAGTGAAGGGGGCCTAGTTTCCTATGGCAACCAAGATTGACGTCACCGACGCAGCCGGCAAGAAGTCCGGCTCGGTCGAACTGCCTGCCGCCATCTTCGACGCGCAGACCAACGTCCCGCTGATCCACCAGGTCGTCGTCGCACAGCGTGCGGCTGCTCGTCAGGGCACGCACAAGACGAAGAACCGTGGAGAGGTTTCCGGCTCCGGTCGCAAGCCGTTCAAGCAGAAGGGCACCGGCCGCGCCCGCCAGGGTTCGGTCCGCATGCCGCAGCACAAGGGTGGTGGCATCGTCCACGGACCGACGCCGCGTGACTACTCGCAGCGCACCCCCAAGAAGATGATCGCAGCCGCCCTCATCGGCGCACTGAGCGACCGCGCACGCGGTGGCCACCTGCACATCGTCGACTCCCTCGTCACGGGTGAGAAGGCCTCGACCAAGGTCGCAGCCGCAGCAATCGCGAAGGTCGCGGCGGGACGCAACATCCTCGTCGTCCTCGACCGCAGCGATGAGCTCAGCCTCCTGAGCGTCCGCAACCTGAAGGCACTTCACGTGCTCTTCGTGGACCAGCTCAACGCCTACGACGTCCTCGTCTCGGACGACATCCTCTTCACGAAGGCTGCTTACGACGCGTTCGTCGAGAGCAAGACCAGCAAGGAGCAGGGCGCATGAGCGCAAACAACAAGGACCCGCGCGACATCATCTTCGCGCCGGTGATCTCCGAGAAGAGCTACAGCCTGATCGACCAGGGCAAGTACACCTTCGAGGTCGACCCCCGTTCGAACAAGACCGAGATCAAGCTCGCTATCGAGCAGATCTTCGACGTCAAGGTCGACAAGGTCAACACCTTGAACCGCACGGGCAAGACGCGCCGCACCCGCTTCGGGCTCGGCAAGCGCAAGGACACCAAGCGCGCCATCGTCTCGCTCAAGTCCGGCACCATCGACATCTTCTCGAACGCCGGTTAATCGAGAGCACAGAGGACGAATTCACATGGCTATTCGCAATTACAAGCCCACGACGCCAGGTCGTCGTGGAGCCTCGGTGTCCGAGTTCACCGAGATCACGCGCTCGACTCCCGAAAAGTCGCTGCTCCGCCCCCTCACCAAGTCGGGTGGACGCAACAACCAGGGACGCATCACGACCCGTCACATCGGTGGTGGCCACAAGCGCCAGTACCGCGTCATCGACTTCCGTCGTAACGACAAGGACGGCGTGAACGCCAAGGTCGCTCACATCGAGTACGACCCCAACCGCACCGCTCGCATCGCGCTGCTGCACTTCTTCGACGGATCCAAGCGCTACATCCTGGCTCCCAACAAGCTCAAGCAGGGCGACATCGTCGAGTCGGGCGCTGGCGCCGACATCAAGCCGGGCAACAACCTCCCGCTTCGCAACATCCCGACCGGTACGGTCATCCACGCCATCGAGCTCCGCCCAGGCGGCGGCGCGAAGATGGCGCGCTCGGCCGGAGCCTCCGTTCGCCTCGTTGCGAAGGACGGCCCCTACGCCCAGCTGCGTCTGCCGAGCGGCGAAGTCCGCAACGTCGACGTGCGCTGCCGCGCGACGATCGGCGAGGTCGGCAACGCCGAGCAGTCGAACATCAACCTGGGCAAGGCCGGCCGCAAGCGCTGGCTCGGCGTTCGCCCGACGGTCCGTGGTGTCGTCATGAACCCGGTCGACCACCCGCACGGTGGTGGTGAGGGCCGCACATCCGGTGGACGTCACCCGGTGAGCCCCTGGGGTAAGCCAGAAGGCCGCACCCGTCGCCCCAACAAGGAGAGCGACAAGCTCATCGTCCGCCGTCGCCCTGCCGGCAAGAAGCGTAAGTAGGAGATCAGAAGATGCCTCGCAGTCTCAAGAAGGGCCCCTTCGTCGACGAACACCTCTTCCAGAAGGTGGTCAAGCAGAACGAAGCTGGCTCGAAGAACGTCATCAAGACCTGGTCGCGCCGATCGATGATCGTGCCGGACATGCTCGGCCACACCATCGCCGTGCACGACGGTCGCAAGCACATCCCCGTGTTTGTCACCGAAACCATGGTCGGCCACAAGCTCGGCGAGTTTGCACCGACCCGCACCTTCCGTGGACACGAGAAGGACGACAAGAAGGGTCGTCGCCGCTAACGCGGCGACGTGAAGGAGGAAAATATGGTGGAGTCAACCGCACGCGTGCGGCACATCCGCGTCACCCCTCAGAAGGCTCGTCGCGTCGTCAACTTGATCCGCGGCAAGCAGGCGCTCGAAGCGCTCGCAATCCTGAAGTTCGCACCTCAGGGTGCCTCTGAGCCGGTCTACAAGGTCGTTGCATCCGCAATCGCCAACGCACGTGTCAAGGCAGACAAGGAAAGCCAGTTCCTTGACGAGCGCGACCTCTACATCGCCAAGGCGTTCGTAGACGAGGGTGCAACCCTCAAGCGCTTCCGTCCACGTGCACAGGGACGAGCATTCCGCATCAACAAGCGCACAAGCCACATCACGGTTGTGCTGGCGACGCCGGAGCTCGCCGAGGCCGAGAAGGGGAGCAGCAAGTAATGGGCCAGAAGATCAATCCGTACGGCTTCCGTCTCGGAATCACGACCGACCACGTCTCCCGCTGGTACGCAGACTCGACCAAGCCGGGTCAGCGCTACAGCGACTACGTCAAGGAAGACATCCGCATTCGCGAGTATCTCCAGAAGACACTCGACCGTGCAGGCGTCTCCCGCATCGAGATCGAGCGCACGCGTGACCGCGTTCGCGTCGACATCTACACGGCACGCCCCGGCATCGTCATCGGACGACGCGGAGCAGAGGCCGAGCGCATCCGCGCCGACCTCGAGAAGCTCACGGGCAAGCAGATCCAGCTGAACATCCTCGAGGTCAAGAACCCCGAGGCTGACGCTCAGCTGGTCGCGCAGGGCATCGCCGAGCAGCTCTCTGCTCGTGTCGCCTTCCGCCGTGCGATGCGCAAGGGCCTCCAGGGCGCTCAGCGTGCAGGTGCCAAGGGCATCCGCATCCAGGTCTCCGGCCGCCTCGGCGGTGCTGAGATGAGCCGCTCGGAGTTCTACCGCGAGGGACGCGTTCCGCTGCACACGCTCCGCGCCAACATCGACTACGGCTTCTACGAGGCCAAGACCACCTACGGTCGCATCGGTGTCAAGGTGTGGATCTACAAGGGCGACATGACCAACAAGGAACTCGCCCGCGAACAGGCCAACCAGAAGTCGTCCCGTGGGGACCGTAACGACCGCTCACGCCGTGGCCCGCGCCGCGACAACGAGAAGCAGGTCGCCGCAGGAGTTGAGGCGTAACCATGTTGATTCCACGTCGAGTCAAGCACCGTAAGCAGCACCGCCCGGACCGTAGCGGCATGTCGAAGGGTGGCAACACCGTATCGTTCGGCGAGTTCGGCATCCAGGCGCTCACCCCGTCCTACGTGACCAACCGTCAGATCGAGGCGGCTCGTATCGCCATGACGCGTCACATCAAGCGTGGCGGCAAGGTCTGGATCAACATCTACCCGGACCGCCCGATGACCGCTCGCCCCGCCGAGACCCGCATGGGTTCCGGTAAGGGTGCAGTCGACTCCTGGGTTGCGAACGTCAAGCCCGGCCGCGTCCTCTTCGAGGTCGCCGGCGTCAGCGAGGAGCTCGCTCGCGAGGCCCTCACGCGCGCCATCCACAAGCTGCCGCTCAAGGCACGCATCATTTCGCGCGAGGAAGGCGAGTAATCATGGCGATTGGTACCAAGGAGCTCGCCACCACCGAGCTCGACAACTTCGAAGACGGACGTCTCGTCGAGGAGCTCAAGAAGGCCAAGGAAGAGCTGTTCAACCTGCGCTTCCAGGCCGTGACCAACCAGGTCGAAGAGCGCGGACGCATCCGTCAGGTCAAGCGCGACATCGCGCGCATCTACACGGTGATCCGCGAGCGTGAGCTCGGGATCCGCGCAACCCCGGCCCCGGTCGAGAAGCCGGCCAAGAAGTCGAAGGCCACCAAGGCTTCGAAGAAGGCCGAAGCCTCCGAGGCTGCGCCCGAGGCTGAGAACGAGGAGACCAAGTAATGGCTGAAAGCACGACACAGCCCGAGGCAACGGAAGAAGCGCACGAGCGCAACTACCGCAAGACCCGGCGCGGCTACGTCACGAGCGACAAGATGGAAAAGACCATCACCGTCTCGGTCGAAGAGCGCGTCAAGCACCCCCTCTACGGCAAGGTGCTCCGCCGCTCGAGCAAGGTCAAGGCGCACGATGCCGACAACCAGGCCGGCATCGGCGACCTCGTCCTGATTGCAGAGACCCGTCCCCTCAGCGCTACCAAGCGCTGGCGCCTGGTCGAGATCCTGGAGAAGGCGAAGTAGGCCTCGCCTCTTCGACCACTCAGCGAAGGAATTTGACAGATGCTTCAGCAAGAATCACGAGTCCGTGTCGCCGACAACACCGGCGCCAAGGAACTCCTCACGATCCGCGTACTCGGTGGCTCCGGCCGCCGCTACGCGGGGATCGGTGACGTCATCGTCGCGACCGTCAAGGACGCGATCCCTGGCGGAAACCTCAAGAAGGGTGAGGTCGTCAAGGCCGTCATCGTTCGCACAGTCAAGTCGACCCGTCGTCCCGACGGTTCGTACATCAAGTTCGACGAGAACGCAGCCGTCATCCTCAAGGGTGACAACGAGCCGCGTGGCACTCGAATCTTCGGACCGGTCGGTCGCGAACTCCGCGACAAGAAGTTCATGAAGATCGTGTCGCTCGCGCCGGAGGTGATTTAACCCATGGCAACGATCCGCAAGGGCGACCTGGTCCAGGTCATCTCGGGCCCGAGCCAGGCTCGTGGTGGAGACCGCGGCAAGCAGGGCGAAGTGCTCGAGGTGCTCCGCGAAGAGAACCGCATTCTCGTTCAGGGAATCAACTTCGTGACCAAGCACGTTCGCGTCGGACAGACGCAGCGTGGCACGAAGACGGGTGGCATCGAGACCGTCGAGGCCCCCATCCACATCTCCAACGTCGCACTCGTCGACCCCGAGACCAAGCAGCCGGCTCGCACCGGTGTGCAGGTCGAAGAGGTCACGAAGGACGGCGTGACCAAGACGGTGCGCACGCGCGTCTTCAAGCCATCGCGCCGCGCTGCGAAGCCGGCCAAGGTCGAGAAGGCCGCCAAGGCCGACAAGGCTGAGAAGGCTGAGAAGAAGCCCGCGACGAAGGCCAAGGCCGCCGCACCGAAGAAGAAGGACGACGAGTAGATATGACTGACATCGCCACGGAGGCTGGCAAAATCCAGCCCCGTCTCAAGCTGAAGTACCGCGACGAGCTCAAGGCTCAGCTGCAGGCAGACCTCGGCGTGAGCAACGTCCACCAGGTTCCCGGTCTCGTGAAGATCGTCGTGAACATGGGTGTTGGCGAAGCAGCTCGCGACGGAAAGATCATCGAAGGTGCCATCACGGATCTCACGGCGATCACCGGTCAGAAGCCGAAGGTCACGAAGGCCACGAAGTCGATCGCACAGTTCAAGCTGCGCGAAGGACAGCCGATCGGCGCGCACGTCACACTGCGCGGCGACCGCATGTGGGAGTTCCTCGACCGCCTGCTCTCGCTCGCTCTTCCCCGTATCCGCGACTTCCGTGGTCTCAACGACCGCCAGTTCGACGGAAACGGAAACTACACCTTCGGCCTCACGGAGCAGGTAATGTTCCATGAGATCGATCCAGACAAGATCGACCGCACACGCGGTATGGACATCACCGTCGTCACGACGGCGAAGAACGACGAAGATGGGCGCGCTCTCCTGGGCAAGCTCGGCTTCCCGTTCCAGGCCGGTCTCCAGCAGAACTAGTCTGAACACCCGAGGGTCACGGCGTATGCCGTGACCCCATCGGGCTGTTGCAACCGCAATGGCCCGTCCACCACAGGTCGCGGGGCCGTGTACGGCCCCGCGAAACCAGGCGAAAGGCACTCATCATGACGATGACAGATCCCGTCGCAGATATGCTGACGCGACTGCGCAACGCGAACTCGGCGCACCACGACTCCGTGTCGATGCCGAGCTCGAAGCTCAAGTCCCACATTGCCGACATCCTCAAGCGCGAGGGCTACATCACCGACTGGACAGTCGAAGATGCACGAGTGGGCCAGACCCTCACTCTCTCGCTGAAGTTCGGTCCGAACCGCGAGAGGTCGATCGTCGGCATCAAGCGCGTCTCCAAGCCAGGTCTCCGCGTGTACGCGCGCTCGACCGAGCTGCCAAGCGTCCTCGGCGGCCTCGGCATTGCCATCCTGTCCACCTCCTCCGGTCTCCTCACGGACCGTCAGGCCGAGCAGAAGGGCGTAGGCGGAGAAGTCCTCGCCTACGTGTGGTAATCCGTCATGTCACGAATTGGTCGTCTCCCGATCAGCGTCCCAGCAGGCGTTGACATCAAGATCGACGCGCAGAACGTCACCGTCAAGGGACCGAAGGGCGAGCTCGCGCTCGTCGTCGCGAACCCCATCGAGGTCAAGCTCGAAGACGGTCAGCTTCTCGTCACGCGTCCGAACGACGAGCGTGAGTCGCGTGCACTGCACGGCCTGACCCGCACGCTCATCAACAACAACATCATCGGCGTCACCGAGGGCTACACGAAGAAGCTCGAGGTCGTTGGAACCGGTTACCGCATCGTTTCCAAGGGCACGGGCGTCGAGTTCGCACTCGGCTACTCGCACCCGATCAACGTCGAGCCCCCCCAGGGCATCACGTTCCAGGTCGAGGGCAACAACAAGCTCACGGTCGTCGGAATCGACAAGCAGGCTGTCGGCGAGGTCGCAGCGAACATCCGCAAGCTCCGCCTCCCCGAGCCCTACAAGGGCAAGGGCGTGCGTTACGAGGGCGAGCAGATCCGCCGCAAGGCCGGAAAGTCAGGTAAGTAACCATGGGACTCGGAACTCGAGGAAAGAGCAAGCAGGCAGCGACCCGTCGCCGCCACGTCCGCCTTCGCAAGAAGGTCTCCGGCGACGCACAGCGTCCCCGTCTCGTCGTCACGCGCTCGGCGCGTCACGTCTTCGTCCAGGTTGTC
Organism: Pseudoclavibacter sp. RFBJ3; assembly: GCF_002931375.1. NCBI lineage: Bacteria > Bacillati > Actinomycetota > Actinomycetes > Micrococcales > Microbacteriaceae > Pseudoclavibacter > Pseudoclavibacter sp. RFBJ3. Next base: position 337,374 of record NZ_PSXZ01000009.1, on the reverse strand, counting down.
GACGACACCAAGGGCATCACGCTGGCTTCAGCATCCACCATGGAAGCCGAGCTGCGTGAGTTCGACGGTGACAAGTCGGCCAAGGCGAAGCGGGTCGGCGAGCTCGTCGGCGCACGCGCCAAGGACGCCGGCATCGAAAGCGTGGTCTTCGACCGCGGCGGCAACAAGTACGCCGGTCGCGTCGCGGCCATCGCTGATGGAGCACGAGAGGCAGGGCTGAACCTGTGACCGAGAAAATCGACACCAACACGCCCGACAACATGACCGACACGCCCGTTGAGACGGCCGCGTCGAGTGAGTCGGCACAGCGCGACGGAGGTCGCGACAACAACCGCCGCGGTGGTCGTGGCGAGCGTGGCCAGGGCGGCCGCGACCGCAACTCGCGCGATGACAAGAACCAGTTCCTGGAGCGCGTCGTCACCATCAACCGCGTCTCCAAGGTCGTCAAGGGCGGTCGTCGCTTCGCGTTCACCGCGCTGGTCGTCGTCGGCGACGGCAACGGACTCGTGGGCGTCGGCTACGGCAAGGCCCGTGAGGTCCCGCTGGCCATCGCCAAGGGCGTCGAAGAGGCGAAGAAGAACTTCTTCCGCGTTCCTCGCGTCCTGAAGACGATCCCGCACCCCGTGCAGGGCGAGGCAGCAGCAGGCGTCGTCCTGCTCCGTCCCGCCGCTGCAGGTACCGGTGTTATCGCCGGTGGCCCCGTCCGCGCCGTGCTTGAGTGCGCGGGCATCCACGACGTCCTGTCGAAGTCGCTTGGTTCGTCGAACACGATCAACATCGTGCACGCAACCGTCGCGGCGCTGAAGCAGCTCGAGGAGCCGCGCGCAGTCGCAGCTCGTCGTGGCCTGCCCGTCGACCAGGTCGTTCCGCAGCGCATTCTGCGTGCCGAGGCCAACGCGGCCAAGGCCGCAGCCGAAGCACAGAAGGTCGGTGCCTGATGGCCAAGAGTCTCAAGGTGACCCAGATCAAGTCCAAGATCAGCGAGAAGCAGAACCAGCGCGACACACTGCGCTCGCTCGGCCTCAAGCGCATTGGCCACACCGTCGTCAAGCCGGACAACTCGGTGAACCGCGGCTACGTCAAGACAGTCGCTCACCTGGTTTCAGTTGAGGAGATCTCCGAATGACCAAGAACGAGAACGAGAAGGATGTGACCTCCGAGCCTCAGCTCAAGGTCCACCACCTCCGCCCCGCTCCCGGTGCCAAGAAGTCCAAGACGCGCGTTGGTCGCGGTGAGGGCTCCAAGGGCAAGACCGCCGGTCGCGGCACCAAGGGCTCGAAGGCGCGCACGACAGTGCGTATCGGCTTCGAGGGTGGCCAGATGCCGCTGCACATGCGTACGCCGAAGCTGCGCGGGTTCAAGAACCCGTTCCGCGTCGAGTACCAGGTCGTCAACCTCTCCAAGCTGGCCGAGCTCTTCCCCGAGGGCGGCGATGTCACCATCGCGAACCTCGTGGCAAAGGGTGCGGTTCGCAAGAACGAGCCCGTCAAGGTGCTCGGCAATGGTGAGATTGCGGTTAAGCTGAACGTCGCGGTCGACAAGGTCTCCAGCTCAGCAGAGCAGAAGATCGTTGCCGCCGGCGGTTCCGTCAAGTAGCAACTCCAAGCGGGGGTCGGCGGTTGCCGACCCCCGTTTGTCTCTTTCACGAGAAATGAAAGCAGGAACGTAGTGTTCAGTGCCGTCGCACGAGTGTTCAAGACACCGGATCTTCGTCGCAAGATCCTCTTCACGCTCGCTATGGTCGCCATCTACCGGATCGGCACCACGGTTCCTGGCCCATTTGTGAACTACGTCAACGTGCAGCAGTGTCTCGACACTGGAACGCAGATGGCCGGTCTCTACGACATGGTCAACCTGTTCTCCGGTGGCGCGCTGCTGCAGTTGTCGATCTTCGCGCTGGGCATCATGCCGTACATCACGGCCTCGATCATCACGCAGCTGCTGCGTGTGGTCATCCCGCACTTCGAGGCGCTCCACAAGGAGGGTCAGGCGGGTCAGTCGAAGCTCACGCAGTACACGCGCTACCTGACCATCGCCCTCGCGATCCTCCAGGCGACGACACTCGTGACGGTGGCGAAGTCGGGAACGCTCTTCGGCACGGGCAACCCTGCCTGCGAGAACGTCCTCGACATGCTCAACGAGTCCGCCGCGACCCCGGAGAACGCCGTCATCAACATGGTGCGCGTCGTGCTCATGGTCGCAGCCATGACAGCTGGCACCGCGGTCATCATGTGGATGGCCGAGCTCATCACCGAGCGCGGCGTCGGCAACGGCATGTCGCTCCTGATCTTCACGTCGATCGCAGCCTCGTTCCCGTCCGCCTTCGGCGCCATCGCCGCCGGTACCGGTGGAATGACCACGCTCGTCATCGTCATCGCGATCGGGCTGCTCATCATGATGGCCGTCGTCTTCGTCGAGCAGTCGCAGCGTCGCATCCCCGTCCAGTACGCGAAGCGCATGGTCGGACGCCGCACGTATGGCGGCAACAGCACGTACATCCCGATCAAGGTGAACCAGGCAGGCGTTATCCCTGTCATCTTCGCCTCGTCGCTGCTGTACCTTCCCGCGCTCGTCGCCCAGTTCAACCAGCCTGCCGCGGGGGAGACCCCGCCAGAGTGGGTCACCTGGGTCATGAACAACTTCACGACGGGCGACCACCCGCTCTACATGGCGGTCTACTTCCTCCTCATCATCGGCTTCACGTACTTCTACGTCGCGATCGCCTTCAACCCTGAGGAGGTTGCCGAGAACATGCGAAAGCACGGTGGCTTCGTTCCCGGCATCCGTGCCGGACGCCCCACCGCCGAGTACCTGAACTTCGTGCTCACGCGAATCACCTTCCCCGGTTCGCTCTACCTCGGCGTGCTCGCGCTCATCCCGCTCATCGCGCTGTCCACGGTCAATGCAAATGCCAACTTCCCGTTCGGCGGCGCATCGATCCTCATCGTCGTGGGCGTCGGACTCGAGACGGTGAAGCAGATCGACGCTCAACTCCAACAACGCAACTACGAGGGGCTTCTCCGATGACACATCACGACCAGACCTTCCGCCTGCTCATCGTTGGTCCCCCCGGGGCCGGCAAGGGAACGCAGGCCGTCGGCATCGCCGAGGCCTTCGGTATCCCAGCCATCTCGACCGGTGACATCTTCCGTGCCAACATCAAGAACGGCACGAACCTCGGCATCCAGGTCCGCGAGATCATCGAGAGCGGCAACCTGGTTCCCGATTCGCTGACGAACGAGCTCGTCCGCGACCGCCTCACGGAGGCCGACGCCGCTGGCGGCTTCCTGCTCGACGGCTACCCGCGCACACTCGAGCAGGTCGCGTTCCTCACGCAGCTCCTCGCTGACCAGGGCACGGCGATCGATGCCGTCATCGAGCTCAAGGTCGAGATCGACAGCGTCGTGGAGCGCCTCCGCCGCCGCGCGCTCGAGCAGGGCCGCGCCGACGACACGGAAGAGGCCATCAGGCACCGTCAGAACGTGTACCTGCAGGAGACCGCGCCGCTTCTCGAGACGTACTCCGCTCGCGGATCGCTCGTGAGCGTCAACGGCTTCGGCACCGTCGAGGAAGTCCGGAACCGCATCTTCGCTGCTCTCGAGCAGCGGGGCCTGCGTCATCCACTGCACCGCCTGAGCGGCAAATAGGACTCACCCGGCAAGACAAGCAAGGACCCGAGCGGATTTCTCCCGCTCGGGTCCGCTTGCGTTTGCCGGAATGCACGCCGCGGAGACACCGCAGGGCCGTTCGCACCTGGTTCTGTGCTGTCTTCGTCGGCTAGCGTTGCCCTGTCGGCGCCTCCAGCTCGGAGAGCCGGAGAACCCTGTTGAGGCAGTCGTCCAGGAACGGAGACACAGATGTCCTCACTCTCAGCTGAGCCCCATGACCTCATCGACTTCGACGTGCTCTTGAGCAAGGAGGAGCTGGCGCTGCGCAGCCGCGTCCGACTCCTCGTCGACGAGCACGTCAGGCCGCACATCGCGTCCTGGTACGAGGACGCCGTCTTCCCGATCGACCTCGTGCCGATGCTCGCGAGCGAGGGGCTGCTTGGCATGCACTTGAGCGGCTACGGGTGCGCTGGTCGCAGCGCCGTCGAGTACGGCATCGCCGCGGCGGAGCTCGAGGCGGGAGACTCCGGTATTCGTACCTTCGTCTCCGTGCAGGGCTCTCTGGCCATGAGCGCCATCTGGAAGCACGGCAGCGAGGAGCAGAAGGTCGAGTGGCTGCCGCGCATGGCGGCTGGCGAGGTCATCGGCTGCTTCGGGCTGACCGAGCCCGCTGCCGGATCCGATCCGGGGACGATGGGCACCTTCGCGCGTCGAGATGGCTCGGACTGGGTGCTCAGCGGCGCCAAACGCTGGATCGGCCTGGCGTCCCTCGCCCACATCGCGATCATCTGGGCGCAGACGGACGATGGCATCAGGGGGTTCATCGTGCCGACGGCTTCCGCCGGCTTCTCGGCGACCCCCATCGGCCCGAAGCTCTCGATGCGCGCGTCCGTCCAATGCGACGTCGTCCTCGACGAGGTCCGGGTCCCCGCCGCTGCGATGCTGCCCGGTGCCCGCGGGCTGCGTGGGCCGTTCGAGTGCCTCAATGAGGCCCGCTACGGTATCGCCTGGGGGGTCATGGGCGCTGCCAGGGACAGCTTCGAGGACGCGCTCGCGTACGCGGGAGAGCGGCAGCCGTTCAACCGTCCGCTGGCAGGCTTCCAGCTCACGCAGCAGAAACTCGTGGACATGGCCCTCGAGATCAACAAGGGCTTCCTGCTCGCCCTCCAGCTCGGGCGGCTGAAGGACGCGGGCCGCATCCAGCCGCACCATATCTCCGCTGGCAAGCTCAACAACACCCGCGAGGCGATCGCGATCGCTCGCGAGGCGAGGACGATCCTCGGCGGCAACGGCATCACCCTCGACCACTCGCCGCTCCGCCACGCCAACAACCTGGAGTCGGTCCGCACCTACGAGGGGACCGACGAGATCCACACGCTGGTGCTTGGCAGCAAGCTCACCGGCATTCCGGCGTTCCGGTAGGGGCACCGGTGCTCTCGGATCGCGAACGCGACGGCGTGCTGAGCGGCGTGCGGGTCGCGGATTTCTCCCGCGTGCTCGCCGGACCGTACGCGACGATGATGCTCGCCGACTTCGGCGCCGACGTCATCAAGGTGGAACCCCCGGGCGGTGACGACACGAGAGCGTGGACTCCACCGGTGGATGCGCGCGGTCAGTCGACGTACTTCTCCGGCGTGAATCGCGGCAAGCGATCTCTGGTGCTCGACCTCACCCGCGACGAGGACGCTGCGGCCGCGCGCCGACTCGCGCGGGAGGCGGACATCGTCGTCGAGAACTTCCGGCCGGGGGTCATGGCGCGCTTCGGGCTCGACTTCGACTCGGTGCGGGCCGAGAACCCGTCGGCGATCTTCTGCTCCATCACCGGTTTCGGCGGAGGCGGGGGAGCGGCGCTGCCAGGTTACGACCTCCTCGTGCAGGCCGTCGGTGGACTCATGAGCATCACGGGCCCGGTGGATGGTGAGCCGAGCAAGGTCGGCGTCGCGCTCGTCGACGTGCTGACTGGGCTGAACGCGGTCACGGGCATTCTGCTCGCCCTGCGCGAGCGCGAGCGGTCTGGGACGGGTCAGCGCGTGGAGGTGGACCTGATGACGAGCCTGCTGTCGGCGCTCGCCAATCAGGCATCGAGCACGCTGGCGACGGGCCGGGCTCCCGCACGGCTCGGCAACGCGCATCCGAGCATCGCCCCGTACGAGCTGTTCGACGCGAGCGACCGTCCGCTCGTGATCGCCGTCGGCAACGATCGGCAGTTCGCAGCACTTGTCGGGGTCCTCGGCGCTCCTGGCCTCGCTGGAGACCCGCGCTTCAGCACCAACCAGCTCCGCGTGCACAACCGCGAGGCCCTCCGTGCGCTCATTGCGGCGAGGCTGGGGGAGCGCGCGGCCAGCGAATGGGTCGAGCTCCTGACGAGTGCACGCGTGCCGGCCGGCCTCGTGAACGACGTCGCCGAGGCGTTTGCGTTCGCAGAGGGCCTTGGCCTTGAGCCTGTCGTGGAACTGGGAGCAGGAGCTGGGGAATCGGTGCGGTTGACGGCCAACCCCATTCACTTGTCGCGGACGCCGGCGGTGTACGGACAGCAGGCACCAGATCTTGGCTCCGCGGGCACGTCCGTCGACTGGCGATAGCTTCCCGGTTACGCAACCGTGACCCTCGCAGATCCGCTGTTGCAGAAGCGTTGTCGCTGGTTGGGGGTCCGCATCCCGGTGTCGGGCTAGCGTCACAGGACCGCACATCATCGAGTGCGGGACGAACACGGAGGCCCTATGAGACCATCGACCGTCGAGCACAGTGTGCGGGCGAGCACGCCACCCGTAGACGTGCCGGGGACCACACCACGTCCCGCCTGGTGGCTCAAGTTTCTCGCCAACGCGACATTCGTCGCCGCCCTTCTCGTCGGCATCACACCGTGGCATGCGTTTGCACTCGTGCCGTGGGAGCCAGGGCCTTCCCTGCCCGAGCCAGGAGCGTTCATGGACCGGTACGTCCGTCCCGGATTGCTCCTGGCGCTGTGGCCGGCCGGAGTTGTCGTGGCGGCGGTGTGCATGGTGGTGGCGCTGCGTCGCACACGGTCCGTGTCGCTGGCGATGGTGAGTGTGGCCGCGGTGATCGCCGCCACCCATCTCGGCTTCACGTTGCTCTGGACGCTTGAGGCGGGGCGCACGATCGTTGCTCAGGTGGAGGTGCAGACGGAGGCCCCTCAGGCAGAACCCTCCGCACCTCCAGCTCAGACCTACTGGCCAGGTGAGGAGCCGTTGGATGAGCCCGGCGCCGTGACCTCGCTGTCTGCCGACCAGCTGCGGGCCGGCGTCCTCGACCTGCGTGACGCGACCGTGGCGACCATGGAGAGTCCCGTCCCCAACCTCATGGTCGGGCCCCTGGATGCCGAACCGGTCGAGATCGCCTGCGTGCCGGGCGGAGAGACGGGCGACTACCCGGACGAGACAACGTCGCGTGGAGTCGCGTACGAGGTGCAGTTGAGTGTGAGCGGCCCCGACACCGTCACGGACGAGCAGAACATCATCGAGCTCTGGAAGGCGCGGGGACTGACATACGACCGGGCCATGGGCACGAACTACGCGGGCGGCTCTACCGCACAGGCGATCGACCAGGTCAGGATGCGGGGCGACGCCCAAGGCTGGCTCAACATCACCGTCACCAGCCACTGCTCGCCAAGCGACTGAGGGGCAACGATGAATCCGAAACTCGACGATCGTACGGATGCACGCAGTCGGCATTCCTCCGGGGACGTGCAGATTGCGAAGACCGTCATCGTGCTCGCGCTGTTGACGCTCTGCATTCCGCTGTTCGCCGCCATCTGGCTCGTGCTCCTCTCACCGGGGGCCATGCCGCAGCCGCTCGGTGTCGCGCGGTTGCCATCGTGGGTCGGTTGGTTCCCCGTTCCCGAACCGCAGTCCTTCCTCACGATGCTCGGTGCGCTCGGCGTTCTCGTTGCCGCCGCTGCCGTCCCTGCTGTGCTGTCGAGCCTCGCGAAGCATCTTGCCGTCAAGCTGCGGAGCCAGGATGCGCAGCTCCTGTCCGGCACGCTGGTCACCGCACGCGCGGTTGCGCGCGTCTCTGCCATGGCGACGCTGCTCGTCGCGTGCCTGTTCATCACGGCCTCTGCTGCGGCCCTTCTCGGACCTCGAATGTCGGCGCTCGGGACGACCTGGCCGTCCGGAGCCGACGAGGAGTATGCGGGCAGCGCCGACGAGGATGGCGGTGACGGGGCATTGATCGCGGACACGGCGGAGGATGACGGGGCCTACGCGCTGACGCGGGTGACGCCGGAGCAACGGCAGGGAGTTCTCGCGCTCGCGGAAAGCACCATGGCGTTGATCCCGACGGCCGAGTACGTGCGGGACTCCGCGGGTACCGAGCCGCTGCTCGTCACGGCGACCACTTGCGGTGCTGGTGATGAAGCGGGCGTCGCCGTCAACGTGACCTCGTACTTCCAGACCGATGGGACTGCCTTCGATGGTGAGGCGGTTCGCGCGTTGTGGGCTGAGCATCCGCTGGTCGTGCGGGGCACGATGAGCGAGATCATCGGGGAGTCCGAGTCCGCCTCGAACGTGCGCTTCGCGATTCTCTCCTACGACACCGATGGGGTCTACGTACTCAGCCTCTCGGGAGCCTGTCGCGCCCTCGAGTGAGTGCCCTCGGCGGCGAGAAGGAGCCGGGCGCGTAGACTCTCCTGATGCGCAAGAGCATCTACAAGACACCCGCCGAGCTCGCGGCGATGGTGCCAGCCGGCCGGATCACGGCCCTCGCCCTCGATGCCGTCGCCGAGGCGATCCGTCCGGGGGTGACGACGCTGGAGCTCGACGGCATCGCCGAGCGCGTCGTCCGCGAGAGGGGCGCAGTGCCGAACTTCGCGTTGGTTCCGGGATACCGACACACGATCTGCGCCTCCGTCGACGACGCGGTTGTCCACGGTATCCCGGACGACAAGCCGCTCACGGCGGGCCAGCTCGTCTCCATCGACGCCGGGGCCATGTTCGAGGGCTGGAACGGCGACTCGGCCCGAACGTTCGTCGTCCCCGGCGAAGCAGAGGACACGAACGCGGTGGCTGACGGGTCGCGTCTCAGCGAGGCCTGCGAGCGCTCGCTCTGGGCGGGCATCGCGAAGCTGGCGACCGCTCGGCACCTCGCCGAGGTCGGAGCTGCCGTCGAGGAGTCCATCGAACAGTCCGGTGACTACGGCATCCTCGAGGACTTCGCGGGGCACGGCATCGGCCGCAGCATGCACGAGGAACCGACCGTGCACAACATCCGCGTCTTCGGGCGCGGGCCGGTGGTCAAGCCTGGCCTGGCCATCTGCATCGAGCCCATGATCACGCTCGGGGGCCCTGACGTCGTCATCGATGACGACGACTGGACCGTTCGCTCAGCGGACGGCTCGCTCGGGGCCCATTGGGAGCACACGATCCTGGTGCACGCCGACGGCATCTGGGTCTCCACCGCCCATGACGGGGGAGCGGCGGGTCTCGAGCCGTTCGGAGTCGTCCCCACCCTGCCGGCCGGCGCGGGAGCCTGACCTCCATCGGCGGTGCGGCCCCGCACTTGCACTCCACGGGGAGACGGCCTAGAGTTGACGCTTGGTGTCTTTTGCGTTGCGTTCCCGCGCGCGTAGGCACCGTCCATCCGCACGACCAGCGTGCATTCAATAGCAAACGACAGTGAGGCTATGGCCAAGAAAGACGGCGTCATCGAGATCGAGGGTTCGGTTGTCGAGGCATTGCCAAACGCAATGTTCCGCGTAGAACTCTCGAACGGACACAAGGTTCTTGCTCACATCTCGGGCAAGATGCGTCAGCACTACATCCGCATCCTTCCCGAGGACCGCGTGATCGTGGAGTTGAGCCCGTACGACTTGACCCGCGGCCGCATCGTCTACCGCTACAAGTAGGCACGCTGTAAGGAACGGCTGGGCAGACGTCTGCCCAGCACGAGGCCAGCGATCACAGAAGGAACTTCAATGAAGGTCAACCCCAGCGTCAAGAAGATCTGCGACAAGTGCAAGGTTATCCGCCGCCACGGTCGCGTCATGGTCATCTGCGAGAACCCGCGCCACAAGCAGCGCCAGGGCTAATCGCTCGGGACTCACCTCGCCGGCCGGTTCAGGCGCGCGAGACGTCCCATGGGTGCACACGCGCCCGACGTCACAACTGAATACGAAACAGCACCAGTAAGAACCGCCGGGCTCAGCCCAGGCGGGGACACCTTCGGACCGAGGCCGGGGCCCATCCGGTGCATCACACCTCAACCCACAGGAGAAATCCCATGGCACGTCTCGCAGGCGTCGATCTCCCACGCGAAAAGCGCGTTGAGATCGCACTCACCTACATCTACGGCGTCGGCCGCACGAGCGCCCTCAAGGCACTCGAGGACACCGGCATCGACGGCAACATCCGCGTCAAGAACCTCGACGACGAGCAGCTGGTTCAGCTCCGCGACTACATCGAAGGCAACTTCAAGGTAGAAGGTGACCTCCGCCGTGAGGTCGCAGCTGACATCCGCCGCAAGGTCGAGATCGGCAGCTACGAGGGTCTCCGCCACCGCCGCGGCCTTCCCGTGCGCGGTCAGCGCACGAAGACGAACGCTCGTACCCGCAAGGGCCCGAAGCGCACGGTCGCCGGCAAGAAGAAGGCACGCTAGTCGCCGCCGCGACAGCGCCCGCAGATTTCGTAGGAGAGAAAAATGGCTACCCCAAAGAGCGCCGCTCGTAAGCCGCGCAAGAAGGACAAGAAGAACGTCGCAGTGGGCCAGGCTCACATCAAGTCGACCTTCAACAACACGATCGTGTCGATCACCGACCCGTCCGGCGCTGTCATCAGCTGGGCTTCCTCCGGTGGAGTCGGCTTCAAGGGCTCGCGCAAGTCGACGCCCTTCGCCGCGCAGCTCGCAGCCGAGGCTGCAGCTCGCCAGGCGCAGGAGCACGGCATGAAGAAGGTCGACGTCTTCGTCAAGGGACCGGGCTCCGGTCGCGAGACCGCGATCCGCTCGCTTCAGGCCGCAGGCCTCGAGGTCGGCTCGATCAACGACGTCACCCCTCAGGCACACAACGGCTGCCGCCCTCCGAAGCGTCGCCGCGTCTAGCCTCCCGTCCGCCGCGAGGCTCTCCCGCGAGGGAGGGCCTCGTGGCGGATGTTCGGCGTCCCCGCTCGAACTCCACACCCGGTCGACGACGTGCGTCGGCTGAATCGCCAAGTGTCATATAGCGGACACTTTGCCGAAAGGAACCCATAGTGCTTATCGCACAGCGTCCAACGCTCACCGAGGAAAGCCTCTCCGAGAACCGCTCGAAGTTCACGATCGGACCACTCGAGCCCGGCTTCGGCTACACCCTCGGCAACTCACTGCGTCGCACCCTGCTGTCCTCCATCCCCGGAGCAGCAGTCACGAGCATCCGTCTCGACGGTGTCCTCCACAAGTTCACCACCATCCCTGGTGTGAAGGAAGACGTCACCGAGATCATCCTCAACATCAAGCAGCTGGTCGTCTCCAGCGAGCACGATGAGCCGATCACGGCCTACCTCCGCAAGACCGGAGCGGGCGAAGTGACGGCGGCTGACATCTCAGCACCTGCCGGTGTCGAGGTGCACAACCCGGAGCTCGTCATCGCGACGCTCAACGACGACGCCAAGTTCGAGCTCGAGCTGACGATCGAGCGCGGCCGCGGCTACGTCTCGGCGACCCAGAACCGCAACGAGTTCTCCGAGGCCGGTCAGGTACCGATCGACTCGATCTACTCGCCGGTCCTCAAGGTCACCTACCGCGTCGACGCGACCCGTGCCGGTGAGCGCACCGACTTCGACAACCTCGTCGTCGACGTGGAGACGAAGCCGGCCATCTCGCCGCGCGACGCGATCGCATCTGCCGGTCGCACGCTCGTCGAGCTCTTCAGCCTCGCTCGCGAGCTGAACGAGCAGGCAGAGGGCATCGAGATCGGCCCAGCGCCGGTCGACGCCGTCCTCACCAACGAGCTCTCGATGCCGATCGAAGATCTCGACCTCTCCGTGCGCTCGTACAACTGCCTCAAGCGCGAGGGCATCAACACGGTTTCCGAGCTCGTCGCTCTCAGCGAGACGCAGCTCATGAACATCCGCAACTTCGGTCAGAAGTCGGTCGACGAGGTGCGCGACAAGCTCACCGAGCTCGGCCTCTCGCTCAAGGACTCGGTTCCCGGGTTCGAGGGTGCTCACTTCTACGGTGCCGGCGACGACACCGGCGAGTACGTCTAAACAGACCTGCCCGCCAGACCGACTTCACACGAAAGAGAATGACGAATGCCTAAGCCCAACAAGGGTCCTCGCCTCGGAGGCGGCCCCGCACACGAGCGCCTCATGCTCGCTACGCTCGCGGCGCAGCTGTACACGCACAAGCGCATCCAGACGACCGAGACGAAGGCCAAGCGCCTCCGTCCGCTCGCTGAGCGCCTGATCACCTTCGCGAAGCGCGGAGACATCCACGCTCGCCGTCGCGTGCTGCAGATTGTCACCGACAAGACCGTCGTGCACGAGCTCTTCACGGAGATCGCGCCGCAGATGGAAGGTCGCGAAGGCGGGTACACCCGCATCATCAAGACCGGCTACCGCAAGGGCGACAACGCCCCCATGGCAGTCATCGAGCTCGTCCTCGAGCCCGTCACGCCGAAGGCCTCCGCAGTGAAGACGGCTCCGGCCGCCGCACCTGCCGAGCCTGAGGCCGACGAGCCCGCGACCGACGAGGTCGACGCAGCCGCAGGCGACACGGAGGCTTCCGAGCCCACGGCCGACGGCGGAACGCAGCCTTCCGAGGCTGCAGACGCCGCTGAGTCGGACGCTGACGCGAAGGCCGACGACGCTAAGTAGTCGAAGCTGATCGTCGAGGCCCCCGAGCAATCATCGCGATTGCTCGGGGGCTTCGTCGTGTCGTCGATAAACCGGTTCGGTTGAGGGAGGATGGGCGCATGGGGCACGGACGAGGAAGCACACGGTTCCGTCTGGACATCGCCTACGACGGGTCCGCGTTCAGCGGGTGGGCGGCGCAGCCGGAACTGCGAACGGTGCAGGGCGCCCTCGAGGACGCCATCAGGCTCGTCGCACGAGAGCTTCCCGATGGTCCGCTGCTCACGGTCGCGGGCCGAACCGACGCCGGAGTCCACGCGACGGCGCAGGTCGCGCACCTCGACCTCGACGCCCTCGGGGTCGAGAACGTCCGACGTCGGTCCAGCGACGAGGTGTCCGACATCCTGCTCCGTCGGGTGAACGGGGTCCTCGGTCGAGACAGCGACGTCGTCCTCGCGGCGGTGGCGCCTGCGCCGGAGGGGTTCGACGCTCGGTTCTCGGCGATCTCCCGGAGCTACGAGTTCCGCATCGCAGATCGCCGAACGCCTCCGAACCCCATCGAGCGGCACCGCACGGCCGTCGTCCCGCGAGAGCTCGACGCGGGCCTCATGCAGGTGGCCGCAGACAAGCTCATCGGCCTCCACGACTTCGCCGGCTTCTGCCGACCGCGCCCGAACTCCACGACGATCCGGACCCTGCAGCGCTTCGACTGGGTCCGCGACGAGCAGGGCGTCGTCGTCGCGAAGCTCGAAGCGGATGCCTTCTGCCACTCCATGGTCAGGTCCCTCGTCGGCATGTGCGCTGAGGTCGGTGCCGGGCGCATCCGGCTCTCGGACGTGCCTTCGCTGCTCCAGGCGACGGAGCGAAGCAGCGCCTTCCCCGTCCTGGCGGCGAAGGGGCTCACGCTCACGGGAGTGGGCTACCCGGCGGACGCTCATCTCCGTGAACGCCAGGCCGTGACGCGGGCGCAGCGGCCCGCCCTCCGTCTGGTGGAGCCACTCACCTCGCCTGCGGGCATCGCTGACCGATCTACATCTCTCGACTGATTCCCAGGAATCCTGGGAGGGTCCAGACTGGGGTCATGGTCGACCTCATCAGCTACGCGGCGCTGGCCCTGCCTGTCGCCGTCTTCGCCGTGCTGAGCGTGGTCGGCAGGCTGTGGCCCCGGGCCATCGTGCCTGCGGCTTGGTCGGCTCTCGGGGTTGCAGTCCTCGTTCTGGCGTACGCGCTGCTCAGCATCCTGATGCCGGCACTGGACCCGACCGACCCCGACGTCTTCCTCGGCTCCTTCTTCTTCTCCGCGTCGCTCATCGCTGGGGGAGTTGGGACAATGCTCATGGTCGGCGTCTTCGGCGCGGCCGCCCGGTTCAGGACGATTCGAGCCCGACGCCTCGCCGCTCCGTCGGTTTGAGATTGCGCCCAGGCGACCACTGACGTAAGCTACTCAAGTTGTCTGCACTCCGGTGTCGGCTTCGAAGTTGAGCCCTCGACGGTGACGTTCGTGGTGAGGCCTCCCCGGGAGAACCCTTCCCGGAGGCTCAACCGCAACCATCACGACCGAGTGGGATTCACGACCTCCTCATTTCGACGAAAGGTGCACATCCATGCGCACGTACACACCAAAGGGCGGTGACATCACCCATGACTGGGTGGTCATCGACGCGACTGATGTCGTTCTCGGCCGGCTCGCAACCCACGCGGCAGCTCTGCTCCGCGGCAAGCACAAGGCAACCTACGCTCAGCACGTTGACATGGGCGACTTCGTCGTCGTCATCAACGCAGAGAAGGTCGCGCTGACGGGCTCCAAGCTCCAGAAGAAGCTCGCCTACCGCCACTCGGGCTACCCGGGTGGACTGACGGCGACCTCCTACACGGAGATGCTCGAGAAGCACCCGACGCGCGCCGTCGAGAAGGCGATCCGCGGCATGCTCCCCAAGAACACGCTCGGACGCAACCAGCTCAAGAAGCTCAAGGTCTACGCAGGTGCAGAGCACCCGCACGCAGCCCAGCAGCCGAAGCCGTACGTCTTCGACCAGGTTGCCCAGTAGCGGCCCGAGCTAGGAAAGAGAACACAGTGGCAACCATCGCAGAGTCCATCGAGCAGCCGCAGAGCTACTCGACCGAAACCCCCGAGGCAGAGGCGGCCGTCCAGGCTCCTCGTCCGGCGCTCACCGTTCCCGGTGCAGCCGTCGGCCGTCGCAAGCAGGCAATCGCCCGCGTGCGCCTCATCCCGGGAACCGGCACCATCACGGTCAACGACCGTGACATCGCCGACTACTTCCCGAACAAGCTGCACCAGCAGCTGATCAACGACCCGTTCACGATCCTGAGCCTGGGTGGCGCATACGACGTCATCGCACGCATCTCGGGTGGCGGACCTTCCGGTCAGGCCGGCGCGCTCCGCCTCGGCATCGCACGCGCTCTCAACGAGATCGACCGCGAGAACAACCGCCCCGAGCTCAAGAAGGCTGGCTTCCTGTCACGCGACGCTCGCGTCAAGGAGCGCAAGAAGGCTGGACTCAAGAAGGCCCGTAAGGCGCCTCAGTACTCGAAGCGCTAAGTCCAGACATTTCGAATGCCTAGGCTTTTCGGAACGGACGGGGTTCGTGGGCTTGCGAACGACCACCTCACGGTCGAGCTCGCCCTCAGCCTCGCCCAGGCCGCTGCCATCGTGCTCGCGACATCAGCTCGCGAGCACGGGCGGCGGCCTCGTGCTGTTTTAGCCCGCGATCCGCGGGTTTCAGGTGAGTTCATCTCTGCTGCCGTGGCGGCGGGACTTGCCTCCTCTGGTGTCGACGTACTCGACGCGGGAGTCATCCCGACGCCGGCCGCGGCGTTTCTCACCGCCGAGATCGGGGCCGACTTCGGCGTCATGATCTCGGCGTCCCACAATCCTGCGCCCGACAACGGCATCAAGTTCTTCGCTCGGGGCGGTCGCAAGCTCGCCGACGACCTCGAGAACCAGATCGAGGCGCTCCTCGGCGGGGAGAAGCTGACCCCGACGGGAGCTGGGGTCGGGAGCATCGAGCGTTTCGCCGATGCCGAAGACCGCTATGCCCTGCACCTGCTCCGCAGCCTGCCGCTCCGCGAAGACGGCACCTCGCCGCTGCGTGGACTCCACGTGGTCCTCGACTGCGCGCATGGTGCTGCTGCCGGCGTCTCGCCCGAGGTCTTCACCGACGCGGGCGCTCAAGTCACGGTCATCGGCAACGCGCCGAACGGACTCAACATCAATGAGGGTGTCGGATCGACGCACCTCGGCGAACTCGCTCGCACGGTCACGGAGCTCGGGGCGGACCTGGGCATCGCCCACGACGGAGACGCAGACAGGTGTCTTGCCATCGACGCCGACGGCAAGGTCGTCGACGGCGATCAGATCATGGCCATCCTGGCCGTCTCCATGCGTCGGCGCGGCGCGCTGCGCGAGGACACCCTCGTCGCCACCGTCATGTCGAACCTCGGCCTCAAGATCGCGATGCGCGAAGCCGGCATCCGCATGATCGAGACCAAGGTCGGTGACCGCTACGTCCTCGAGGAGCTCAACGAGCGAGGGCTCGCCCTCGGCGGGGAGCAGTCCGGACACGTCATCCTCACCGACTACGCCACGACGGGAGACGGCATCCTCACCGGTCTGCACATCGCGGCCGAGATGCGGCGAACCGGCAAGACGCTCGCCGAGCTCGCGTCCGTCATGCGCGTCTACCCGCAGGTGCTCATCAATGTGCCCGGCGTGCGCAAGGAGGATTGCGCGAGTGACGAGCCGCTCCAGGCTGCCGTCGCCCAGGTCGCCCTCGAACTCGGTGAGACCGGACGCGTCCTGCTCCGGCCATCCGGAACGGAGCCGCTCGTGCGCGTCATGATCGAGGCGGGGGAGCAGGAGACCGCACAGCGTCACGCGGAGGCCCTCGCCGCAGTCGTCCGCGAGCGGTTGGCTCTCTAAGGTCAGCGCTCCGCGAGGTCTCTGATCTCGTGCCGCTCGGACCGAGTCTCAGAACGAGGTCCCGCCCCACCGTCATCTGGTGGAGCGGGACCTCTTTCTCGTTCTGCGGGACACCCCTTGCCCTGCCAGCTTCGAAGCGGCGAACCTCAGAGAGCCTCTCGGTCAGGGTCACCACCCGAGTGTGAGAAAGAAACAAGTGCCGAGGCAAAGTTTTGGTGACAATCTCGCATCTGGGGCTTCTCGCGTAGATAAGCTCAACACGCGGAAATCCCGCCACACCTAAGGAGCTCTCCATGATCGAACGCAAGATCACCGTCGCCTCGGAGCACGGACTTCACGCACGTCCCGCCGCGATCTTCGTGCAGGCTGCCACCGAAGCCGGCGTCCCGGTGACGATCGCCAAGGGCGACAAGAGCGTCAACGCGGCCAGCATCCTCGGCGTGCTCTCGCTTGGCGTGTCCAAGGGTGACGAGATCACCCTCTCCGTCGACGGCGACGAAGCTGTCGCCGACCAGCTCGTGACTCTCCTGGAGACCAACCACGACGCTTGAGCCGCCGCGCGCGCTCATGGCCGTTCGGCCAATTCTTGAAATCCGGGAACGGTCGCACTGACCCCACCCCTCCTATCCCCGCGCATGGGGATTGCTTGGAGCAATAATGACTGCAGAAGCCACAACGACTGAACGCAAGGGTGCCCGCGTCGGCGTCCAGAAGTTCGGTGCGTTCCTCTCCGGCATGGTCATGCCGAATATCCCGGCGTTCATCGCCTGGGGCCTCATCACCAGCCTCTTCATCGAGACCGGCTGGCTGAACGAGCTGTTCCCCGCCAACGGCCAGCTCTGGGGCACCCTCGGTGGCTGGGCGATCGACCCCGCGACCATCACCGACGAGACCCCGGATGGAACGCCGTTCATGGGGCTCGTGAGCCCGATGATCACGTACCTCCTGCCTCTCCTCATCGCCTACCAGGGCGGCAAGATGGTCTACGACACGCGTGGTGGCGTCGTCGGTGCCATCGCGACCATGGGCGTCATCGTGGGCGCGGGCATCCCGATGTTCATCGGCGCCATGATCATGGGTCCGCTTGCAGCGTGGGTCATGAAGAAGGTCGACAGCATCTGGGACGGCAAGATCCGTGCCGGCTTCGAGATGCTCGTCAACAACTTCTCGGCAGGCATCCTCGCGATGCTGCTCGCCCTCGGCGGGTTCTTCGCGATCGCCCCGGTCATCACGTGGCTCACGGAACGTCTCGGTGAGGGCGTCGACGCGCTGGTCAACGCGGGGCTCCTGCCCCTCGCGAGCATCCTCATCGAGCCCGCGAAGATCCTCTTCCTCAACAACGCGATCAACCAGGGAGTGCTCACGCCTCTCGGTGTCGCGCAGTCGGAGGAAGCCGGGAAGAGCATCCTGTTCCTCCTCGAGGCGAACCCGGGCCCCGGCCTCGGTCTGCTCCTCGCGTTCTGCTTCTTCGGCGTCGGCGTCGCTCGCGCGAGCGCGCCCGGCGCAGTCGTCATCCAGTTCCTCGGCGGCATCCACGAGATCTACTTCCCGTACGTGCTCGCCAAGCCCGCTCTGATCCTCGCCGTCATCGGTGGTGGCGCGACGGGTGTGCTCACCAACGTCATCTTCGACTCGGGCCTCGTCGCTCCGGCATCTCCCGGCTCGATCTTCGCGATCATGATCATGACCGCCCAGGGCAGCCACCTCGGTGTCATCCTGTCGGTCCTGTTCTCGGCGGCAGTCACGTTCGCGATCGCCGCGGCGATCCTGCTCAGCTCACGCAAGAAGGATCTCGCCGCAGAGGCCTCGGGTGGCAACGGCTTCGCCGATGCTGTCGCCAAGACCGAGGCCAACAAGGGGAAGAAGTCCGACGCACTTTCGGGTCTCTCCTCGCAGGCCGCTGGCAGCTCCGTCGACACGAGGGTCATCACCAACGTCGTCTTCGCCTGCGATGCCGGTATGGGGTCGAGCGCGATGGGCGCGTCCGTCCTGCGCAACAAGATCAAGAAGGCAGGAATCGAGGGGGTCAACGTGAAGAACGTCTCGATTGCGAACCTCGACGCGACCCCCGACCTGATCGTCACGCACCAGGACCTCACCGACCGCGCGAAGCAGAAGTCTCCAGACGCCATCCACGTGTCCGTGGAAAACTTCATGAACAGCCCCAGGTATGACGAGGTCGTGGAACGGCTCTCCAACCAGTGAGTCGCACCTTCGACTGACCCAGGCCCCGAGCTGGATCATCCAGCTCGGGGCCTCCTATCGGAAGGAACGCAGAAAATGGCAGAAGTACTGAGCCTCGACAGCATCCGCCTCGGCGGAACCGCGCGCACGCGAGAAGAAGCCATCACGGAAGCGGGCGAGCTGCTCGTCGCGGCTGGCGCCGTGACGCAGGACTACATCCAGGCGATGCACGACCGCGAGCAGAGCGTCTCGACGTTCATGGGCAACTACCTCGCCATTCCGCACGGCACGAACGAGGCCAAGGACACGATCCTCGGCTCCGCGCTCTCCGTCGTCCGGTATGACGAGCCCATCGACTGGGGCGGAAACGAGACCCGCTTCGTCATCGGCATCGCAGGCAAGGACGGGGGCCACCTCGAGATCCTCTCGAGCGTCGCGATCGTGTTCAGCGACGAGGACAACGTCGAGGCTCTCCTCAAGGCGGAGACGCCGGAAGAGCTGGCACAGCTCCTTGGGGACGTGAACGAGGAATGAAGGCAGTCCACATCGGCGCGGGCAACATCGGTCGCGGCTTCATCGGGCTCGTCCTGCATGAAGCCGGGTACGACCTCGTCTACGCCGACGTCAACGCCGACCTCATCGGCGCGCTCCAGGCCGTCGACACCTACACGGTGCACGAGGTCGGGCCGGCAGCCAAGAGCCACGTCGTCGATCGCTTCAGGGCGATCAACTCGGCGACGCACGAGGACGAGGTCGTGCAGGAGATCGCCACTGCCGACGTCGTCACCTGCGCTGTCGGTCCGAACGTGCTCCGCTTCATCGCGCCCGTCATCCGCAAGGGCCTCGCGGCCCGCGCAGCTGACGCGCCGAAGCTGGCGGTCATGGCCTGCGAGAACGCGATCGGTGCCTCCGACACGCTCAAGGGGCTTGTCCTCGAGGGTGCCGAGGAGCTCGACGCCCGCGCGGTCTTCGCCAACTCGGCAGTCGACCGTATCGTCCCAGAGCAGGCGGTCGAGGGCGTCGACGTCACCGTCGAGGACTTCTTCGAGTGGACGATCGACCGGACACCGTTCAACGGTGCCGAGCCGAGCATCCCGGATGCCCACTTCGTGGACGACCTGAAGCCGTTCATCGAGCGCAAGCTCTTCACGGTGAACACGGGCCACGCGACGATCGCGTACCACGGCTTCGTGGCGGGCGCGACGAACATGCAGGACGCGCTCGCCATCTCGGCGGTCGCGTCCGAGGTCGAGGCCGTGCTCGGTGAGACGAGCCGCGTGCTCGTGACGCAGTTCGGGTTCTCGGAAGAGGACCACGCCGAGTACGTCGCCACGACGCTCTCGCGCTTCGCCAACCGCGACCTGCCGGACCAGCCCGCGCGCGTGGGCCGTCAGCCGTTGCGCAAGCTCTCCGAGAAGGAGCGCTTCGTGCGGCCCGCTTCGGAGGCCGAGGCCGCGGGACTCCCGTACGACGCGCTCGTGCGAGCGATCGGTGCGGCCCTCCGCTTCGACTTCCCGGCCGATCAGGAGAGCGTCGAGCTGCAGCAGAAGCTCGCGACGCTCGACGCGGAGACGTTCACGCGGGAGGTCACCGGCCTCGAGGGCGGCGCGCTCTTCGCGGCGGTCGTCGCCGAGGTCGCGCAGGCGCAGGCCGAACGCGTGGCAGCGTGATGCTCTGACAGCTCGCCTGTCGTGACGAAGCCTCTCCCGGGTTCACTCGGGAGAGGCTTCTTCAGGTTTTCTCGGCAATACCGGGACTGACGGGTGGCAGCTGAGAGCACGGCGCGGCGCCAGCTGTGGCGGGGGAGGGGTGCACGGGCCCCCGGCCGCTCAGACCTTGCGGAGCAGGACGCTGCGGACCGTGTGGTCGCTCGACTTCCGCAGCACGAGCTGAGCCCGTGACCGAGTCGGCATGACGTTCTCGCGCAGGTTCGGGCCGTTGATGCGCGACCAGATGCTGCGGGCGTGCTCGATGGCCTCGTCCGTGCTCAGATCGGCGAAGCGACGGAAGTACGAGCGCGGGTTGGTGAACGCCCCTCGCTGCAGCGAAAGGAAGCGCTGCTCGTACCAGCGCGCAATGTCCTCTGATCGGGCGTCGACGTAGATGGAGAAGTCGAACATGTCGCTCACCGCCAGCGAGTGAGCGCGGGGCGGCTGGAGCACGTTGAGGCCCTCGACGATGAGGACGTCCGGGCGGTTGACGACGATCTCAGCATCCGGCACGATGTCGTAGCTCAGGTGCGAGTAGAACGGCGCTCGAGCCTCCGCCGCGCCGCTCTTGACCTTCGTGATGAATCGCAGGAGTGCACGCTGGTCGTACGACTCGGGGAAGCCCTTGCGCTCCATGAGCCCGCGTCGCTCGAGCTCGGCGTTCGGGTAGAGGAAGCCGTCCGTGGTGACGAGCTCGACCCGGGGTGTGTCCTCCCAACGTCGGAGGAGCTCGCGAAGCAGCCTCGACACGGTCGACTTGCCGACGGCGACCGAGCCGGCGACGCCGATGACGAAGGGGGTGGAGGCGCTGCGCTCGCCGAGGAAGCCGCTGGTCGCACGGTGCAACGAGCGAGCGTTCGAGACGTACAGGTTGATGAGGCGGGAGAGCGGCACGTACACGTCGCGCACCTCGTCGAGGTCGAGGTGGTCGCCGAGGCCGCGCAGCCTGATGAGGTCCGATTCGTCGAGCGCCATCGGCGTCGACGGTGCGAGGTCGGCCCAGTCCTGGCGGAGGATCTCGACGAAGGGCGAGTCTCCTCCGCTGCGCGGAATCTGACCAGTTGCGGACATAGAAGGCGAGTCTAGTGCGGTGTCCGACCCCGCAAGAGCGGTGCCCCTAAGATGGCCCGTATGTGCGGAATTGTTGGTTACGTTGGTCCACGAGAGAGCCTTGACATCCTGATGGGCGGCCTCGCAAGACTCGAGTACCGGGGGTACGACTCCGCAGGTGTCGCGGTCATCGACGACGAGGGACGGATCGAGACCCGCAAGCGTGCGGGCAAGCTGAAGGTGCTGCGCGAAGACCTGGAGCGCAACGCGCTGCCGAACGGTCACACGGGCATCGGCCACACCAGGTGGGCGACGCATGGCGGTCCGACGGACGCGAATGCGCATCCGCACCTCGCAGATGACGGCAAGCTCGCCGTCATCCACAACGGCATCATCGAGAACTTCGCCGAGCTGAAGACCGAGCTCGTGGAGCTCGGCTACACCTTCGAGTCGGAGACCGACACCGAGGTCGCGGCCGTCATGATCGGCCACGTCTACCGCGAGGTGGGGAGCCTCGAGCAGGCGTTCCGCGCAGTGGTCCGCCGTCTTGACGGAGCGTTCACGCTCCTCGCGGTGCACGCCGATGAACCGGGCCTGATCGTCGGTGCGCGTCTGAACTCGCCGCTTGTCATCGGTCTCGGCGACGGAGAGAACTTCCTCGGCTCGGACGTGGCCGCGTTCGTCGAGTACACGCCCCGCGCGCTGGCCGTCGGCCAGGAGCAGATCGTGCTCGTGCGCCCTGACTCCGTGACGATCACGACGTTCGACGGAGAGCCCGCTACTGCAGAGGCCTTCGAGGTCTCGTGGGACGCGTCAGCTGCCGAGAAGGGCGGCTGGCCGAGCTTCATGGCCAAGGAGATCGACGAGGATCCCGAGGCCGTGGCGAACACGCTTCGCGGCCGGATCGTCGAGGGTCGCGTGCACCTTCCCGACCTCGACGCGCTCGGGGAGGACTTCTTCAACGACATCCACCGCATCATTATCGTCGCGTGCGGCACTGCCGCCTACTCGGCCCAGGTCGGTGCGTACGCCATGGAGAAGTGGGCACGCGTGCCCGTCCAGGTCGAGCTCGCGCACGAGTTCCGCTACCGCGACCCGGTGCTCGACTCCCGCACGCTGATCGTGTCGATGAGCCAGTCCGGCGAGACGATGGACACGCTCATGGCGGTCCGCTACGCGATGTCTCGCGGCGCGAAGACCCTCTCCATCTGCAACACGCAGGGAGCGACCATCCCGCGCGAGTCCGATGCGGTCGTCTACACGCACGCCGGGCCGGAGGTCGCTGTCGCGTCGACGAAGGCGTTCCTCGCCCAGATCACGGCCCTCTACCTGCTCGGCATCTACACGGCGACGATGCGCGGCACCATGGCGGCTGAGCGGCGCGAGGAGCTCCTGACCGAGTTCCAGACGATCCCGGAGAAGGTCCGCACGGTCCTCGGCGTCCGGGAGCGCATCCACGAGCTCGCGAACTGGATGGCGGACACCCGCTCCGTGCTGTACCTGGGTCGCAACGTGGGCTACCCGATCGCGCTCGAGGGTGCGCTCAAGCTCAAGGAGATCGCGTACATCCATGCGGAGGGCTTCGCCGCCGGCGAGCTCAAGCACGGCCCGATCGCGCTCATCGAGCCCGGCCAGCCGGTGTTCGTGATCGTGCCGAGCCCTCGCCACGACGACACGCTGCACCCGAAGATCGTGTCGAACATCCAGGAGATCCGCGCGCGCGGCGCCCGTGTGCTCGCGATCTGCGAGGTCGGCGACGCGGCCGTGCTGCCGTATGCGGACGAGGTCATCGCGGTTCCGCCGACGGAGCCCTTCTTCGAGCCGCTGCTCGCGGTCGTGCCGCTCCAGATCTTCGCGATCGAGCTCGCCACGGCGAAGGGGCTCGACGTGGATCAGCCTCGCAACCTGGCGAAGTCCGTCACCGTCGAGTAGCTGAGCGTGATCGTCGGTATCGGTGTCGACACGGTGGAGCTCGCGCGGTTCGCGCGGGCTCTGCAGCGTGCCCCGCGCCTCCGCGAGCGTCTCTTCGCGCCGGCGGAGCGCGACAGGTCGCTGGCGTCGCTCGGCGCTCGGTTCGCCGCTCGGGAGGCCGCGGTGAAGGCGCTCGGCGGCATCGGCTCGCTCAGCTTCCTCGACTTCGAGGTCGAGAGCGGGCCAGCTGGGCGCCCGGAGTTCGCCGTGACGCCCGCGCTCCGGGCGCACCTCGAGCTGGTGGGGGTCGATCACCTGCACCTCTCGCTGACACACGAGCGCACGACCGCGACGGCGTTTGTGATCGCCGAGCGTGCGGCAACGGCTGGGGCAGGCTCGTGAGCGGCGCTCGGGTCGATGTCGATCTCGACGCGGTCCGGGCGAACGTCCGGGCGATCGCGGATCTCACGCGCACGCCGCTCCTCGCGGTCGTGAAGGCGAATGCGTACGGACACGGGGCGCCCGAGGTGGCTCGTGCCGCGCTCGAGGGAGGTGCCGTGCGCCTCGGCGTCGTCGACCTCCGGGAGGCCCTCGCGCTCCGGGAGGCGGGCATCACCGCGCCGCTCCTCGCGTGGATGCACGGGGCTCGCACCGACTGGCTCGCCGCGCTGGATGCGGAGATCGAGCTCGGCGTCTCCTCACTCGCGCAGCTCGAGCTCGTCGATATCGGTCTGGGTCGTCTCGAGCACTCCGAGCGCTGCGTGGTCGTGCACCTCAAGCTCGACACGGGTCTCGGGCGCAATGGGATCAGCCCGGCGGAGTGGGAGTCGGCGTTCACGAAGGCCGCGGAGCTCGAGGGGCGGGGGCTCATCCGCCTCGAGGGATTGTTCAGCCATCTGGCTGGTGCGGGTCCTGACGCCGATCGTGAGCAGCTGGCTTCGTTCGAGCGCGCGCTCGAGCTCGCGGCTCGGCGTGGACTGACCCCGTCGGTGCGTCACCTCGCCGCGACGGCCGGTTCGATGTCGCTGCCGGAGGCGCGCTTCGATCTCGTGCGCCTCGGAGTCTCCCTGTACGGACTCTCGCCGTTCTCCGCTGACACGGACTGCCCGGTCGCGCTGAGGCCCGCCCTGTCGCTGAGCGCCCCGATCTTCGAGGATCAGCGCGGCTTCAGGGTCGACCTCGGGCACGCTGCGGGTCTGCCGCCGATCGAGCCTGGCTCGCTGGAGCTCGCGGACGACACCGGTGCTCGCTGGAATGTCGTCGCCCTCGACACCCTCGAGCTGCGAGTCGAACCGCTCGAGGGAACCGTGTCGGCGTCCGCACGCCTGGACCGCAGCGACGAGCCGCCTCGGCTGCTGGTCATCGACGCCGCACGCTCGGCGAGTGCGGACGCCTGGGCCTCGGCCGCCGGGACCATCAACTACGAGGTCGTCACTCGGCTGAGCTCCCGCATCCCGCGCCGCTCCTCGGGCGCGAGCTCTCCCGTCGAGCCTCACCGGGTGGCTGCGGTCGCCCCGGACGAGTCGGCGGCGCTCGCGCTCGCGCCCCGCCGCGAGCTCTGGGTCGACGTGGACCTGCTGCAGGCCCGCATGGGCGAACGGGCACGCGACCTCGCGGCGGCGCTGGGGAACGGCATGGGTGCGCGGCACGCGGCCAGGCTCTTCAGCGTCGACGTCTCCGTCGACGCGTACGGACTCGGTGGGGCTCTCGTGGCCGGTCTGGCGCTCGAGCACGGCCTGCTGCCGCTCGTCGCGGCGAACGCGGACCTCGCGCACGTCGGGCAGGCGGCACGGTCGAGCACGCTCGTCGACCACGAGCGGACCAGGGATCCCGGCAGCCGCGGAATCTACGGCTTCGACGAGCCGAGCGCGCCGCTTCCCGTCGCGCTCACGACGGAGCTCGTGCACGTGAAACGGGTGACGGCCGGCCACGGCGTCTCCTACGGCTACGACTGGGTGGCCGAGGAATCCACGACGCTCGGGCTCGTGCCCCTCGGCTACGCCGACGCCATCCCGCGCAGGGTCGCGGGGCACGGTGAGGTTGTCGTCGGCGGCCAGCGTCGGCCGATCGTCGGCCGGGTCGCCATGGATCAGGTGGTCATCGACCTGCAGGACCAGGAGGCGTGGATCGGCATGCCGGTCTCGGTGTTCGGGCCCGAAACGGGCGATATCCACCTGCAGGAGTGGGCATCCTGGTCAGCAGTGTCACCGCAGGCGTTCGTGGCTGCGCTCGGGCCGCGGGTCGTGCGGCGGGAACGACGCGATCAAGGAGGGGCGGATGGGTGTGGGCACTGACCTGACTCCGAGCATCACGGTGGAGCTCGCGACCGCGGAGGACATGGTCCGCGCGGGAGAGCTCATCGGCGGGCTCCTGCTCGCGGGCGATGTGCTCGTGCTGACGGGGCCGTTGGGTGCGGGCAAGACGACGTTCGCGCGGGGTCTCGGGAGTGCGCTCGACGTGCGGGGTCCGGTCACGAGTCCGACGTTCGTGCTGGCGCGCACGCATCCTTCCCTCGGAGCGGGGCCCGAGCTCATCCACGTGGATGCGTACCGTCTCGGCGATCCGGCCGAGCTCGATGATCTCGGCCTCGATCTGGCAGCCAGCGTCACCGTCGTCGAGTGGGGGCGCGAAGCGGTTCCGCTGATCACCGATCGCTGGCTGGAGATCACGATCGACCGTTCCGCGGCATCCCCGCCGCTCGAGCCCGGGGTCGTCGAGGGGCCAGGTGGTGTCGACTGGAGCGATGATGAGCCGTTGGACCCGCGCCGCGTCACGCTCACGGTCGCGGGCACGTGGGATCGCCCGGTAGCCGCCGCTCTCGTGGACGCGCTGCGGACCGAGTTCGGCGCAGCTCCCGCGTAGAATCACTCGCATGCTCTTAGCGATCGATACGTCAGCGGGCACGGATGTCGCGATCGTCACCCCGCACGGCCGGGTGCTCGCAGAACGCCGCACCGCCGACACCCGACACCATGCTGAGGTGGTCGGCGTGGCGATCGCCGAGGTGCTCGCAGACGCCGGGCTCTCTCCGCAGCACGTCACGCAGGTCGTCGGAGGAATGGGTCCGGGCCCCTTCACGGGGCTGCGTGTCGGCGTGGCCGCCGCGCGCACGTTCGCGTTCGCACGCGCCGCGCGTTTCATCCCGATGCCCAGCCATGATGCCGCGGCCCACGAGTGGCGCGCGGAGCATCCGGAGGCTGGCGGCGATCTGCTGGTCACGACGGATGCCCGCCGGGGGGAGCTCGCCTGCTCGCGGTACGAGCAGGGGCTGCTCGTCGCGAGCAGCTCAGAGCTGCACCGGCCTGATGCCGTCCCCGCTGCCGACCACCGCTTCGATACGAGGACCATCTCGGCCGCTCACCTCGCGCTCGCCTGGCTCGACCGCGAGGTCCAGGGGCTCGAAGCCGAGGCCAACACGATTCTGTACCTTCGGGGTGCCGATGCGGTTCCGTCGAACGGCCCGAAGCGGGTGACCGGCTGATGCGCGCCGTGCTGCGCGATGCCTCGCACGAGGACATCCCCTCGATGGTGCGTCTCGACGAGGCCGCCTTCCCGCTCGACCCGTGGTCGCCCTCGATGCTCGCTGGCGAGGTCAAGAGCGAGCACACGCGATATGTGGTCGTCGAGGACGCCGCGAGCGGCGAGATCCTGGCGGCTGCTGGCGTCATGGCTCTCCAGGGTGGTGGTGAGGCTGATCTGCAGACCATCGCCGTCGATGAGCGGCTGCGGCGCGGCGGATGGGCCACCCGGATGCTGGCCGAGCTCTTCGCGTGGGCCGAAGGGCGAGGCGCGAAGCAGGTGTTCCTCGAGGTGCGCGAGAACGGCGAGGCGGCTCGTGCCCTCTATTCGCGGCTCGGCTTCGAGGAGATCGGGCGCCGACCCAAGTACTACCCGAGAGAGGGCGTGGATGCGATCGTGATGCGCGGACAGCTGCCGAGCGTGCGGGCGTCCGCCGAGGCTCGTGTCGCGGCCGGTGCTCGCAGAGAGCCGCTTGTGCTCGGCATCGAATCGTCGTGTGACGAGACGGGTGTCGGCATCGTCCGCGGTCGGGTGCTGCTCGCCAACGAGGTCGCCTCCTCGATGGACGAGCACGCCATCTTCGGTGGCGTCGTTCCCGAGATCGCCGCACGTGCCCACGCCGACGCGATCGTGCCGACCATCTCGGCGGCGCTCGAGACGGCCGGAGTCTCGCTCGAGGACCTCGACGCGATCGCCGTCACCCAGGGCCCTGGCCTCGCTGGTGCGCTCATGGTCGGAACGGCTGCGGCGAAGGCCCTGCACGTCGCCACCGGCATCCCGCTCTACACCGTGAACCATCTCGTGGGCCACGTCGCCGCTGACGTCCTGCGCGACGACGTGGGTCAGCTCGAGCTGCCAGCGGTGGCGCTGCTCGTCTCGGGTGGGCACACGTCCCTCCTGCACGTTCGCGACCTCGTCGACGACGTGGAGCAGCTCGGCGAGACGATCGACGATGCGGCTGGAGAGGCGTTCGACAAGGTGGCGCGACTGCTGCGCCTGCCCTACCCGGGGGGACCCGAGATCGACAAGGCCGCTGCCGGAGGGGATCCGAAGGCGATCCGGTTCCCGCGCGGGCTCACCAAGCCGAAGGACCTCGAGCGGCACCGCTACGACTTCTCCTTCTCGGGGCTCAAGACCGCCGTGGCCCGCTGGGTCGAGGCGAAGGAGGACGCGGGGGAGTCGGTGCCGGTCGCCGATGTCGCGGCGAGCTTCCGCGAGGCCGTCGCCGACGTGCTGACGGCGAAGGCGGTGGCGGCCTGCACTGCCCTCGGCGTCCCCCGCCTCGTGCTCGGCGGGGGAGTGGCCGCGAACGCGCGCGTGCGTGAGCTCGCGGAGGAGCGGTGCGCTGCCGCCGGCATCGAGTTGCGCATCCCCCCGCTTCGGCTCTGCACCGACAACGGGGCGATGATCGCAGCCGTCGGCGCGATGCTCGTCGCTGCCGGCAAGCCTCCGTCCCCGCTCGACTTCGCGGCGGACTCGACGCTTCCGGTGGCCACGCAGCCTGCGCCGCAGGAGAGACCAGCTCTGGGGGAGCACCGATGACAGCACCCGATCAGCCGAAGCTGCCGCCGCGCAAGCCCGTGGAGCTTCCCCCGATCGACCGCACCCCGGTCGATGACACCAGCAACGCCGCCTACTCGGCTCTCACCCCGCGCTCGCGGGGTGAGGAGAAGTCGGCTCCGGCCGTGGAGAGCTCTGCGCCCCGGTCCGAGGAGCGCCGGAGTCCGGAGAACGACCGGGACATCGACCCGGCCGTCGCGCACGTGCAGGAGACCGCGATGGCTCCTGCGTCCGCTCGCGCCGCGACGGCACCGGCGCCTCCTGCGCTCGGGCTCAGTCGCCTCGCGGTCATCGTCTCCGTGCTGCTCTCGCTTGCCGCGGCAGCCCTGGCGCTCGCCCTCTCCGCATCCGTGACCCCCTCGCCGCTCTGGCCCCTGTACCTCGGGGCGAGTCTCGGCGCGGTCGCACTCCTGCTCGCGGTGCTGGGGCGGCGCCACCGCGGTTGGGTGCTCGCGCTCGTGCTCGCTGTGGCGGCGGTCGCGGGCTGTATTGGCTTCGCCTTCGTCGTCGCCTGAGTCCGCGCTCCAGCAACCGCCGTGCCCCGCGAGGTTGGAAGTCATCCTGCGGGATGACGAGGCCGAGGCCATGGGGATGACGTGCCGTTGAGCAGGTCGCCGTAACGTTGGAGCATCTCATCACCTCTCGAAAGGAGCGGACATGACCTGGTCGACACCAGATGGCCCCGTCGAGCGGATACCGGCCCCGAACGTCGCCGCGCAGCCCGTCGGCGAGCCGTGGGAAGCGCGAGGCGACACCCCCGGGGCCGGCAACGGGAACGGCTCCGGGCACGACTCGGGCTACCGGCAGGATCCGGGCTACGGGCAGGGTTTCGGCTACGGCCAGGATTCGGGCTACGGCCAGGACGCCGGCTACGGCCACACCGCGCCGAGCGACAGCTGGGGCCCTGGCGGCAACGCGGCGCAGGCGGCCCCCTCGCAGCACCTCGCCTATCCGGTGACGCCCTACGTCCAGGCGCCGTACACGGCACCTCGACCGGCCGGTGCCGGGACGCTGACCTTGAGCGTCGTGGCCCTGTGTCTGAGCGGAGGGTCGTTCTTCGTCTCGCTGATCCCCATCCTCCAGTTCGTCTGGTGGATGGTCGGGATCGCTGGCATCGTGTGCGGCTTCATCGCGCTGCGTCGCGAGCCGCGCGGACGGGCGCTCGCCATCACCGCCATCGTGCTCGGCTTCATCTCGGTCTTCGGGCTCCTGCTCCTGCTTGTCCTCGCCCTCCTCTTCTTCGGGGGAATCGGACTGCTCGGAGGCCTCAGCTCTTACTGAGCGTGGTCTTTCCTGAACCTTGTGTGACGGTTCCCAGTCAAACCCTGGGAACCTAGGACATGGGCGTGCGCCACTGAAGGCGTCGCCGCTTGCTCCACGCACGTGAACACCAGCCTCAACCGCCGCGAAATCGGCTGAACCGGAAGGAGCTCCGCAATGAGCGACAGCAACGCAACCCCAGGTGACAAGCCACGGCTCCCGGAGGACGACAGCACACCTCCCCAGTACGAGGCACCGGCCGCCTACACGCCGCCTGCTGAGTCGGTCGACTACTCCGCCCCGGCAGCCACCGGCACCGACTCCACGCCGCCCTCCGTCTCGGGCACCGACGCTTCGACCCCGGCCGCCCCGTACTCCGACTCCTCCGCACCCACATCATCGGGCAGCGGGTACACGCCACCGGCCGCGCCTGGCTCTGGCTCCGACTACTCGGCGCCTTCGGCATCCGGCACCGACTACTCGGCTCCCTCGTCATCCGGCAGCGGCTCCACGCCGCCCGCAGCATCCGGTTCGGTGAGCTACACGCCGCCGAGCGAGCCAGCCGCGGCACCGGGCGCAGCTCCCTACGGTCAGGCTCCATCCGCGAGCCAGGCTCCCGCCGGCGCAGCTCCGGCATACGGCGCTCCGCAGTCGCAGGGGCAGCCGCAGGGCTATGGGGCGCCGCAGGGATACGCGACGCCCGGTTACCCGGCGCAGTCCGCTGCTCCCAAGCGCACGCTCAGCATCGTCGCGCTTTCCCTCGGCGGTGCGGGTATCCTGCTCACCTTCGTCACGGCGTTCCTCGGGCTTCCCCTCGGTATCGCAGGTCTGGTCTGCGCCATCATGGCCAAGTCGCGGGAGCCGCAGGCCGGCCCGCTGCGCGTCTGGGGCCTCTGGGTCTCGATCGCAGCCATCGTGCTGTCGGTGATCGTGGCGATCATCGGCATCGTCGTCGCCGCCATGTTCATCGGCGACATGTCGTCTTACGGATACTGATCACCCGCTGCAAGAACTGGCAGGAGTGCGGGTGGATGCATCCGCCCGCACTCTAAGCTTGTTCAGCACCTGCAGCCTTGTCGACGACTGAGAAGGACACCATGTCTGACCCGAACGGCCCCCAGTACCCGCAGCAGCCCCACCAGAACGGCCAGTCGCAGACCGGCCAGCCCCCTTTCGGCGCGCAGCAGCCCGGCCAGGGCCAGTACGGCCAGGGGTCGTACGGGCAGTCTCAGCCGCAGTACGGGCAGCAGAACGATCAGCAGTACGGCCAGCAGCAGCCCGGGTATGGCCCGGCTGACGGCGGTTACGGCCAGCAGCAGCCTGGGTACTCTGGCTATGGCGCTCAGCAGCCGTCCGGTCAGCAGCAGGCTCCTGCGCAGCAGGGCTATGGCCAGCCGCAGCAGAACCAGTTCGGGCAGCCGCAGTACGGTGCCCCGCACCAGGATCAGTTCGGGCAGCCCCAGTACGGCGCCCCGCAGCAGGGGCAGTACGGGCAGCCGCAGCACGGTGCTCCGCAGCAGGGACAGTTCGGGCAGCAGCCCGGCCAGCAGTTCGGCGTGCAGGGATACGGCCAGCAGCCGAAGGCTCCTGCGCCGGTGCTCGGGATCATCGGCGTGGCGCTCGGCGCGCTCTCGCTGCTTCTCCTCCTGCTTCCCGGGTGGGCGTACATCGTGGCCCTGGTGCTCGGTCTCGGCGCCGTCGGGCTCGGAATCGCCGGGCTTCGCGCCCCGAAGGGCCTCGGACGCACCCTTGCCGTCGTGGGCCTCGTGGCGGGTGGCCTCGCGGTCCTGCTCGCCATCGTGACGCTGGTCGTGGTGCTGGTCGTCTAGGCACGAGACCCGCCGACGGCTCGGCTGGCCTCAGCTGAGCCGATCGGCGAGGATGGCGACGCGCTTGTCGCCGATCCTCGTGAGGATGAGCACCGCGGACGCGTCTCCCTTGAGCGAGAGCTTCCGCCTGAACTCCGCAGGGTCGATGTCGACCCCCCGTTTCTTGATCTCGAGCACGCCGATGCCTCGCTTCCGCAGCTCGCCCTTGAGCGACGATGCATGCAGGGGCAGCACCTCTCGGACCGAGAACGCGCTCGCGAACGGCGTCGGCGTGAAGTGCTCGGCGGTCATCCACGCGATGCTCTCTGAGATCATCGACGCTTCGAGCGACCGTGCGAGGTCGCCGATGAGGCGAGCGCGGATGATCGCCGCGTCCGGCTCGTAGAGCACGGCGCCCAGCGCCGCGACGTCCGCGTCCCGGACGTCCTCGCCTGTCGTCAGCTCGGCGGTGCCATGCCTGCTGATCACGAGAGCCGAGCGGCGGATGCCCGCCCTCGCCGTGCCGTGCATCCATACCGTCGCCTCGACGAGGTCGCCGTTGGAGGACACCCACTGCGTCTCCGCGTCCTCCGGGAGGTACGCGTGGTCGATCCCCGGTCCCAGCTTGATGCCCGTCGGGCGCTCGCGGCCTGCGGCGAAGACGAAGTCGAGGGATGGGCTCCAATCCGCCGGATCGAAGTGGCGTGCCGTGCTCCCGCCGTTTGTTGTCCTGCGGGCCGGGTCGAACCAGAGCGCATCGAAGGCATCCAGGTCCACCTCCTCGGCGCGGTCGTGCCTGACCTGCGCGTTCGGAAACGGGGCCAGGTTGTGGGCCGCGATAGCAGCCGTGACCTCGTCGACGTCGAACGCGGTGACCTCGAGCCCGAGCGATGCGAAAGCCATGGAGTCCGCGCCGATCCCGCAGCCGAGGTCGGCCACGCTCACGGCGCCGGCCTGCCTGAACCGGTTCGCGTGGTGCGCCGCGACTTGCAGACGCGTCGCCTGCTGCAGGCCAGCGTCGGTGAAGAGCATCCGCTCGGCGAACGGGCCGAACTTGGCGGATGCCCGCCGCCGGAGCTTCGCCTGCGTGACGACGGCGGCGACGACGTCCGCGGACCCTCCTGCCGCGCGCAGCCTCGTCACCAGGGCGAGCGCGTCTCCCGCCGACTCGACGGGCGGCGCGTCGTCGAGCAGGGTCATCGCCTCCGGTGTGAGGAGGGCCAGGAGTTCGTCGCGTTGCACCAGCACTACGCTACCGGCGTACGCCACGAGACGTCGCCGCGTTGCAGTCGTCGCCGCCTGGCCCCTACACTCTGAGTTAGCACTCTCATGGGGAGGGTGCTAATTCTGAACTTCCTATCGCTGAGAAAGAGGTCAACCGTGTCGGTGAACATCCAGCCGCTCGAGGATCGCATCGTCATCAAGCAGGTCGAAGCCGAGCAGACCACGGCTTCGGGTCTTGTGATTCCGGACACCGCCAAGGAGAAGCCCCAGGAGGGCGAAGTCGTCGCAGTCGGCCCCGGCCGCATCGATGACAACGGAAACCGCGTGCCGCTCGACCTCGTGGTCGGCGACAAGGTCATCTACTCCAAGTACGGCGGAACCGAGGTCAAGTACGGCGGCGAGGAGCTCCTTGTGCTCTCCGCTCGCGACATCCTCGCGAAGATCGTCTAGTCTCCTGACCTCCTGAGGCCGAGCCGGTTCGGGCGGTCTCATCTGCAGGAGCAGCATCGCGCATGGCGCCCACCCCTCGGGGTCGGGCGCCATTCGTGTTCCAGGGGCCCGACGTCGGGCGTACGATCTCGAGGTGACGGAATCTCCTCGGTCCGGCCTCTGGCTGGCGTTCAGCGCGTACGCGCTCTGGGGCTTCATGCCCCTCTACGTCGTGGCGACCGCTCCCACGACGCCCGTGGAGCTCATCGCGTGGCGCATCATCCTGAGCGTCGTGTTCTGCCTGCTCGGCGTGCTCGTCATGCGGGCCTGGCGTCCGTTCCGGGAGCTCATCTCGAAGAAGCGGGTCGTGCTCGGCCTCGGCATCGCCGGGGTCCTGGTGTCGGCGAACTGGCTGTTCTACGTGCAGGCGGTCGCGACAGGCCACACCCTCGACGCCGCGCTCGGCTACTTCCTCAACCCGATCGTGTCCGTCGCGCTCGGGCTGGTCTTCCTCCGCGAGAAGCTCAGGCCCCTGCAGTGGGTCGCCGTCGGGCTCTCTCTCCTCGCCGTGCTCGTGATCTCGCTCGGCTACGGCCGCATCCCGTGGCTCGGCCTGGGCGTCGCCATGACCTTCGGGCTGTATGGGCTCGTGAAGAAGCGGGTGGGGGTCCAGGCGGATGCGCTCTCCGGACTGGCGGTCGAGACGACGCTCATCATGCCCATCGGCGCGATCTGCCTGCTCTGGACGGTGCTCTTCGGCGGCGGCATCACCTTCGGCTCCGTGTCGGCGGTCAACACGGGCGTCCTGCTCTTCGCGGGCGTCGTCACGAGCGTGCCGCTTCTGCTGTTCGCGGCGGCCGCCAGGAGGCTGCGCCTCATCGAGCTCGGACTCATGCAGTACATCGCGCCGATCCTGCAGTTCGTGCTCGCCGTGGCGGTCTTCTCAGAGCCCATGCCGCTCGAGCGCTGGATCGGGTTCGCGATCGTCTGGGTCGCCCTCATCCTCTTCACGATCGACCTCGTGCGCACGGCTAGACTTGGCGCCAAGATTCCCTCGGTCGCGGACGAACTCGGTCCACCGACACGAGGCTGATGAGCTGAGGGTCCCGGGAATGCGTCCGGGGTCCTCGCTGTTCCATCACCACTGAGCTGTTTCCCGATGCACGAGGATGCCGCCGAACGGCGCATCCCAGATACCTCCTGGAGCGTAATGACCGAGTCGGACCCCTTTGGCTTCACCGGATTGACCTACGACGATGTGCTGCTGCTTCCCGGGCACACCGACGTCATCCCGTCTGAGGTCGACACGACGACACGGCTGACGCGCGGCATCACCCTGCGCGTCCCGCTCGTCTCGGCGGCGATGGACACGGTCACGGAGGCCCGCATGGCGATCGCCATGGCGCGCCAGGGTGGCATGGGCATCCTGCACCGCAACCTGTCGATCGACGACCAGGTCGAGATGGTCGATCGCGTGAAGCGCTCCGAGTCCGGCATGGTGACGAATCCGGTGACGACGACTCCCAACGCGACGGTCGCGGAGGTCGATGAGATCTGCGGGCAGTACCGCGTCTCCGGCCTGCCGGTCGTCGACGAGGAGACGGGCAAGCTCGTCGGCATCATCTCCAACCGGGACATGCGCTTCGTTCCCGAGTCGGAGAAGCGCACGACCCGCGTGCACGAGGTCATGACGGGCGAGGGCCTCGTGACCGGTCCCGTCGGGATCTCCGGTGACGACGCCTACAAGCTCCTCGGCAAGCACCGCATCGAGAAGCTGCCGCTCATCGACGACGAGGGCAAGCTCGCCGGCCTCATCACGGTGAAGGACTTCGACAAGAGCGACAAGTACCCGAACGCGACGAAGGACGACGCCGGGCGCCTGCGCGTCGGCGCGGCGATCGGCTTCTTCGGCGACGGCTGGGAGCGCGCGGAGCGCCTCGTGGCTGCCGGTGTCGACGTCCTCGTCGTCGACACGGCGAACGGCCAGTCGGCCGGCGTGCTCGACATGATCCGCCGCCTCAAGAGCGACCCGGTCATGGGCCACGTGCAGGTCGTCGGCGGCAACGTCGCGACCCGCGAGGGCGCCCAGGCGCTCGTGGATGCGGGTGCTGACGCCGTCAAGGTCGGCGTCGGTCCTGGCTCCATCTGCACGACGCGCATCGTCGCGGGAGTCGGCGTCCCCCAGATCACGGCCGTCTACGAGGCGTCGCTCGCCGCGACCCCGGCTGGCGTGCCGGTCATCGCGGACGGCGGCCTGCAGTACTCGGGCGAGATCGCGAAGGCGCTTGTCGCCGGCGCATCCGCAGTCATGGTCGGATCGCTGCTCGCGGGCACCGACGAGTCGCCGGGCGACCTCATCTTCGTCAACGGCAAGCAGTTCAAGAGCTACCGCGGCATGGGATCGCTCGGCGCCCTGCAGTCGCGCGGCGAGCGCACCTCGTACTCGAAGGACCGCTACTTCCAGGCGGACGTGCCGAGCGATGACGAGCTCATCGCCGAGGGGATCGAGGGCAAGGTCGCGTACCGCGGCTCGATCCGCCAGTCGGTGTTCCAGCTCACGGGCGGCCTGCGCCAGTCGATGTTCTACGTCGGCGCTCGCACCGTCGCGGAGCTCAAGGAGAAGGGCCGCTTCGTGCGGATCACCCCGGCAGGGCTGAAGGAGTCGCACCCGCACGATGTGCAGATGGTCTCGGAAGCCCCCAACTACCGTCGCTAGCAGTCTGATCGGCGCGGCGGGTCGGGGTCTCCCCGCCGCCGCGCCGCAGCAGCGAGCACCGTGGAGGGCTAGGCTAGGCAGGTGACTGAGATCGAGATCGGCCGCGCAAAGCGAGCCCGCCGCGTGTACTCCTTCGACGATGTGGCCATCGTGCCATCGCGGCGAACCCGTGACCCGGAGGACGTGTCCATCACGTGGAAGATCGACGCATTCACGTTCGATATCCCGCTCATCGCAGCCCCTATGGACTCGGTGATGTCGCCCGAGACCGCGATCGGCTTCGGCAAGCTCGGCGGCCTCGGCGTGCTCGACCTCGAGGGCCTGTGGACTCGCTACGACGACCCGGCCCCGCTACTCGCGCAGATTGCTGATCTGCCGGCGAAGCAGGCGACGGCCAAGCTGCAGGAGATCTACCGGGAGCCGGTCAAGGGCACGCTCATCAAGGAGCGCCTGCAGCAGATCCGCGAGGCCGGAGTGCCGGCCGCCGGCGCACTCTCCCCGCAGCGCACGCAGCAGTTCATGGACGATGTGCTCGAGGCCGGCACCGACCTGTTCGTCATCCGCGGCACGACCGTCTCCGCAGAGCACGTGTCTCGCAACCAGGAGCCGCTCAACCTCAAGCAGTTCATCTACGAGCTCGACGTTCCCGTCATCGTCGGCGGTGCGGCGACCTACACGGCAGCGCTGCACCTCATGCGCACCGGTGCCGCTGGAGTGCTCGTCGGCTTCGGCGGGGGAGCAGCCTCGACCACCCGTCGGGTGCTCGGCATCCACGCACCCATGGCGACGGCCATCGCCGACGTCGCTGGCGCGCGGCGCGACTACCTCGACGAGTCCGGCGGACGCTACGTGCACGTCATCGCCGACGGCGGCATCGGCACCTCCGGCGACCTCGTGAAGGCCATCGCGTCCGGCGCGGACGCCGTCATGATCGGTGCCGCGCTCGCGCGTGCCACCGACGCCCCGGGTCGCGGCTGGCACTGGGGTGCCGAGGCACGCCATGAGAAGCTCCCGCGCGGCAACCGCGTGCAGGTCGGCCAGGTCGCGCCCATGGCGGAGATCGTCGCCGGCCCCGCCGAGAGCGCCGACGGCATCTCGAACCTCACCGGCGCGCTCCGCCACTCGATGGCGACGACCGGCTACTCGGGGCTCAAAGAGTTCCAGCGAGCCGAGATGGTCGTCGCGCCCTACACGCCGACCGCCTGATCAGGACGACTGAGCCGCCTGACGGCTTGGCCGAAGGTTGAGCGTCCAGACTTCCCCCACAAGCAGCAACTGAGAACGAGGAGCAGGTTATGGCGAACAGCGTCTCTCGAAGCGACAAGCTCGGCCCCCAGGAACGCGCGGCGGCTATCGAGTCCCTCAAGACCAAGAACCTCGACGTGCTCGTCGTCGGTGGCGGCGTGGTCGGCGCAGGTGCGGCGCTCGACGCCGTCACGCGCGGCCTGAGCGTCGGCATGGTCGAGGCGCGGGACTTCGCGTCCGGCACGTCCAGCCGCTCGTCGAAGCTCATCCACGGTGGCATCCGCTACCTCGAGCAGATGGACTTCGGGCTCGTGCGCGAGGCGCTCCTCGAGCGCGGGCTGCTGCTGCAGCGCCTCGCGCCGCACCTGGTCAAGCCCATCCGCTTCCTCTACCCGCTGAAGAACCCGCTCGAGCGGTTCTACATCGGGGCCGGGATGCTCATGTACGACCTCTTCGCGAAGACCGGCGAGGTGCGTCCCGGTGTGCCGATGCACCGCCACTACACCCGCGGCCAGGTCGCGAAGATGTCGCCTGGGCTCTCCAAGAACGCCTTCTCCGGCGGTCTCACGTACTACGACGCCGGCGTCGACGACGCTCGCTTCGTCGCCGTTCTCGCCCGCACCGCATCGTTCTACGGGGCGCACGTCGCTCCGCGAGTGCGCGTCGAGGGCTTCCTGAAGGTCGGACAGCGCGTCGTCGGCGCGCAGGTCGTCGACCTCGAGACCGGCGAGCGGTTCGAGATCCGCGCCAAGCAGGTCGTCAACGCGACCGGCGTGTGGACCGATGACACGAACAAGATGGTCGGCGAGCGCGCGTCGTTCCGCGTCCGCGCGTCCAAGGGCGTGCACCTCGTCGTCCCACGCGACCGGTTCCAGTCCGCGTCAGGGCTCCTGCTGCGCACGGAGAAGAGCGTGCTCTTCGTCATCCCGAACGGCCGTCACTGGATCATCGGCACGACCGACACCGACTGGAAGCTCGACAAGGCGCACCCGGCGGCGACGGCCGCCGATATCGACTACATCCTCGAGCACGTCAACGAGGTCCTCGCGGTGAAGCTCACGCGTGCCGATGTCGAGGGCGTGTACGCCGGGCTCCGCCCGCTGCTCTCCGGCGAGTCGGAGGAGACGTCGAAGCTCTCGCGCGAGCACATGGTGGCGCACTCGGTGCCGGGCCTCGTGCTCATCGCCGGCGGCAAGTACACGACCTACCGCATCATGGCGCAGGACGCCATCGACGCCGCGGCCGACGCCCTCGACGGCAAGATCCCCGCCTCCACGACGAAGGACATCCCGCTGCTCGGCGCCGTCGGCTACAAGGCCGCCTGGAACCGCCGCGGCAAGATCGCCCGCGCCTTCGGCCTCCACCGCGTGCGCATCGAGCATCTCCTCAACCGCTACGGAACCCTGACGGACGAGATCCTCGACCTCATCCGCCAGAACCCGCAGCTGGCCGAGCCGATGCCGGGTGCCGACGACTACCTGCAGGCGGAGATCACGTACGCCGCGACGCACGAGGGTGCCCTGCACCTCGACGACGTGCTCGCGCGACGCACGCGCATCTCGATCGAGGCGTGGGACCGCGGCATCTCGGCCGCGCCCGTCGCCGCGCGGCTCATGGCGGAAGCTCTCGGCTGGGACGAGGAGCGCACGCAGCGCGAGATCGACACCTACGTCGAGCGCGTCGCAGCGGAGCTCGCGAGCCAGGAGCAGCCCGACGACGAGTCGGCGGACCGCATCCGCCTCGAGGCGCCTGACATCGACTCCGTGCTGGGTCACGCCGGCGACAACACGCCGTTCGGCACGGCCCCGTCGCTGCCGATGATCGAGGTCGACGAGACCGTCGACGTCGAGGCGGCAACCGTCAAGGCGGAGTCGAAGGACGCTCAGAAGTCGTAATGTCCGCAGCTGTCCGCGCCCAGGCCGCGCCGCCGTCGATGGGTCGAGTGCTTGTACGCCCCAAGTGGCTGGGTGTCCTTGCGCTCGCCCTCGTCGTCGCGTCGATCTTCGCGTGGCTCGGGCGCTGGCAGCTGGAGTCCGCGTTCCTGTCGCTGGAGCATGGGCGCACCGTCGCCGAGGAGGCCACGCAGCCTCCCGTCGGCCTCGGTGAGCTAGCTCAGCCCCAGAAGCGCGTGGCCGATGCCGCCGTCGGGCGTCAGGTGACGTTCGAGGGCGCTGTGGACGCGCGCGACTTCGATGTCGTCGCCGATCGTCTCCAGGGCGAACTGCTCGGCTACTGGGTGATCGGGCACGTCGCCGTCACCGACGACGGGGCCGGCGCATCCTCGGATGCCGCTGTCGCACCGGGTCTCGCCGTCGCGCTCGGGTGGACCGAGGACGAGGCCTCCGCTCGAGAGCTCGTCACGGCGCTGCAGGGCTCGGGGCGAGGCGCAGAGCTTCCGCTCTCCGGCAGACTCGAGTACGGCCAGGCGCCGCAGGTGAATCGCGGCGAAGACGCGCAGGCGCTCATCTCCATGGCCCCGACGCACCTCATCAACCGCTGGGTGGAACCGGCGGCCCAGAACTACGGCATCTACGTGAGCCTCGACGAGGCGTCGATGCAGGCTGTCCTCGGGGAGTCCGCGAGTGCCGCCCCGCTCGACGCGATCACGCCGCAGGCGCTCGAGGCCCCGCAGCTGAACTGGCTGAACATCTTCTACGCCATCGAGTGGGTGCTCTTCGCGGGGTTCGCGATCTTCATGTGGTGGCGCCTCGCTCGCGACGAATACGAGAAGGAGCGACGTGAGGCCGCCGAGGCTCCCAGTGTGCTGGCCGAGCAGCTCAAGCGCGACCGGCTGAAGGCCATGCTGGACGAGCGAACGAAGCGCGAGGCCGTTCGCCTAGACTAGAGGTCATGCCTCACGACGCCCTTCTGACTGCCAACCCCGGTTTCCGACGGGCGCTCCGCTTCTATCAGGTGACGGCCTACGTGACCGGCATCCTCCTCCTGCTGCTGTGCGTCGAGATGTTCCTCAAGTACGTCTTCCACCTCGAGGTCGAGGCGTTCGGCCCGTTCGGGGTCATCGCGCTGGTCCAGGAGGACACGACGACGGCGCTCAACCTGAGCCTCTGGGTGCTCATCGTCCACGGCTGGTTCTACGTCGTGTACCTCATCGCCTCGTATGTGCTGTGGCAGCAGATGCGCTGGCCCATCGTGTGGCTGATCGCCATGGCTGCCGGCGGCATCGTCCCGTTCCTGTCGTTCATCACGGAGTGGTTCATGTCGCGCCGGGCGAAGCGCGACCTCGTGCTCCGCGAAGAGCAGCGACTCGCCGAAGCCGGCGAGGAGCAGCAGCTGCGTGCGTTCGAGGCGAGCCTGAGCGAGGCAGAACGCGAACAGCTCGACGCCGATGTGCAGCAGTCGCTCGCCGAGCACCAGCGCCGCACGAAGTAGCCCCCACACCACCGCAGTCGCACCGAGTTCTCTCCGCACCACCCGAAAGGTGTCCATGGCAACCACCGACCAGCAGGCCACAGACCAGCGCCCAGTGCTCGTCGTCGATTTCGGCGCGCAGTACGCGCAGCTCATCGCGCGGCGTGTCCGCGAGGCGAGCGTCTACTCGGAGATCGTGCCGCACACGATCTCGGCAGAAGAGGTCGCCGAGAAGAACCCCGTCGGCATCATCCTCTCCGGCGGCCCCTCCAGCGTGTACGCGGAGGAGGCGCCCTCCCTCGACTCCGGCATCCTCGAGCTCGGCGTTCCGACGCTGGGCATCTGCTACGGATTCCAGGTCATGGCGACGCAGCTCGGCGGCGAGGTCGCGAAGACTGGCCGTCGCGAGTACGGCTCGACGGCGGTCAAGCTCGAGGCCGGAGCTTCGACGCTCCTCGACGGCCAGCCGGGCGACCAGACCGTCTGGATGAGCCACGGTGACTCGGTGGCGCGCGCCCCCGAGGGCTTCACGGTGCTCGCGACGACCGAGGACACGCCTGTCGCGGCCTTCCAGAACACCGAGCGAGGGCTCTACGGCGTGCAATGGCACCCCGAGGTGCTGCACTCTGAGCACGGCCAGGCACTCATCGAGGGATTCCTGCACCGTGCGGCTGGCATCCCGAGCGACTGGACGCCCGCCTCGGTCATCGACGAGCAGGTCGCGCGCATCCGCGAGCAGGTCGGCGACGCCAAGGTCATCTGCGGACTGTCCGGCGGTGTCGACTCGGCAGTCGCAGCCGCCCTCGTGTACAAGGCCGTCGGCAGCCAGCTCACGTGCGTCTTCGTCGACCACGGCCTTCTCCGTCAGGACGAGCGCCGCCAGGTCGAGGAGGACTTCGTCGATGCGATCGGCGTGCGCCTCGTGACCGTGGATGCGCGAGAGCAGTTCCTCACGGCGCTCGCGGGCATCACGGATCCCGAGGTGAAGCGCAAGGCCATCGGGCGTGAGTTCATCCGCAGCTTCGAGCAGGCAGAGGTCGACCTCATCAAGGAGGCCCAGGAATCGGGGGAGCGCATCCGCTTCCTCGTCCAGGGAACCCTGTACCCCGACGTGGTCGAGTCGGGCGGCGGCACCGGAACCGCGAACATCAAGAGCCACCACAACGTCGGCGGTCTCCCCGAGGACATGCAGTTCGAGCTCGTCGAGCCGCTGCGCACGCTGTTCAAGGACGAGGTGCGTGCGGTCGGCCGCGAGCTCGGTGTTCCCGAGCCGATCGTCGCACGTCAGCCATTCCCCGGCCCTGGCCTCGGCATCAGGATCATCGGCGAGGTCACCCAGGAGCGGCTCGACCTGCTCCGCGAAGCCGACGCGATCGTGCGTCAGGAGCTGACGGCCGCGGGGCTCGACACGGAGATCTGGCAGTGCCCGGTCGTCCTGCTCGCCGATGTCCGCTCGGTGGGCGTGCAGGGTGATGGGCGCACCTACGGCCACCCGATCGTGCTGCGTCCCGTGTCGAGCGAGGACGCCATGACGGCCGACTGGACCCGCCTGCCGTACGACCTGCTGGCCCGCATCTCGAACCGCATCACGAACGAGGTCGACGACGTGAACCGGGTTGTGCTCGACGTGACGTCGAAGCCGCCGGGGACCATCGAGTGGGAGTAGCTCTCGACGAGGGCTGAGGCGGACGGGGATGCACCATGTGCATCCCCGTTCGTTCATTTTGTGCCATCTGGTGAGAGATCTGCGCACTTTTGTGGCGGCGTTCGTCGAGCCCACGATGGTGACCCTCCGAGGGCGATACGCGGGGTGAAAACCTCCGGGCAATTGTGCCCGGACATAAATGCCTGGTAGTAGAGGTCAAAAACGGAGTAGACGAAAGGTTTTCGGTTTTTCGGTGGTCGATTCCGGATTTTCGAATCGGGATTTTTCGGCTCCACGCTCGTGAAAAGGCACACTCCACGGCGAAAGATGTTGCTGGCCAAGGTCGTTGGGTAGTGGCATGGTTGGGGTAATTCACGACTGGCAAGTTCCCCTTCAGTTCAGAGAGTTCGCGACATGGCGCCACGATTCCCCACCGATCCGCACCCCCAGGTACCGGCAGAGACGGGCGTGCTCCCGTCCCTGCCACGAGAGGAGCTGCCGTCCGGCCACCTCGTGGACCACGCGCTCCTCCAGGACGCCGCGAATCAGCTCGCAGAGGTGAATCCCGATCACGGTGTCTCCGTCGAGTACCAGGGTCAGTGGGTCTCCGTCATGCCCGGGGAGCACATCGAGATCGGTCGCGACGCCGACATCCGGCTCGACGCCAACCCGTTCCTGCACCGCAAGCTCCTCCGCATCTCCGCGAAGGACGGGCTCTGGTTCGTGGCCAACATCGGCACGAGGATGACGCTCAGCGTCGTCGACGGCTCTGGGCGAGTGCAGGCCAGGCTCCTCCCTGGCGGGCGGATCCCGGTCGTCTTCGAGCGCACGAGCATCCACTTCTCGGCGGGCGAGCGCCACTACGAGGTGAAGATCCACGCGGTCTCACCTGTCTACATGGACCTTCCCGCAGGCTCCGGCTCCACGGTGGAGGCTCCAGGACGCGAGGCCAGCCACATCGCGCTGACGCCCGCGCAGCGGCTCCTGCTCCTCGCCCTCTGCGAATCGGTGCTGCTTCGAGGTGAGAAGGGGCTCGGCGACATCCCCACGAGCGCCCGAGCAGCTGAGCGGCTCGGCTGGACCGTCACCGCCTTCAACCGCAAGCTCGACAATGTCTGCGAGAAGCTCGACCGCGTCGGCGTCGAGGGGCTCCGGGGAGGGGCACGCTCTTACGCGACCAACCGGCGCGCTCGCCTCGTCGACTACGCCGTGCGCAATCGTCTCGTCTCCGAGGACGAGCTCTACCTCCTCGACATCGACCCGGAAGCGGGGATCGACGACCGGACGCTGCCTGCGCGGCGGTAGCCGCAAGCCCGCCCGAACGACAGAATGGCCGCTCCGGAAGGAGCGGCCATTCTGTGTTTCGACGACGTGCTGCGCTAGTTGTTGCCGCGCAGGATCGCGAGGACGCGGATGATCTCGACGTAGATGAAGACGACGGTCGAGACGAGGCTGTAGGCACCGATCCAGCCGTACTTGCGGGGAGCTCTGCCTTCGACGCCGTTCTTGATGAGCTCGAAGTCCATGACCAGCATGTACGCGCCCATGAGGACAGCGAAGATGCCGAGGATGACGCCGAGCGGGATGCCGAAGACCTCCATGGAGCGCA
The DNA here is from genome assembly GCF_002931375.1 of Pseudoclavibacter sp. RFBJ3. Taxonomy (NCBI): domain Bacteria; kingdom Bacillati; phylum Actinomycetota; class Actinomycetes; order Micrococcales; family Microbacteriaceae; genus Pseudoclavibacter; species Pseudoclavibacter sp. RFBJ3. Next base: position 293,805 of record NZ_PSXZ01000009.1, on the reverse strand, counting down.
TGCCCCAGGGGCCGGCAGCGCTCTGGAAGCCGAACATCATCATGCCGAAGTTGATGAGCGAGAAGAGCGCGTAGCCGAGCATGGCGACGAGCACGATCTTCGTCATACGGGGCGAGGTGCGGACCTTGCCGAAGCGGAACAGCACGAGCGTCACGGCGACCACGGAGAACGTCGCGAGGACGGCCTGCATGGCGATGCCCGGGTACAGCTGCTCGAGGATCGAGGAGAGCCCGCCGACCAGGAGGCCCTCAGCCGCCGCGAAGGCGAAGATGAGGCCGGTCTTCGGCTCGCGCTGGAACGCCAGCACCAGCGAGAGCACCAGGGCGCCGATGGCGCCGATGATCATCAGCATGGGGACGAACCACGCGACCGCTGCCGCGACGAGCACGATGCCGAAGAGGCCCGCGGTCTTGGCGATGGTGTCCTCGTAGGACATCCGGTCCATCTGGTCGGGGCTCGCAGGGGGTGCCTGGAACTGCGCGTTCAGCTGCTCTGCCGTGAGGGGCGCGGGAGGCTGCTGACCGTGTGTCGGCGCGGACTGCGCCCTCCCGAATTGGGGAGCGGTGGGCGCCTGGCCGAACTGTTGGCCGTGCTGCCTGCGTGCCTCCCCGTTGAAGTAAGGGTTGCGTTCTAGCGCGGAATTCGCCATGGCTGTCCGTGAGTCCGTTCTGTCTCGAAGGTCAAGATGCCCGCCGTAGACGGGGTTGCCGGGATTCTAGCGAAAGAGTTCGTGAATCCAGCCTGGAGCTGTGCGCCGTCAGCGGACACTCGGCGAGCGAGGTGCGCTCGCGCGTGCATCCCGGCCGGTGCCGAGGAGGATGCGCGGAAGCAGCAGGAACGCGCCGAGCACGATCGATGCGACCACGACGAACGCCGTCTCCGCCGTGTCTCCGACGAGGAGGCGAAGCAGCATGCCGCCACCGACGGTGACGACCCAGATGAACGCTCCGGACGGGAGCGGACGCCACGGCCTCCACCTGAACAGCGTCACGAGCACCCAGCCGACCAGGAGCGCGAGCACAAACGGCCAGCCCGTGGTCACGATGCCGGCCAGGGACAGCCCCTCGGAGTGACTCATGCGCCCGATGACCGCGAAGACCACGACGAGCAGGAGATCCACGATGAGTGGGATCGCGTAGCCGCCGCCAGCGCGATAGATCGAACGAGTACGCCGCATGACACCAACGGTACGCCGGGGTACGACATACTGCGCGCGTGAACGCGCCCATTCACCAGACCTCGCCCCTCCTCATCGGCCACAGAGGGGCTCCAGCCCATCTCCCTGAGCACACCATCGACGGCTACCTCCTGGCCCTGCGGCAGGGGGCCGACGCGCTGGAGCCGGATGTGGTCCCGACCCGCGACGGGGTGCTCCTCGTGCGGCATGAGCCCCTGCTCGGCGAGAGCACCGACATCGGGGCAAGAGCCGCCGAGTTCGGCCCCGCTCGGCGAGCGTGGACGCCGGACGGCACGGTCACCGACTGGTTCGCCCACGACTACACGTGGGAGCAGCTGCGCACGCTGAACGCTGTGGAGCGAATCCCGGGCCTCCGCCCTGCGAACACCGCGTTCGACGGGCAGCTGCCGATGCTCCGGCTCCGCGAGCTCGTCGAGCTCCTCGCCGAGCGGCGGACGAACGCGGGCCAGCGGCCTCGCCTCGTGATCGAGCTCAAGCACGCGAGCTGGTTCCGTGCGCTCGGCTTCGACCTCGTCGAGCTCCTCGACAGGGAGCTCGCCGGTCTCTGGGGCTCGCCCGTGCTCGACGCCCTCGTGCTCGAGAGCTTCGAAGGGGAGGTGCTGCGCGAGGTGCGGCGACGCGGCGTGGCCGAGGGGGCATCCCTCGTCTATCTCATCGACAGCGAGGGCGTTCCCGACGACCGGCGGGTCCGAGACGGCGCTGTGGCTCTCGACTACGCGAGCGATCTCACCGACCGGGGGCTGGATGCGGTCGCGGAGTGGGCGGACGGCATCAGCCCGAGCCACCTGCTGCTCGGGATCGCGGATGAGGCAGGCGCGGTGCATCCGGAGGCGGGGCTGAGCCTGGTCGGCCGCGCCCACGCGAGGGACCTGCGGGTGTTCACGTGGACGCTGCGGCCAGAGGACCACTTCCTGCCTCCCGCGCTCGCGGGCAGACCGGAGGCCTACTGGCGCGGCATCCTGCGGACCGGCGTCGATGGGGTCTTCGCGGATGCGCCCGGTCGTGTCCGGGCGCTGATCGACGAACTCCACCCGACTCGGTGAGGCAGCCCAGACGAGAGAAGCGCCAGGCGACAGAGGTGCCAGACGACAGAGGTGCGAGAGATGCAGGCTCCCGGTGCGGGGAGCCTGCATCTCTCACACCTCTCTGGCGCTCGGGTCGGGAGTCAGGCCTTCGCGGAGACCCTGTCGAGCGTCTTCAGCTCGTCGTCGCTGAGCTTGAGCGTGAATGCGTCGGTGATGAGCGGCAGCTGCGCGGCCGTGCGCGCGCTTGCGATCGGCGCCACGACGCCGGGCTGAGCGGCGAGCCACGCGAGCGCCACGGTGCCCGGCTGGGTGTCGTGGCTCTTCGCGATGGTGGCGACCGCATCCGCGATCGCGTAGCCGTGGTCGTTCCGGTACTGCTCGACCGAGCTTGCGCGGGCCGACTCGACCTCGACGTCCCTGCGGTACTTGCCGGTCAGGAAGCCGTGCGCCAGCGCGAAGTACGGAACGACGCCGATGCCGGCCTCGCGGGCCAGCGGCAGCAGCTCGCCTTCGATGTCGCGCTCGAGGAGGTTGTACTCGGGCTGCAGGGCCGTCGGCTGGTGCAGGCGACCGTTCTCGACCGCCGCGAGCCACTCGCGCAGCCGAGGCGGCGAGTAATTCGAGACGCCGATGGCCGTGATCTTGCCGGCGTCGACAAGCTCGGAGAACACGGCGGCGGTCTCGGCGATGGGCGTCTCCGGGTCGTCGCGGTGCGCGTAGTAGAGGTCGATCCGCTCGACACCGAGGCGCTCGAGGCTGTCGTCCACGGCAGCGCGAACGTTGTCGGCGCTGAGACCCGGCCGCTTCGCGAACTGCGCGACCTTGGTCGCGATGACAAGATCCTCCGGGCGACCGCGCGAGCGGAGCCACTCGCCGATGATGGTCTCGGATTCCGCGCCCGAGTTGCCAGGAACCCAGGCAGAGTAGACGTCGGCGGTATCGATGAAGTTGCCGCCGGCCTCGACGTAGGCGTCCAGGATCGCGAACGACTCGTCGCGGTCGGCCGTCCAGCCGAAGACGTTGCCGCCGAGGGCGACGGGAGAGACGGAGAGCGTCCCGCCGAGCGCGCGACGGGCGGGGGAGAGCTGCGTGGTCAAGGTGATTCCCTTCCGCGGCCTCCGCGATGTCGGTGGCCGCACCTACAATCAACGAGTCATGACGCTACTGCCACCTGTCTTCGATCCCTCTGAAAACGACCTCCTCGACGGACTCAATCCGCAACAGAAGGAAGCCGTCACCTATCGCGGCCCCGCGCTGCTCATCGTGGCGGGCGCGGGCTCCGGCAAGACGCGGGTGCTCACCCACCGCATCGCCGGTCTCATCGCCTCCCGTGAGGCCTGGCCGAGCCAGATCCTCGCGATCACCTTCACCAACAAGGCCGCCGCCGAGATGCGCGAGCGCATCCAGCACATCGTGGGAGGTGCAGCGGATGGCATGTGGATCTCCACGTTCCACTCGGCCTGCGTGCGCATCCTGCGCCGGGAGGCCGACAAGTTCGGCTTCACGACGAGCTTCACGATCTACGACTCGGCCGACTCGAAGGCCCTCATCAAGCGCATCGTGAAGGCCCTCGAGGCCGACGTGCTCGGCTTCACCGTGTCGAGCGTGCAGTCGCGCATCTCGAAGCTGAAGAACGAGCTCACCGATGTCGACGGCTTCGCCCGCCAGGCCAACATGAGCGACCCGCGCGACGCGATGTTCCTCGACATCTACCGGCAGTACACCCAGTCGCTGCGTCGCGCCAACGCCTTCGACTTCGACGACCTCATCTCGCAGACGGTGTGGATGCTCCGCGCCTTCCCCGACGTCGCGGCCCAGTACCAGCGCCGGTTCCGCCACGTGCTGGTCGACGAGTACCAGGACACGAACCACGCCCAGTACTCGCTCATCCGTGAGCTCACGCGCTCGGTGGAGCCGCAGCACGTGCCGCACGACACCCGGATGGAACTCGACGCGAACGGCGGCATCCCTGGGGCCTCGCTCACGGTCGTCGGCGACTCCGACCAGTCGATCTACGCCTTCCGCGGCGCGGACATCCGCAACATCAGCGAGTTCGAGCGCGACTTCTCCGACGCGAAGGTGGTGCTCCTCGAGCAGAACTACCGCTCCACGCAGAACATCCTCTCGGCCGCCAACGCGGTCATCCGCAACAACTTCGACCGCGTCGACAAGAAGCTGTGGTCCGACGGAGGCGAGGGGGCGAAGATCGTCGGCTTCACTGGCTTCTCCGCCCACGACGAGGCCCAGTTCGTCGCGGATGAGATCCACAAGCTCCGCGACGCCGGCCAGAGCTACAACGACATGGCCGTCTTCTACCGCACCAACGCGCAGACGCGCGCGCTCGAGGAGATCTTCATCCGCTCCGCCGTGCCCTACCGCCTCGTCGGCGGCACGAAGTTCTACGAGCGCGCCGAGATCAAGGACCTCATCGCGTACCTCACGGCCCTCGTCAACCCGGCCGACGAGATGTCGACGAGGCGCATCCTGAACTCCCCGAAGCGGTCGATCGGACCGGCGACGGAGACCGCGATCTGGGACTTCGCGAACCGGTACGACATCACGTTCCGCGACGCCATGCGCCGCGCGGGCGAGCTCGGGCTCGGACCGAAGGTCACGGGTGCCATCGCGCAGCTCGCCAAGCTGCTCGACGACGCGACCGCCGGCCTCGACATCGACGCGCCGACCGGACGCAAGACGGTGAGCCAGACGCTGAAGACCATCGTCAAGGGCACCGGCTACCTCGAGAAGCTCCTGCAGACCGGCAACCCCCAAGACGAGGCCCGCGCCGAGAACGTCGAGGAGCTCATCTCGGTGGCCGCCGAGTTCGACAAGAACAACGCGGGCGGCTCCGTCATCGACTTCCTCACCGACGTCGCCCTCGTCGCAGCCGCCGACGACCTCATCGACGAGTCCGGGGCCGTCGTGCTCATGACGCTCCACACCGCGAAGGGGCTCGAGTACGACTCGGTCTTCATCACGGGAGTCGAGGAGGAGCTGCTGCCCCACCGCATCGCCGCAGACGAGCCAGGCGGTCCGGCTGAGGAGCGACGCCTCTTCTACGTCGGCATCACGCGTGCGCGCAAGCGCCTGCACCTCTCCCTCGCCATGATGCGCTCGCAGTTCGGTGAGACGGCAGCCGCGCTGCCGAGCCGCTACCTCCAGGAGATCCCGTCCGAGCTCATCGAATGGAGGGTCTCGCCGGGATCCGCCGCAGGCAGGGGCGGCTTCGAGCAGCGATCGGTGGCCTCCGCTCGCAAGCCGCTCGGCAGCGAGGGGTACGGGACCGCGGGCGGCTACGGGCGCAGCGCCGCCGATGCCGGCAGTGCGGGCTTCTCCAGCGCCGTGCGCTTCCGCGACTCCGACGCGGGTCGCGAGACCGCCCCGAAGGCCAAGCCGAAGCAGAAGTGGATCAACGAGGTCACCGGACAGATGCGCGACAACAGCGGCATGGAGCTCGTCGCCGGCGACCGCATCACGCACGTCGACTTCGGTGAGGGCACCGTGCGCGCGATCCTCGGCAGCGAGGCGAAGCGAATCGCTGAAGTCGACTTCGACAGCGCCGGCCGCAAGAAGCTGCTCGTGAAACTCGCTCCGATCGAGAAGCTGGGCAACTGAGGCCCCCGCTGGCACTAGGCTGGACGACGGACGTGTTTTGCCGGGCGGCGGGCACACACTGCCTGCCGGCGATGCGGTCCGCTCTGCAAATTCTGAAGGCTCGAGCGCGAGAATCCGAAGGCTCGGGCGAACGAACGCGACGACGCGTCGCGGATGGGATGAAACGTGGATCTCTTTGAGTACCAGGCGCGAGATGTATTCGACGCCCACGGTGTTCCAGTTCTCCAGGGACTCGTGGCCTACACGCCCGAGGAGGCGAAGGCCGCAGCCGAGAAGATCGGCGGCGTCACCGTCGTCAAGGCACAGGTCAAGGTCGGAGGCCGCGGCAAGGCTGGCGGCGTCAAGCTCGCCAAGACCCCCGACGAGGCGTTCACCGCAGCCGAGGCCATCCTGGGCCTCGACATCAAGGGCCACATCGTCGAGAAGGTCATGATCGCGCAGGGCGCGGACATCGACCAGGAGTTCTACTTCTCCGTGCTCCTCGACCGCGCCAACCGCTCGTACCTCGCCATGGCGAGCGTCGAGGGTGGCATGGAGATCGAGCAGCTCGCCGTCGAGAAGCCAGAGGCGCTCGCTCGCGTGGCCGTCGACCCGATCCGCGGCATCGACGCAGCCAAGGCCGAAGAGATCGCGCGCGCCGCGAACTTCCCGGAAGAGCTCGTCGCCAAGGTCGCTGACGTCTTCGTCAGACTCTACGAGGTGTACAACCAGGAAGACGCGACGCTCGTCGAGGTCAACCCGCTTGTCCTCACCAAGGGCGGCGACATCGTCGCTCTCGACGGCAAGGTCACGATCGACGAGAACGCCGAGTTCCGTCACGCCGACCACGTCGCGCTCGCCGAGGCAGCAGGCGGACTCGACCCGCTCGAGGTCAAGGCGAAGGCCCACGACCTCAACTACGTGAAGCTCGACGGCTCCGTCGGCATCATCGGAAACGGCGCTGGCCTCGTCATGTCGACGCTCGACGTCGTCGCCGGCGCAGGCGAGAAGCACGGCGGACAGAAGCCCGCCAACTTCCTCGACATCGGAGGCGGAGCATCCGCCGAGGTCATGGCCGCTGGTCTCGACGTCATCCTCGGCGACGAGCAGGTCAAGTCGGTCTTCGTGAACGTCTTCGGCGGCATCACCTCCTGCGACGCCGTCGCCAACGGCATCGTGGGCGCGCTCAACACGCTCGGCGACTCGGCCACGAAGCAGATCGTCGTCCGCATCGACGGCAACAACGTCGAAGAGGGTCGTCGCATCCTCGCCGAGGTGAACCACCCCCTCGTGACCGTCGTCGCCACCATGGACGAGGCAGCCGACAAGGCCGCCGAACTCGCCGCCCGCGCCTGAGTCGCCCGAAGAAAAGCAGAGAAGGAACAACAATGTCGATCTTCCTCGACGAGAACTCCAAGATCATCGTTCAGGGCATCACCGGCTCTGAGGGCTCGAAGCACGCCACGCGCATGCTCGAGGCCGGCTCCAACATCGTCGGAGGCACCAACCCCCGCAAGGCCGGGCAGACGCTCGAGCTCGCGGGCAAGGAACTCCCGATCTTCGGCACCGTGAAGGAGGCCATCGAGGCCACCGGCGCGAACGTCACCGTCATCTTCGTGCCGCCGGCCTTCGCCAAGGACGCCATCATCGAAGCCATCGACGCCGAGATCCCGCTTGCCGTCGCGATCACCGAGGGCATCCCGGTCAAGGACTCCTCCGAAGCCTGGTCGCACGCGCAGAGCGTCGGCAAGACGCGCCTCATCGGCCCGAACTGCCCAGGCATCATCTCCCCGGAGAAGTCGCTCGCCGGCATCACGCCCGCGAACATCACGGGCGCCGGCCCCATCGGCCTCGTCTCCAAGTCGGGCACGCTCACGTACCAGATGATGTACGAGCTCCGCGACCTCGGCATCTCGACCGCGATCGGCATCGGCGGCGACCCCGTCATCGGCACGACGCACATCGACGCCCTCGAGGCGTTCGAGGCCGACCCCGACACGAAGGCGATCGTCATGATCGGCGAGATCGGCGGAGACGCCGAAGAGCGTGCCGCCGAGTACATCAAGGCGCACGTGACCAAGCCCGTCGTGGGCTACGTCGCCGGCTTCACCGCCCCTGAGGGCAAGACCATGGGACACGCGGGCGCGATCGTCACCGGGTCCGCTGGTACCGCGCAGGCCAAGAAGGAGGCCCTCGAGGCTGCAGGCGTCCGCGTCGGCACGACGCCCACCGAGACCGCCAACCTCCTCCGCGAGGTCTACGCAGCGCTCTAGCGAGCAGCCGCAGAGCACGGCTCTGCACACGACGAAGTGGGCTGCAGCCCCGTGGAGACACGGGCTGCAGCCCATTCGTCTCACCGACGCGATGATCCCCCTCTCGCGGCGGGCACGTGAACCTGGCACCGCCGAGCGGTCGCCGTACCGAGATCTGAGACAGGATGCCCGTGACTCGACCCGAGTCGGCCCCAGCACGACAGAACTCTCACCCCGGCGCGCAGCCGGGCTCGAAGCCCGGAGGGCGTCCCGCGGCCCACTCCGGTGGACACCAGGGCGGCCGCCCTGGCGGCCGCCCTGGCGGCCATCCGGCTGCCGCGGTTCCGCTCGACGCGCGCGTCGTCGGTGCGACCCCGAGGGCGAGGATCGCAGTGCCCCTGGCACTCGGCTGGCTGCAGGCCCTGGCCCTGGCCGGAGTCCTGCTGCTCGTCGGAGGAGCACTCGACGGCATCCTCGCGGGGGAGGTGCCGAACGCGAGCAGCGTCATCCTCATGGGCGCTCTGGTCGTGGCGACCGCCGCTGCCGCCGCGGTCTCGACGGTCACGGTCCAGCGCAGCAAGAACTCGACCGAACGTGCTCTGCGCCGGCTTCTTGTCGGCCAGCTCTTCGCCGTCGGGCCGCTGGCCCTCGGCCGGGAACGCACTGGCTCCCTCGTCAGCACGGCCACCGCCTCGATCGACCGGGCATCCGCCTACCGGGCTGGATTCCTCGGGCCGATCATCGCGTCGCTCACGACGCCGCTCCTCGTGCTGGCGGTCATCGCCGTCGCCATCGACCCGCTCACCGCTGGCCTCCTGCTGCTGCTCGTGCCGCTCATCCCGCTCATCATCATCGGGGTCCAGCGCGCGTTCCGTTCATCGACTGGCGCGTACCGGCGCAGCGCGGGTCAGCTCTCGGCGGCTTTCCTCAGCGCCATCCAAGGCCTCACGACCCTGACCCTCAACCGAGCCGCCGCGCGGACGGGTGAGGACCTGCGCGAGCGAGGTGAGCAGAACAGGCGCCGGGTCATGCGGCTGCTCGCCGGCAACCAGGTGCTCATCCTGGCGGTCGACGCCGTCTTCTCGCTCGCCATGATCACGGGCGCGGCGGGTCTTGCCGTCTGGCGACTCGGGGACGGCGCCATCACGCCGGGTCAGGCCGCGGCCCTGGTGCTGCTCTCGACCCTGCTGACGGGGCCCGTCGACATCGTCGGCCAGTTCTTCTACATCGGCATGACGGGTCGCAACGCCGAGCGGGAGCTGAGCGCCGCGGTCGCCGCTCGGCCCGTGTCCGACAGCGCGGCACCGGCTCCCGCCGGATCAGGCGGGGTGGCCGCGCTCGAGCTGCGCGGCGTCACCGCAGGCTACGAGCGAGGGCAGGCGGTGCTCTCGGAGTACTCGCTGCGCATCGAGCCCGGGGAGCGCGTCGTCATCACCGGCCCGAGCGGTTCGGGCAAGTCGACGCTCCTGACCCTGGCCCAAGGGCTCCTCGCACCTCGTGAGGGCATCGTGCTCGTCGGGGGAGAGCCAGCAGGCAGCTCACCGGCGCGGGCCGCGCTCGCCGTCGTCGAGCAGACCACGTTCCTCTTCACCGGCACCGTCGCCGACAACCTCCGAGTCGCGAAGCCCGATGCCAGCGACGACGAGCTGTGGGCTGCCCTCGCCGCGGCGGAACTCAGCGAAGACCTCGAGCGGTCCCCGGACGGCCTCGCGACGCAGGTCGGCGAGAGCGGTCTCTCGATCTCGGGCGGGCAGGCGCAGCGCGTCGCCATCGCCCGGGCGTTCCTGCGCGATGCGAGCGTGCTGCTCCTCGATGAGCCGACCGCGCAGGTCGACCTGCGCTCGGAGCGCCTCATCACGCGTGCGCTCGCGAAGCTGGCCGAGGGGCGAACGGTGGTCATGGTCTCGCACCGGCCGACCAGCATCCTGGCAGCCGACAGGGTCGTCACGCTCGAGGCGACAGCGACAGCGACCGCATCGAGTCATTCTGCGGCCGCCGACGGTTCCCCCTCGGGGCCACCGCAGCACCCTGGCCACCCACACGGAAGGGGAGCGCGACGATGACCGCCGCATCCACTGCGCTCGACACTCGCCAGCCCACCAGGCCCCAGCTCGTCACCTGGCTGCTGCGCCAGACGGCGCCGCTGCTCTGGCCGCTGGCCCTCGCGACCGTGCTGCGGATCGTCGGCCAGCTCGCTGGCATCGCCATCCTGGTCGTCGCGATGCTCGGCGTCTCGGGGGTGCTGTCGCTTGCCGGCACGATCTGGACGATGGTCGCGCTCGCGCTCGGCAAGGCCGTCCTGCGCTACCTCGAGCAGTTCAGCGGCCACTTCGTGGCCTTCGCCGCCCTCGCGCGTCTCCGGAACCTGTTCTACGCCAGGCTCGCGCCGCAGGCTCCCGCCGCGACCGAGGGCGCGGGTAGCGGCGAGCTGAGCGAACGCGGCACGCGCGACATCGACCGAGTCGAGGTGTTCTTCGCGCACACGGCACCGCCGGCGATCTCGGCCGTGGCTGTCCCCGTCACCGCGCTCATCTGGCTCGGCACCACTCAGGGCGCGGCGCTGGCCCTCGCCGTCGCGCCGTTCGTCGCCCTGGTCGTGCTGGTCATCCCACTGATCGGGGGGCGAGCAGGCTGGCGCGCCTCGCAGGAGACCGTCGCCGCGAAGGGCGTCGTCGCCCAGCACGTCAGCGACTCCGTCCAGGGCGTGCGCGAGGTGCTCGCCTTCGAGCACGCCGAGGCTCGCCTCGCGGACATGGATGCGCGCGGCGAGTCGGGGGCTCGCGCCTCCGCGTTCGCCTCCCGCGTCGCCGCGCTCCGCGGTGGACTCGTCGTGCTGCTCCAGTGGGCCTCAGTGCTCGCGGTGCTGCTCGTCGGGGGCACTGGCGTCGTGACCGGGAGCCTCGGCTACGAGCAGCTGCTCGTCGCGCTCGCGGTCGCCGTCGGGCTCTTCGTGCCGACCCGCGCCGTCGAGAGCTTCGTGACCGACCTCAACGCGTCGTTCGCGAGCGCCGCTCGCCTCTACGAGGTCATCGAGCGGCCGCCCTTGGTGACGGATGCGCTCGCCGACAGTGCGTCGAAAGTCCAGCCCGCTCGAACCGACGTCGATGAACCCCAGCCGAACTCGGTGGCGCTCGCCTTCGAGGGCGTGACGTTCGCGTACCCGGTCACGGGCGGCTCGACCTCCGCTGCACCGAGGACGGTGCTCGATCGGGTCTCCTTCGAGCTGCGCGCGGGCGAGCACCTCACCGTGGTGGGGCCGTCCGGCAGCGGCAAGTCCACGATCGCGTCGCTCGCCCTCCGCTTCTGGGACCCGGATCTCGGGTCGGTGTCGCTGGCCGGCAGTCGTTACGGTGCTCCGCGACCCCTGCAGCGCATCCCGCTCGACGAGCTGCGCACCCGGATCGCACTCGTGCCACAGCGTCCGTACCTGAGCGACGGCACGGTAGGGGAGAACGTGGCGCTCGCCCGACCTGACGCGAGTGACGACGAGATACTCAAGGCTCTGCGCGTCGCGGCCCTCGACGAGTGGGTGCGCGAGCAGCCGAAGGGGCTCGACACCCCGGTGCGGGAGCGCGGCGGCGGACTGTCTGGCGGGCAGCGGCAGCGCGTCGCGATCGCACGCGCCGTGCTGGCGAACCCGGAAGTGCTTGTGCTCGACGAGGCGACGAGCGCGCTCGACGGTGCCACCGAGCGCACCGTCCGCGCGCGCCTCGCTGAGTGGGCAGGGCAGCGCAGCATCCTCGAGATCAGCCACCGGCTCGACACGCTCGACGACACCGACCGGGTCATCGTGCTCGACGCAGGTCGGGTCGTGGAGGAGGGGGCGCCCGACGGTCTCCGTGCCGCGGGAGGCCCGTTCCAGCAGCTCCTCGAGCGCTGACCTCCGCGCCGCCGAAGCGCGCGGCAGGAAGCACCTGATTGCTGTCAGCGCGAGGATGCGGGCCGTCTGATCTCGGAGGTCAGTCGGACCGGCCCGTGTCCGTTCGACCCGTGTCGTTGTCGCCGTGCTGCCGCAGCTCGAGCTCGATGAACGCCCCGATCATGGCGCGATAGCTCGCTTCGACGACCGCAGGGGAGCTCCCACCCTGTTCCGCCAGCGCCCGCACCTTCGCGATGACCTGCTCGACGCGCGCTGGAGCGCGCACCGCGCCAGTGTCCTGACCGCGCTTGGCGACCGCCGCGCGCTCCACCCAGCGCTGCCGCTCGCCGATGAGCTCCACGATTCGGGCATCGAGCGCATCGATGGCGCTTCGGATGTCCGTCATCTCGTGCGGGCCTGTTGATTCAGTCATTCCGGCAGGTTAGCGGCTATCGTCGGGGTGCTATGCCTCGCCCGATCACGTACCTGTACTCGGCCGTCGACGCGCTCGTCGCGGCTGCGGTCGGCCTCGGCGTCCCGCTGATCGCGGTCGTCGCGGTGCAGCTGGCGACGACGGGCTTCGGCAGCGACTTCGCCGCTGGCTTCGAGTATGCGGCGGCCATCTGGGCTCTCTCGCTCGGGGGTTCCGTGGGGGCGGTGCTCGACCCGAGCTCGGGTCTCCTGCCTGCCGGGAGCGAGGCGGTGAGCTTCACGCTGCGGGTCATGCCGCTGGGCCTCACGCTCATCACGGTGTGGCTGGCACACGTGACCGGGGTCCGCGTGCGTGCGGCCTCCGATCTCATCTGGCCCGGCCTCCTCCTCACCGCAGCGGTGTTCGCCGCCGCCGCCGCCGGGGTCTCGCTCGCGGCGAGCGCCCGTGGCCTGGACGTCGGCGTCTGGCAGACCGCCATCGTGGGTGCGGTCGTCTTCCTTGGCGCCGCGTTCGTCGGGGCGCGCGGATGGCAGGTCGCACCGTTCGGCTCGATCCTCTCGAACCTCGAGGAGCGCACACGGGCGTCCGTGTCTCAGGGACTGCGGGCGGCCGGGCTCATGGTCACCGGCATCCTCGGTGCTGGGGCGGTGCTGCTGCTCATCGCGGTCCTTCTGGGGCTCGCGAGCATCCTGGCGCTCTTCCAGTCGCTCCCGCTCGATGTGACGAGCGCGATCGTGGTGGGTCTCAGCCAGCTCGTGATCGCCGTGAACGGCATCGCCTGGTCTGCGGCGTGGATGCTCGGCTCGGGATTCGCGATCGGCACCGGTTCGCAGGTCACGCCCGTGGAGACGCTGGTCGGTCCCATGCCGGTTCTCCCGCTTCTCGGCGCCATCCCGGCCTCGCCGCCGGTGCTCGCGGTCTCGATCATCGCCGTTCCTGTCCTGGTCGGGCTTGCCGCGATGGTGGGGGTGCGGATGCACGCCCCGGCTGGTGCAGCCCGTGGCGTGTGGGCTCGCGTCTCCGTCGCGGTGATGGCGGCGGCGCTCGCAGCCATCGCGATCGGGATCCTCGCCCTTGCAGCTGGCGGCTCGGCCGGCCCTGGTCGCCTCGCGGAGATCGGCCCCTTCCCCCTGCTCACCGGCGCGAGCGCGTTCGGCACGCTTGCCCTCGGCGCCCTTGTCGGGGCGCTGGTGCCGCTCTCTGCCGAGCAGCTCGAGAACGACGACGAGGTCGACGAAGACGACGCCGAGGAAGTCGGCAGGGGCGACCGTGACGGACGAAAGAAGCACAGCCGCGCATCCGCCGGCACGCCGACTTCGACGCCGACGGGACGTGACCAGGCGAGCAGACCGCAGCCACGCGAGAAGGAGAGCACGTCACCGGCACGCGCAAGTGCTGCTTCCTCCAAGCGACGCTCACGACGGGATGGCACCGACGAACGCACCTGGGTCGCCGACGCCGTCTCGAAGCGCTTCGAGGACCCGGGTGAGGTCGAGAAGAAGCCCGGCACCGCACTCGAGGTGCGCACCGACGATCAGCCGGCCGAGCGGCAGACGTCCGAGATCCGCCGGGCGAAGCGGCTCAAGGTCGAGAACCCGCGCTACGACGACGAGCCGGACATCTACGCCGACATCGACCTCGACGACTGAGCGGGTCTGACCCGGGAGCCCCGACCGTGCGCAGCGATTAGACTGACCCGGTGCTCAAGGTAGTCGTCCTCATCTCCGGCGCGGGTTCGAACCTGCAGGCGCTGCTCGAGACACTCCGGACCTCCGCCGACTCCGCGTCGCCCATGGGCGCCGAGATCGTGGCGATCGGCGCCGATCGGCCTGCCGCAGGCCTCGCCCTCGCGCAGGAATTCGGCATCCCGTCGTTCGTGGTGCGGCCGAAGGACTTCGCCGACCGTGAGGCCTGGGGAGCGGAGCTGCTCGCGCAGATCCAGAGCTTCGAGCCAGACCTCACGCTGCTCTCCGGATTCATGCGGCTCGTGCCACCCGCCATGGTGGATGCGCTGGCCCCGCGTCTCCTGAACACCCACCCCGCGTACCTGCCCGAGTTCCCAGGCGCCCACGCCGTGCGCGACGCGCTCGAAGCCGGCGTGGCAGAGACGGGCGCCTCCATCATCATCGTCGACAACGGCGTCGACACCGGTCCGATCGTCGATCGCGTCCGCATCCCCGTACTCCCCGGTGACACCGAGGAGCTGCTCCACGGCCGCATCAAGGTCGCGGAGCGCCGTCTGCTGGAAGACACCGTCAGAGGCGTGGCCTCCGGCGAAATCGCACTCGAGGAAAGAGCCAACGCATGAGCAGCCCCGCTTCACACGAATCGCTGACCACCCTCGAGCGGATCGAGCCCAAGCGCGCGCTCGTGTCCGTGAGCGACAAGAGCGGCCTGCTCGAGCTGGCCTCAGGACTGCAGGCAGCCGGGGTCGAGATCGTCTCCACCGGCTCGACCGCGAAGACCATCCGCGAGGCGGGCTTCGACGTCACCGACGTGCAGCAGGTGACCGGGTTCCCCGAGTCGCTTGACGGTCGCGTCAAGACGCTGCACCCCGGCGTGCACGCCGGCATCCTCGCCGACCGGCGGATCGCCGACCACCTCCGCCAGCTCGAGGAGCTCGGCATCGAGCCGTTCGAGCTCATCGTCGTGAACCTCTACCCCTTCGTCGAGACGGTCGCCTCCGGGGCGGATGCTCCGGCGATCATCGAGCAGATCGACATCGGCGGCCCCGCCCTCGTGCGCGCCTCCGCAAAGAACTTCGCGAACGCCACGATCGTCACGTCGCCGAGCGACTACACCAGGGTTCTCGACGAGATCTCTGGCGGAGGTGTGACGCTGTCGACGCGTCGCGCGCTCGCCGCGGCCGCGTTCCAGCACACGTCGAGCTACGACCAGGCCGTCGGCGCGTGGTTCGCGTCGCACATCCTGGAGGTCGAGGCCGCTGGAGCCGCGGAGCCCGCCGCCGGCCCGGCGTCCGACGCGCTCCCGAGCTCCTTCACGATCGAGGGCGACCAGCTCGCCGTCCTCCGCTACGGCGAGAACTCGCACCAGGTCGCGGCCGTGTACGGGCGCGCCGACGGCCGGGGCATCGCCCAGGCCGAGCAGCTCCACGGCAAGGAGATGTCGTACAACAACTACGTCGACGCCGACGCGGCCCTCCGCGCGGCGTTCGACCACACCTCGCCGGCTGTCGCCATCATCAAGCACGCCAACCCGTGCGGCATCGCGATCGCGCCTGAAGGCCTCGCGCCGGCCGAGGCCATCGCCGAGGCCCACCGTCGTGCGCACGCCTGCGACCCGGTCAGCGCCTACGGCGGCGTCGTCGCTGCCAACCGCGAGGTCTCGCTCGAGATGGCGCAGACGCTCGCCAAGATCTTCACCGAGGTCGTCATCGCGCCGAGCTTTGCGCCAGAGGCGCTCGAGGCGCTGCGCGCGAAGAAGAACATCCGCCTCCTCCAGCTTCCCGCAGACCCGGCTCCAGAGGAGCGAGAGGTGCGTCAGATCTCCGGCGGCTTCCTCGTCCAGAGCGCAGACCGCTTCGAGCCGAGCGTGTCGCTCATCGAGAGCTGGACGCTCGTAGCCGGGGCCCCCGCCGCTGGGCAGACCGTCGAGGACCTCGAGTTCGCGTGGCGAGCCTGCCGCGCCGTGAAGTCCAACGCGATCCTCCTCGCCGCAGGCGGAGCCTCCGTCGGAGTCGGCATGGGGCAGGTCAACCGCGTCGACTCCTGCCACCTCGCCGTCTCGCGGGCGGGGGAGCGGGCCGCAGGGTCCGTCGCCGCGTCCGACGCGTTCTTCCCGTTCGCGGACGGCCTCGAAGTGCTGCTCGAGGCCGGCGTGAGCGCCGTCGTGCAGCCGGGCGGATCCATCCGCGACGAGGAGGTCATCGCGGCCGCCGAGAAGGCGGGCGTGACGATGTACTTCACGGGCGAGCGCCACTTCTTCCACTGATCCGCGCTGATCCGCGCGACTCGCGCGATCTGAGCGTGCCCGCAATCGAGACCCACGAGAGCAGCAATTGAGCACCAAGAACTCCCAACCCGTCACCCGCGTCAGCGAGCTCGACGGCGGAACGCGCTTCAACGCGGCACTCGTCGCGGCGATGGGCGTCGCGTTGGCGACACTCCTCACCTCGCTCGTCGTCATGAACGAGCGAGACCTCACCGGGGTCATCTCGCCGCTCACGACGCTCACCGACACGTTCGACTTCTACTCGCTGCCGGTGCTCCTCCTGCTGATCCTCGTCACGCTCGTCGGCTGGCTCGGGTGGCTCCGCAACTGGTGGATCGCCGCGATCGCCGGACTCGTGCTCGCGCTCATCGCGGGCACGGTCGGCTACGTCGTCCGGCTCGCGACGGGTGGCGCTGAGTTCACCAGCGAGACGTGGTCGGCGATCTTCACGGAGTTCTTCGGGCTCAACTTCGTGTTCCTCGTCTCCGGCACCGTGTTCACGGCGCTCATCGGGCCGACGCTGTTCCGCCGGCAGGTCGCCGAGATGCTCCGGGAGGTGTCCTCTCGCGTCGCGCACGCGGGGGAGCTCCGCCGGTTCGCGGAGTCCAACAGCAAACTGGCGCTCGTGCGCATCCCCGCCGCGAACCCGCAGGATGCCCAGGTCACCTTCCAGGAGCGCGCGGCGGTCGACCGCGATCGCGCCAACGAGCAGTGGGAGTCCTACGTCGCGCTGCTGGACGAGCACGGGTGGGAGACCCGCGAGGTGCCAGCGGCTGAGACCATGCCGGACTCGGTCTTCACCGAGGACCAGGTCATCGTGCTCGGCCAGGTCGCGATCCTGGCTCGCAGCGGGGCGGCGTCCCGTCGCGCCGAGCTGCCTGGCGTTCGGGCGGCGCTCGCCGAGACCGAGTTCGTCACGATGGAGATCGAGGCCCCGGCGACCCTCGACGGGGGCGACGTGCTCCTCGCGGGCGACACCGTCTACGTCGGCGCGTCCACCCGCACGAACGCCGAGGGCATCCGCGCGCTGCGCGAGATCGCGCTCGATCTCGGCTACCGCGTCGTCGCGGTGCCCATCACCGGGGCGCTGCACCTAAAGACGGTCGCGACCGCCCTGCCCGATGGGACCGTCCTCGCCTGGACTCCCGCGCTTGAGCAGCCCTCCCTGTTCGGTGGCTACATCGAGGCACCCGAGCTGCTCGGTGCGAGCATCCTGCCGCTGGATGCGGACACCGTGCTCGTCTCCGCTGCCGCGCCGGCGACCGCGAAGCTCGTGAAGCGCCTCGGCTACAACGTCGTCACCCTCGACATCTCGGAGTTCGAGAAGCTCGAGGGCGGGGTCACCTGCCTGTCGGCTCGCGCCTACTAGACGCGACCGCATCCCCGATCACACCACGATCGCTGCCCGGCGTTTCACCCTCTCGCAGTCCCGCAAGAGGGTGAGACGCCGGGCAGCGATTTCGGTCGAACTGCTTTACAGCGAGCCGGTTCCGTGCTGGCTGAGCTCCCGCTCGCCGATCGTCTCCCCGTACTGGGTCTCGCCGGTGACGACGAACCCGAGGCTTCGGAAGAAGTCGCCCGGCCCGAGGTCGCCCTCTTCCCAGATGGTGGTCACCTTGTCGAAACCGCGGCGTGCAGCCTCATCGAGGATCGCCGTCACTGCGAACGACCCGACACCACGGCGCTGGTAGTCGGCATCGACGTTCATGCGCATGATCGTGGCCCGGAACAGCTCGTCGGGAGCGTCCTCGTCGAAGTTGGCCATGATGAAGCCCACGACTCGACCGTCGAGCACGACGACCCTCGGCCACGACGTCGACTGGCTGACGTAGGCCTCCGAGATGGAGTGCGAGACAGGCGCGACGAACGCCTCCTGGCCTGGTTTCAGTGTGAGCGTGTTGGCGGCGACGATGTTGTCGGCGGACAGCTCTTCGATATACAGCTCGCTCATGGATGCAGAGTAGCGCTCCGTCTGAGTAATCCTCCGAATGCGGCCCCGGTAAGCTGGAGGCAAACCGCGCTCAGAAGGAGAACTCTATGGCGAAGATCAAGGTCGAAGGAACGGTTGTCGAGCTCGACGGCGACGAGATGACCCGCATCATCTGGCAGAAGATCAAGGACACGCTCATCCACCCGTACCTCGACGTGAACCTCGAGTACTACGACCTGGGCATCGAGAAGCGCGACGAGACGGACGACCAGATCACGGTCGACGCGGCGCACGCGATCCAGAAGCACGGCGTCGGCATCAAGTGCGCGACGATCACCCCTGACGAGGCACGCGTCGAGGAGTTCGGCCTCAAGCAGATGTGGCGCTCCCCGAACGGCACCATCCGCAACATCCTGGGCGGCGTCATCTTCCGCGAGCCCATCATCATCTCGAACATCCCGCGCCTCGTGCCGGGCTGGAACAAGCCGATCATCGTCGGCCGCCACGCGTTCGGCGACCAGTACCGTGCCACCGACTTCCGCTTCGCGGGAGAGGGCAAGCTCACGGTCGAGTTCACGCCGGACGACGGCTCGGAGCCGCAGAAGTTCGAGGTCTTCCACTCCCCGGGAGATGGAATCGCGCAGGTGCAGTACAACCTCGACGCATCCATCACCGACTTCGCCCGCGCCTCGCTCAACTACGGCCTCACGCGCGGCTACCCCGTGTACCTGTCGACGAAGAACACCATCCTCAAGAAGTACGACGGTCGCTTCAAGGACATCTTCCAGGAGATCTTCGAGGCCGAGTTCAAGGAGAAGTTCGACGCAGCAGGCATCACCTACGAGCACCGCCTCATCGACGACATGGTCGCGGCGTCGCTCAAGTGGGAGGGCGGCTACGTCTGGGCCTGCAAGAACTACGACGGCGACGTCCAGTCCGACACCGTCGCGCAGGGCTTCGGCTCGCTCGGCCTCATGACGAGCGTCCTCACGACTCCCGACGGCAAGGTCGTCGAGGCCGAGGCGGCGCACGGCACGGTCACGCGCCACTACCGCCAGCACCAGCAGGGCAAGCCCACGTCGACGAACCCGATCGCCTCGATCTACGCCTGGACGCGCGGCCTCGCGCACCGCGGCAAGCTCGACGGCAACCAGGAGCTCATCGACTTCACGCAGGCCCTCGAAGAGGTTGTCATCGAGACCGTCGAGTCGGGCAAGATGACGAAGGACCTCGCCGCGCTCGTCGGCGAGGGCACGCCCTTCCAGACGACCGACGACTTCATGAACTCGATCGCCGAGAACCTCGCAGCACGAGTGTCCGCGTAAGCGACACCCGACCGCACACGAGGCTCTGGCCTCGGAAGCCCCGCATCCCGCCTCGGCAGCATGCGGGGCTTCTGCGTTGGCCGAATAGGGTGGAGGCATGAGCACCACGCCAGTCCGCATCACCGTCACGGGAGCAGCCGGGAACATCGGCTACTCGCTCCTCTTCCGCATCGCATCGGGCGCCATGCTCGGCGATACTCCGGTCGAGCTCCGGCTCCTGGAGATCCCGCAGGCGGTCGAGGCGGCGGAGGGAACGGCTCTTGAGCTCGCCGACGGCGCCTTCCCGCTGCTCCGATCAGTGGATGTCTTCGACGATGCGGACGCGGCCTTCGAAGGGACGAACATCGCCCTCCTCGTCGGGTCGATGCCGAGGCGCGAGGGCATGGACCGCGCCGACCTGCTCGAAGCGAACGGCGGCATCTTCGCGCCCCAGGGCCGCGCGATCGGGAAGCACGCCGCCGATGACGTCCGCGTGCTCGTCGTCGGCAACCCCGCGAACACGAACGCCGCGATTGCGCGAGCCGCAGCGCCGGACGTCCCGGGCGAGCGCTTCACGGCCATGATGCGTCTCGACCACAACCGCGCGATCGCTCAGCTCGCCGCGAAGGCCGGCGTCGGCGCCGGCGAGGTCTCTCGGATCCACGTCTGGGGAAACCACTCGAACACGCAGGTCCCCGACGTCGATCACGGCACGATCGCAGGTGTCCCGATCCGTGAGCGCATCGCCGACGACGCCTGGGTCGATGGCGAGTTCGTCACGACGGTTGCCACGAGGGGAGCCGCGATCATCGCGGCGCGAGGTGCTTCCTCTGCCGCCTCGGCGGCATCCGCCGCGGTCGACCACGTCCGTGACTGGGTGCTCGGGACCCCCGAAGGCGACTGGACGACGGCCGCGCTCCCCTCGAAGGGCGACTACGGCATTCCCGAAGGGCTCGTCGCGGGTGTCCCGGTCACGTCCAGCGGCGGCGACTGGCAGGTCGTCCAGGGGCTCGAGCTCGGCGAGCTGACGCGAACGCGCCTCGCGGCGACGGTCGAAGACCTCGAAGCCGAACGCGATACCGTTGTCAGTCTCGGATTCGTTCCGTCGACGTCCTGAAGTGAGAAGAGCTGCAATGACCAATGCCGAACCGGACATCCTCGCGCTCGAGGTGCTGATCCGCCGCGACGGCGTCGGCGAGATTCGGGAAGGCGACTCGGTCGAGCGCATCATCGCGGCCGACGCGGACGAGCTCCGCTCGGCGATCATGACGCGCGTCGTCGACCGTGCGACGCGCGACGAGATCGTGATCGACTTGCGCACGATCGACATCGACGGTGTCTTCCCGCTCCGCGTCTCCCCAGACGGGGGGCTCGTCGAAACGGGGGACGTCGCAGAGCTGGCGCCCGGCGAGGACGAGCTCACCGACCGACTCGCCCCTGGCGCGACAGCGCCCGAGCCTTCGGGCGACCCCGCCACCCAGGACCGCCACGACGAGACGTCCGCAGCGAACAGCGACGGGTTCCTTCCGCAGGGCAACGTGCACGAGACCGTGCGCATCCCGAGGGTCGAGATGATGCACCACGCCCTCGACCAGGAAGCGGAGGTCGCGCAGCCAGCGCCAGTGCTCGAAGCGGGGCTTCCCGAGACCGGACGCGCGCCCGAGAGCCCCGACCAACATGAGGACGAGGCAGGCTCCCCGACCAACGCGGAGACACCCCCAGTCTGGTTCGAGGACCGGATCGACGAGGACGGCCTCGAGGACACGCAGCCGTGGCAGCCGAGATTCCCGCGGGACGCGCGTCAGATGCGCGAACTCGAGGAGCTCGAACGCGCCGAGTCGGCAGCGCGTGAGCTGGCTCGTCCGAGCACGGCGCCAGAGCCGGCGAACCCGGCCCCGGTCGCAGCATCCGCCACCGCAGGAGCGGTCGCCAGGGCAGCATCCGCGACCGCGCCGGAACGCCGGAAGAGCGACACCTCCGCCCCGACGCTCGCCGACCTGCTCGCCGACAAGCAGGCGGCACCGGAGGCACCGGCGCAGCAGGGATGGCGCAGCGCCCTGCGCCTCGGAACGGGCGGACTCATCAAGCTCGGCCCAGGCGAGGCAGAGCGAGTCAAACGCGACGAGATCCGACGAGTGCAGCGGCAGTTCGACGGCTCGCGCACCGTGGTCGTCATGAACCCGAAGGGCGGCGCGCACAAGACCACCGCGACCCTCATGATCGCCGCCACGTTCGGTGAGATCCGCGGCGGCTACACGCTCGCCTGGGACAACAACGAGACCCGCGGCACCCTCGGGTGGCGCTCGCACGCCGGCAGCCACCGCAACACGGCGGTCGACTTCCTGCGGCAACTGCCGAGGTTCGAGGTGTCGGGAGGCGCGACCATCGCCGATGTCGACCGATTCGTGCGACCGCAGGGTGACGCGCAGTTCGACGTGCTCGCATCCGATGACGACGCGGCCTCCGCGGCGATCATCGACGCAGAGGCCTTCTCGCGCATGCACCGCACCCTGAGCCGCTTCTACCGCGTCCTCGTCGTCGACACCGGCAACAACATGCGCGCCAGCAACTGGGAGGCGGCCCTCGACGTCGCCGACCAGCTCGTCATCGTCTCCACGGCCAGAGAGGACACCGCCGCGTCCGCAGCCTGGCTCGCGGACGGGCTCCGCGAGCGAGGTTTCGGGGAGAAGCTCGAGAACGCCGTCACGATCCTCTCCAGCCCCTCCGCGAAGGAAGACCAGGCGCTCAAGGAGCGCCTGCACCACCACTTCGAGCGCCTCACGCGGGCCGTCGTTGAGGTACCGTACGACCACGCCTTCGTCGGCGGCGGTGAGCTCAGCGTCTCGAGCCTCAAGCCAGCCACGCGAGATGCGTGGCGCACCGCGACCGCCGCCATCGCGGAACGCCTCTGACCGAACTCCAGACCTAGGAACCCAGTGCTCACGATCTCCCACACCTCCCGTGCTGCCAGCCCGGAAGAGATGGATGACATCCAGACCGGTCTCAATGACCGCTACGGCGTCGTCCTCTCGTCCGGCGTCGAGTACCCGGGCAGGTACACGCGATGGGACATCGGCTTCATCGATCCGCCGCTCATGATCGAGGGGCGCGGGTTCGCGCTGCGCATGCGCACGCTGAACGAGCGCGGGAACATCCCGCTGCGCGCATTCACCGACGCCTTCGAGCGCCTCGACGGCGTCAGCGTGCGAGTGCTCGCCGACGGCGACGTCGAGATCGACGTCACCTCGCAGCGTGACGAGATCATCCCTGAGGAGCAGCGCACCCGCAGGCGGTCGAGCTTCAGCGTGCTGCGCGCCATCATCGAGACCATGCCGGACGACATCCCGCACCTCGGGCTCTACGGCTCGTTCGGCTACGACCTCGTCCGGCAGATCGAGGCCCTCGAGGCGCCGAACGGCGGAGACCAGCGCGACCTCGTCGTCTTCCTGCCCGACTCCGTGCTCGCCGTCGACCGACAGCGCGGCGACGCCACCAGGCACGACTTCGAGTTCTCCGACGACACGACCTCGACCGAAGGGATGCCCCGCACCGAGGTGCTCAGTCCCTTCGTCTCGCCCGCAGCATCCGCCCAATCGTCCCGCGATCACGAGCCGGGGGAGTACGCGGCCCTCGTCGAATCTGCCAAGGCCTCGTTCGCACGCGGCGACCTCTTCGAGGTCGTGCCAGGCCAGGCCTTCCGCCGTCCCGTGCGCACAAGCCCCGCCGATGTCTTCGCCTACCTGAAGCGCAACAACCCGGCCCCCTACGGAGCCCTCATGAACCTCGGCGGCCAGGAGTTCCTCGTGAGCGCCAGCCCAGAGATGTTCGTCCGGGTCGCCGGCAGCCGCGTCGAGACCGTGCCGATCTCGGGCACCATCGCCCGCGGGGCCGACGCGATCGAAGACGCCGACCGCATCCTCGAACTGCTCAACAGCGACAAGGACCGCTCCGAGCTCACGATGTGCACCGACGTCGACCGCAACGACAAGTCGCGCGTCTGCGAGCCAGGATCGATCAAGATCATCGGCAGGCGGCAGGTCGAGCTGTACTCGAAGGTCATCCACACGGTCGACCACGTCGAGGGCAGGCTGCGGCCCGAGTTCGACGGACTGGACGCGTTCGCCACGCACATGTGGGCGGTCACCGTCACCGGGGCCCCGAAGATCTGGGCCATGCGCTTCATCGACGAGCACGAACGCAGCCCCCGCACCTGGTACGGCGGCGCCATCGGCGTGCTCCTCGCCAACGGCGACGTCAACACGGGCCTCACGATCCGCACCGCGATGATCCGCGACGGCATCGCCGAGGTTCGCGCGGGAGGCACCCTCCTCATGGACTCCACCCCGGCAGCCGAAGAGCTCGAGACGGAGATGAAGGCGTCCGCGCTCCTCGAGGCGCTCGACGCCTCCGCCGAGAGCGCCGCCCCCGAGCCCGTCGCAGAGGTCGAGCCAGTGCGCTCCGGAGTCGGGCACCGCATCCTCTTCCTCGACCACGAGGACTCGTTCGTGCAGATGCTCGCCGGGTACATGCGCGAGACGGGCGCGGAGGTGCGCACGGTCCGCATCCCGAAGGGGGGCATCGAGCGCGCGGAGATGGCGCGCATCCTCGACGAGCAGCAGCCGTCGCTGGTCGTCATGTCGCCAGGGCCCGGCGCTCCGAGCGACTTCAGGTCCGCGGAGCTGCTCGACGAGATCGTCGACCGCTCGCTGCCGGTCTTCGGCGTGTGCCTCGGGCAGCAGGCCATCGGGGAGTACTTCGGCGCGTCCCTCGGGCAGCTCGGGTACCCGCTGCACGGCCAGGAACGCGAGGTCGTCGTCACCAACCCGGGCTTCCTGGACGCACTCCCCGAACGGTTCGTCACGGGCCGGTACCACTCGCTGCACATCGACCCCGCGACGATGCCCGAGAGCCTCGTGCTCGTCGCCTCCGACGACGACGGCATCCCGATGGCCATCCAGCACCGTGAGCTGCCGATCTTCGCCGTGCAGTTCCACCCGGAATCGCTCATGACCCTGCGCGATTCTGCCGGGAAGCGCATCATCGAAGCCGTCATGGAGCGCATCCCGGCCCGAGTCCCCGCCGCCTGAGGCGGATTCGGGGGCGGTGGCGACCTCCCGTCTCGCCGCCGCCGCCGTCTCGCCGCCGCCGTCTCGCGCTCGCCCCTGCCGCCGACGTGTTTTCTGGGACCCAGAGGCTCCGGTCTGTCCAACATCAGTGCAGATCTCGGTGTTCTCGGTGTCTCACGCGCTCTGGCACCGGATATCGCACTCAAGATGGTCACGCGCGACGCCGCCGGGAACCGGAAGCCAGGTGCGCACCACTCGCGAGGAGCGCGAGCAGTGCTCCCTCGACCTCTGGCCATCGGTGCATGATCTGCTCGTAGGTGAGTCGCAGCACCCGATAGCCGAGGGCCTTCAGGACCAGGTCGCGTTCCCGGTCTGCCCGATACCGGTCTTCATCGGCGTGGAACGCGCGGGAATCGCACTCGATGACCAGGCGCTCCCCGACGACGAGGTCGACGAACCCGACCCCAGAGATCCACATCTGCGGTCTCGGTGTGAAGCCCCGGAGCTGACACCAGAGACGCACGATGCTCTCGGTGCCGGACTGGCTGCTCCCGTCCACGAAATCGAGCTTCTTCCTGGCGTGCGCTGGCTGGCCATCCGCGAGGGCCATCAGTGAACTGTGGTCGACCTTGCCGAGTTGGATCGCCGAGTCCGCGACGATGACGAGGTCTCGGGTCGGCAGGCACGTGAGCGCGCAGCTCAGGGAGACGCTGACGTCGTCGACAGCACGCAGGGCGAGGGCTTCGCCGCGCCCGCGGACGCTTCGGTGCCAGAGGACCGTCGGTTCGCCATCTCCGTTGCGTGAGCTCGTCACACCGCGGGCTCCCGTGGCGATTCTGGCGTGGAGGTTCTCATCTGGCGGTGTCCAGACTCCGGAGACGCTGAGTGCACTCAGGCAGGTGAGGCGAGCGCGGAGTCGCACAGCTTGGATCGCCCGCTGAGAGGCTCCGGTGATCGCGTACCAGCCGGGTGCCGGGCGCTGCACGGAGCCGTCTCGGACAAGTGACTCGAGGGAACGACGCGTATTGCCGCTCTCATGCCACTCCCGCCTCGAGAAGACGCCTCCGGGTGGCGGAGTGAACGGCTGGGGTGGCAGCTTCTTCGGCATGGCCCCACTGAACGACACCGGGCGCATCGTTGTGGTGAGGGATGCAGTGCTTGTGAAGAGCGCCCTCTCCACAGACCAGCAGTGCAGAAGTCGATTGACCAACATCAGTGCGATTTCGACGCCATCTGGCACTCAGGGCAGCGAATGCGGCCACAGTGCACTGATGTTGGACAGCGGCAGCGGCAGCGGCAGTGTCGGCGGCAGTGGCGGAGGTGGAGGCGCGGGCTGCCCGCCGCGCGCGATTCGGCGTGACCGGAGCGTTCCGCTCCGATCAGTGGAAGATGATCGTGCGCTGCCCGTCGAGGAGAACGCGGTGCTCCGAGAACCACTTCACGGCCTGCGTGAGGGTGCGAGATTCCTCGTCCTGGCCGATGGCCATGAGCTCCTGGGGCGCCCGCGTGTGGTCGACGCGCACGACGTTCTGCTCGATGATCGGGCCCTCGTCGAGGTCGCTGGTCACGAAGTGGGCGGTGGCTCCGATGAGCTTCACGCCGCGCGCGTGCGCCTGCCGGTAGGGGTTCGCGCCCTTGAAGCCGGGGAGGAACGAGTGGTGGATGTTGATGGCTCGGCCGGCGAGCTCCGCGCACAGCTCGGGGGAGAGGATCTGCATGTAGCGAGCGAGCACGACCAGCTCGATCTGCTGCTCCTCCACGACCTGCAGGATGCGCGCTTCGAATGCCGCCTTCTCGTCGGGTCCGGTGACGGGCAGGTACTCGAACGGCACCTCGTAGAACTCGGCGAGGCCCTTGAGGGCTTCGTTGTTGGCGAGCACAAGCGGCACGTCGATCTGCAGGTGGCCGGAGCGCTGGCGGAAGAGGAGGTCGTTGACGCAGTGTCCGGCCTTGGTCGCGAGGACCAGGGTGCGGACGGGGCGGCCGGCGTTGTCGAGGGAGACCTCCGCGCTGAACCGCTCGGCGACGGGCTCGAGTCGCGCGAGGAGCTCTTCGCGGCTGGCGTCGGTGCGCACGTCCACGCGCATGAAGAAGCGACCAGTGTCGATCGACGAGAACTGCTGGAGCTCCTCGATGTTGCCGGCGGAGTCGACGATGGCTCCCGTGACGGCGTGGACGATGCCTGGCTGGTCTGGGCAGTTGAGGGTGAGCACCCATCGAGTCGCTTCTGGAATCACGAGTTCAGGGTAGCCGTCTTGACGCCACCGTATAGAATCGGACGTGGTCGGGCGGATCGCTCGGCCCCCGGCGTGCCGGTATGCACGCAGTCGACTCCCTGACGAGGTTTCCCGCTCGTCCGGAGTGCGCCGTTCGGATCCTGCGAATGACTTCTCTCACTTCTTCTCCGCTGACGTCTGCCCCCAAGCTGCCGCTCGTCCCTCTCATCGCGCTCGCGTTCTCGACGTTCATCAGCGTCACGATCGAGATGCTCCCGACCGGGCTGCTCGAGCAAATGACGGTCGATCTGGGCGCGACTCGCGCGGAGATCGGCTGGCTGATGACGATCTTCGCGTTCACGGTCGTGTTGACGAGCACGCCGCTGACGGCACTCACGAAGCGTGTTCCGCGTCATGCCCTGCTGGTCGTCGTGCTCGCGGTGTTCGCGATCGGCTCGATCGCGTCGGCGTTCGCGCCCACCTATGCGTGGCTCGTCGTGACGCGTGTCATCACGGGCCTCGCGCACGGCGTTTTCTGGGCGGTCGTCGCCTCGTACATCTCGCTCATCGCCCCGAGGGAGCTGCTCACGCGCGCCGTCTCGATCACGCTGGGTGGCGGGGCGATCGCCTACGTCCTCGGCGTTCCGATCGGCACGGCGCTCGGTCAGGCGTTCGGCTGGCGCTTCGCGTTCGGCTCGCTTGCGGTCATCACGCTGCTCGTCGCGGTGCTCCTCTGGTTCCTGCTGCCTCGGGTGAATCACCTCGACGAGTCGTTCTCCACGCGGCCCATCGCGCTTCCGGATGACTCCGACGGGCCTGCGGTGCCGGTGAAGCGCATCCGCTTCGCGCAGCGTTCCCTGCTGACGGTGATCCTGCTGTGCGTCATCACGCTGATCACGATGACCGCCCAGTACGCGTTCTACTCGTACATCTCGCCGTACTCGCTCGACGTGATCGGCTTCCCGGTTGCGACGCTGAGCCTCGTGCTCTTCGCGTACGGCATCGCGTCGGCGGGTGGCACTGCGCTGGCCGGTGTGGTGTTCACGGCGCGGCCGCGGGTGGGGCTGGCGACGGGCTACCTCTTGATGCTCGTCGCGGTGACCCTGCTGCTCTTCGCGCACGACACGACGGTCGCGCTCATCGCGCTGGTCATCTGGGGTCTCGGGATGGGCGTGCTGCCGCCGCTGCTGCAGTCCCGCATCCTGAACGCAGCCCCGTCTCGCCACCGCGACCTGTCGAGCGCCCTGTACACGTCTGGCTTCAACTTCGGCATCGGCTCGGGCGCGCTGGTCGGCGGTCTGCTGCTGGATGCCGCGGGGCTCGTGGCGCTGCCCGTGTTCTTCATCGCGATGGTCGGCTTGGGGCTCGTGAGTGCCCTGGTGCTCGACGCGGTGCTGGCTCGGCGCCCGCTCCAGCAGTCGAGCTGAGCCCGCTCGAACTGAGGTCGTCGGCGACCCGCTGCAGTCCGTCGCGGACGGCGGCGATCGTCGGCGATGCGGCGCTCGCGGTGCGGATGGACGTGAAGATCTCGCGTCGTGGGACGCCCGTCAGCGGCAGGAAGCGCACGTTGGGGGCGGCGTGCGCCCAGGTGAGGTCGTTGAGGATGCCGACTGCGTGCCCGGTCTCGATGAAGCGCATCTGCGCCTGCAGGTCGGCGGTCTCGTAGCGGACGTCCGGCTCGAAGCCGGCGACGCGGCACTGCTGCTCGCCCCAGTGGCGCGACGCGGAGCCCTGCGGTTCCATGACCCAGGCGAGGTCTCTGGTGTCCGCGAGCGTGGTCACGGGGGAGTCGACGGGCACGGCGAGACGGAGGGCGTCGTCGGTGAGGAGGCGCTTGTCGAGGCCGGGGTGGTGCGGGGCGGCGTGGCCCGGGTACTGCTCCGCGACGACGACGTCGAAGTCGCCGGCGAAGGTGTCGAACAGCGCCGACTCCGGTTCGTGCTGCACCATCTCGATGCGGAGTCCTGGGTGCTCTTCGGCGAGCACGTGAAGCAGCGGCGGGATGAGGGTGAGTGCCGCGGATTGGAACACGGCGAGGCGGACGGTGCCGACGGCGCTGGTGAAGGAGGCGAGCACTTCCTGCTCGGCGATCTCGAGGCGTTCGAGGATCTCCGCGGTGTGTCCGGCGAGGATCTCGGCCTGCTGGGTGAGCTGCACACGCCGTCCGTGCTTGCGGAGGAGTTCGACGCCGAGCTCCGCTTCGAGGGCTGAGAGCTGCTGCGAGACGGCCGACGGCGAGAAGTTGAGGGCCTTGGCGACTTCGGCCAGGGTGCCGCGAAGCTGCACTTCGCGGAGGAGTCGGAGCTTGCGTACGTCGAGCATGATCAATCATCACACGTGCTGATGGAAACGCGTCAATTTCCTTCACTTTACCTAACGGAAGTCCGGTGCTGATACTGGGTCACATGACCGCCACCGTGACGCCTGTCTTCCCCGCAGATTCCCTCACCGACCTCGCGCCGGAGGCAGTCGCACTCGTGCGTCGCTGGCTCACGGAGGCCGCCGAGATCCCGGTGGATGCATCCGCCGCTCAGCTCGCCGGCGTGCTCAAGGACCCGCGGGGGCTCGACTTCACGGTCGGCTTCGTCGACGGCGTCGTGCGCCCCGAGGATCTCAAGGTCGCCGCGCGCAAGCTCGGCTCGATCGCCGACGAGGTGCCCGGCTTCCTGCCCTGGTACATGAAGAGCGCCGTGCGCGTCGGAGGCACCGTAGCCCCGATCCTCCCCGGGGTCGTCGTGCCGGTGGCCCGCAAGGTGCTCCGCGACATGGTCGGCCACCTCATCATCGACGCGACGGACGCGAAGCTGGGGCCGGCCATCGAGCAGATCCGGGGCAAGGGCGTGCGGCTCAACCTGAACCTGCTCGGCGAGGCCGTGCTGGGCAAGAAGGAGGCGGCCCGCCGCCTCGAGGGCACCACGAAGCTCCTCGCGCGCGACGACGTCGACTACGTCTCGATCAAGGTCTCCTCGACGACGGCACCGCACCAGCCGTGGGCGTTCGAGGAAGCCGTCACCGACGTCGTCGAGGAGCTCACGCCCCTGTACCGCCTCGCGGTCGAGAGCCCGAACCGCAAGTTCATCAACCTCGACATGGAGGAGTACAAGGATCTCGAGATGACCATGGCGGTCTTCACACGCATCCTGGACGCCCCCGAGTTCCTGAGCCTCGAGGCCGGCATCGTGCTGCAGGCCTACCTGCCAGACGCGCTGTCGGCGATGATGCGCCTGCAGGAATGGTCGGCGGAGCGCGTCGCCCGCGGCGGCGCCCCCATCAAGGTGCGCCTCGTGAAGGGCGCGAACCTGCCGATGGAGCGTGTCGAGGCGTCCCTGCATGGCTGGCCCCTCGCGACCTGGGGGACGAAGCAGGACTCCGACACGAGCTACAAGCGCGTGATCGACTACGCCCTCACCCCGGAGCGGGTGAAGAACGTGCGCGTCGGCGTCGCGGGCCACAACCTCTTCGACGTCGCCTTCTCCTGGTTGCTCGCGAAGCGCCGGGGAGCGACGGACGGCATCGAGTACGAGATGCTCCTCGGCATGGCGCAGAGCCAGGCTGAGGTCGTCAAGCGCGAGGTCGGCGGGCTCCTCCTCTACGTGCCGGTCGTGCACCCGCAGGAGTTCGACGTGGCCATCGCGTATCTCATCCGTCGTCTCGAGGAGGGGGCGAGCCAGGACAACTTCATGTCGGCGGTATTCGAGCTGGCCGACAACGAGGAGCTGTTCGAGCGCGAGTCGCAGCGGTTCGTCGCCTCCCTCGATGCGCTCGACCGCGTCGTCCCTCCCAGCAACCGAGTGCAGGACCGCACTGCCGAGCCCGTGGCGCTGCCGGCCGACCGCTTCGAGGAGACGCCGGACACGGATCCGTCGCTCCCCGTGAACCAGGCCTGGGCGCGCGGCATCCGCGAGCGTGCGCAGGCTTCGACCCTTGGCGCGGAGACGATCGACGCCAACACGGTCGGCACGCTCGGCGAGCTGGATGCACGGGTCACGCGTGCCGTCGCGGGCAGCCAGTCGTGGGGTGCGCTGTCCGGCGCGGAACGCGCGGAGGTGCTGCACCGGGCTGGTGACGCGCTGGAGCGTCGACGCGCGGACCTCATGGAGGTGGCTGCGTCGGAGGCCGGGAAGACGCTCGACCAGTCGGACCCCGAGATCTCGGAGGCGATCGACTTCGCCCATTACTACGCGGAACTCGCGCGCGGTCTCGACGCCGTCGACGGTGCGTCGTTCGTGCCGTCGAAGGTCATCGTCGTGACGCCGCCCTGGAACTTCCCCATCGCGATTCCCGCGGGGTCGACGCTCGCCGCGCTCGCGGCCGGCGCGTCCGTCATCATCAAGCCCGCGCGGCCAGCTGCGCGCTGCGGCGCCGTCATGGTCGAGGCGCTCTGGGAGGCGGGGGTGCCGCGTGAGGTGCTGCAGTACGTGCAGTTCTCGGACCGTGAGCTCGGAAGTGAGCTCATCAAGAACCCCTCGGTCGATCGCGTCATCCTGACGGGCGGCATCGAGACCGCTGAGCTGTTCCGCTCGTTCCGCCCCGAGCTGCCGCTGCTCGCGGAGACGAGCGGCAAGAACGCCATCATCGTCACGCCGAGCGCCGATTACGACCTGGCTGCGAAGGACGTCGTCGCCTCGGCCTTCGGTCACGCCGGCCAGAAGTGCTCCGCATCGTCGCTCGTGGTGCTCGTCGGGCAGGCGCAGCGTTCGCGCCGCTTCCGCGAGCAGCTCCTCGACGCGGTGCGCTCCCTCACGGTCGGCTATCCGTGGGATGCCGCATCGCAGATGGGGCCGATCATCACCCCAGCCTCCGGGAAGCTGCTCGACGGACTCACGAATCTCGGGGCGGGGGAGCGGTGGGCGGTGGAGCCGAAGCAGCTCGACGACAGCGGCAAGCTCTGGAGTCCTGGAGTGCGGGTGGGCGTGGAGCGCGGTTCCGAGTTCCACCTCGTCGAGTACTTCGGCCCGATCCTCGGCATCATGACGGCCGACACGCTCGAGGAGGCCATCGAGATCGTCAACGAGGTCGACTACGGACTGACCTCGGGCATCCACTCGCTCGACCGCGGCGAGGTCTCGCAGTGGCTCGACACCATCCAGGCGGGCAACCTCTACGTCAACCGCGGCATCACGGGCGCCATCGTGCAGCGTCAGCCGTTCGGCGGCTGGAAGAAGTCGGTCGTGGGATGCACGACCAAGGCGGGCGGGCCGAACTACCTCGTCGGTCTCGGCACGTGGCAGCGGTCGGCCTCCGCCCTCTCGGCTCCCATCGTCGACGCCGGCGCGCAGTCGCTGCTCGACGCGGCGAAGGCGGTCGCGAAGGCGAACCCTTCTGCGCTCTCCGACGCCGACACGGTGAAGCTCGAGCGTGCGCTCGGCAGCGACGCCCGCGCCTGGGCTGAGGAGTTCGGACGTGACCGCGACGTGCAGGCGCTGTATGCGGAGCGAAACGTGTTCCGCTACCTGACGTTCCCCGGCGAGATCGTCGTCCGGCTCTCCGAGGATGCCCGGGTCGCGGATCTCCTTCGGGTGATCTCGGCGGGTCTCGTCGCGAGTGCTCGTCTGCGCGTGTCGACGGGTGTTGCCCTGCCGTCCTCGGCGAAGGCTGCCCTTGCCGGCGCCGGCGTGCCGATGCGAACCGAGAGCGATGCAGAGTTCCTCGGCTCGGCTGGCTCGCTGCATGCCGGGCGCATGCGCATGATCGGCGGCGATCCCGTGGCGCTTGCGCGAGCCGTGGATGGCCGTGTCGACCTCGCCATCTATTCGGGAGAGGTGACCGAGGCCGGCCGCGTGGAGCTGCTGCCGTTCCTGCGAGAGCAGGCTGTCTCGATTACCGCGCACCGTTTCGGAACGCCGAATGGGCTCACGGAGGGGCTTCTCTCGCGCTGAACTGACGTCGCTGAATTCGCCTCCAGTTCGACCGTCGGGTAATTCTCGGTATCCTGGCGTGAAGTTCGGGCGGTTGTTTTCGGGGGTATTCGGTGCTTGAGAGTTCGAGGCAGGATCTCAGTGCTTGGATCGCGAGGATCGCGCACACGGGGGAGCCGTTCGCGCATTTTTCGACGGAAGATCTCGTTTCCGGCGCATTCCGTGAATTCCACGGGGAATCCGGGATTGCCGAATTCTTCGGCCTCTCCAAGCCGGTGAATTCGTCCGCTGCCGCGGCGTTCCACGCATACACTCTCGAAGCCTTCGTCGGTTCGGTGCATCTCTACGGAACGCTGCGCACGAGCTCCGGCGTCGAGCGCGGCGGGGAGGACTTCACTCGGGATGCGCACGAGAAGCTCATCGCGATCGGCATGCTGCGGGGTTCGCTGAAATACCGGAATGGGAAGCACACGGGCGTGCTGGGGCCGGGGGACGTGCTTGTCGTGAACTCGACGCATCCGCTCGTCACCGCGAGCATCGGCGTGGTCGAGACGCTCGGCATGGCAGTCCCCATCGACGACATCTCGAAGGACTCGCGGGTCACGGGCGGCCAGTGGCCGGTGCGTCTGCCCGAGAGCGCGCTCACGTCCGCCTTCGTGGCGTTCGTCGGTCGCTACCTCGTCGAGGACGCCACCGCGGAGGGCGGCGGGCAGGTGTCGTCGGGGCTCGCCGAGCCGGTGCTCTACGACCTGCTCCGTTCCGCCCTCTTGCAGGTCGTGCCGGCGACGATGACTCCGGCCCAGCAGTCGCTGCGCCTGCAGGTCGCCGTGCACGACCTCATCGAGAAGTACCACGTGCTGCAGGGCTTCGATGCGGACAGCATCGCACGAGCGCTACACATCAGCCGCCGCAAGCTGTACCGCGACCTCGCGGAGCACGGCGAGGGTGTCGCCGGGCTCATCGCCGCGCGCAGAGTGAGATCTGCCGCCGCGATCCTCCTCGAGCAGCCGGCCATGCCGCTCAGCGAGGTGTCGGCTGCGGCGGGATTCGGGGACGCGACAACCATGCGGCGGCATTTTCTCTCCAAACTCGGCGTGACACCCGCCGACTACCGCAGAGAGAACGTCTGACCGCGTAGCCTCATCCCTGCGACTCCCGCACGCACGGCGGCTCTCCGTCGAATGCGGAGAACCGCGATCAAGGATTCCCCGCCGCCGATCAAAGGACGCCTCGTGGCTTCGTCGATTCACCGCCCCGCGCTGGTCACCGCCAAGATCGGGCTCGGTCTGCTCGCCTTCTCCTCCATCGTGTCGGAGATAGCGACGATCGTGGAACGCGGAACCTGGGTGCCGGATCAGTTCTTCGCGTACTTCACGATCGAGACGAACATCCTCGTTGTCCTCTCGCTGCTGATCAGCGGAGTCGCGACCGCCGCGAATGCGCAGGGCGCGCGGATCAACGCCTTCCGTGCGGCAGTGGCGGTCTACATCCTCATCGTCGGCATCGGGTTCTCCCTGCTGCTCTCCGGCCTGAGCGACGTCGACTTCACGGCCGTGCCGTGGAACAACACCGTGCTGCATTACGTCATGCCCGTCGTCATGCTGATCGATCTCCTCATCGACCGGCCGACCAAGCGCATCCGCTTCGCGCCCGCGCTCATCTGGCTCATCTTCCCCGCCGGATACGCGGCGTTCTCCCTCATCCGCGGCAACCTCACCGGCTGGTACCCCTACCCGTTCCTGAACCCGACGAACCAGGGCTACGCGCCCGTCGTGCTGACCATCATCGGCCTCGTCGCACTCGGCCTGGCGTTGACCTGGCTCGTGACACTG
Organism: Pseudoclavibacter sp. RFBJ3; assembly: GCF_002931375.1. Taxonomy (NCBI): domain Bacteria; kingdom Bacillati; phylum Actinomycetota; class Actinomycetes; order Micrococcales; family Microbacteriaceae; genus Pseudoclavibacter; species Pseudoclavibacter sp. RFBJ3. The sequence goes on along the minus strand of NZ_PSXZ01000009.1, from coordinate 259,287 downwards.
CTCTCGCGGAGGCCAGCCAAGTCGCGGTAGACTTATCACGGCCGCGACTGGCGTTCAGGTGGGTCACCACCAGGGAGCGGCTCTTCGGGTTCTCGAGCCGTTCGCCTGGGCTCGCCGGTTCACGACCACATGTTCGCCGTGCCATCCGGTTTCCTGAAGGAGTCTTCGTGACCGATACGTTCAACGCCCCTCTTGATGCATTCAACGCGCCGCTGAGTGAAGTAGACCCTGAGATCGCTGCGGTTCTCGAGCAGGAGCTCGACCGCCAGCGCTCCACGCTCGAGATGATCGCCAGCGAGAACTTCGTTCCGCGCGCCGTCCTCGAGTCAACGGGCAGCGTTCTCACCAACAAGTACGCCGAGGGCTACCCCGGACGTCGCTACTACGGCGGCTGCGAAGTCGTCGACGTGGCTGAGAACCTCGCCATCGAGCGCGCGAAGTCGCTGTTCGGCGCGGCTTTCGCGAACGTGCAGCCGCACTCCGGCGCGACGGCCAACGCCGCCGTCATGCACGCCCTCGCCCGTCCCGGCGACACGCTGCTCGGCCTGTCGCTCGACCACGGCGGACACCTCACGCACGGCATGAAGATCAACTTCTCCGGCCGCCTCTACAACATCGTCGCGTACGGCGTCGACGCCGAGACCTCGCAGATCGACATGGAGCAGGTGCGCGAGCTCGCACTCGAGCACAAGCCCAAGGTCATCGTCGCCGGCTGGTCGGCGTACCCCCGTCAGCTCGACTTCGCGAAGTTCCGCGCGATCGCCGACGAGGTCGGCGCCTACCTGTGGGTCGACATGGCGCACTTCGCCGGACTCGTCGCCGCTGGCCTGCACCCGAACCCGGTGCCCCACGCGCACGTCACGTCCAGCACGGTGCACAAGACCATCGGCGGGCCGCGCTCCGGCTTCATCCTGACGAACGACGCCGACCTGGCCAAGAAGATCAACACCGCCGTCTTCCCCGGCCAGCAGGGTGGCCCGCTCATGCACGTCATCGCCGGCAAGGCGACCGCGTTCAAGCTCGCCGCGAGCGACGACTTCAAGGACCGCCAGGAGCGCACGCTGCGCGGCGCGAAGATCGTCGCCGACCGCCTCCAGCAGGCAGACGTGGCCGAGGCCGGCATCTCGGTCCGCTCGGGTGGAACCGACGTGCACCTCATCCTCGTCGACCTCCGCAACGCTGAGATCGATGGCAAGCAGGCCGAGGACCTCCTGCACGAGGTCGGCGTCACCGTCAACCGCAACGCGGTCCCCAACGACCCGCGCCCGCCGCTGGTCACCTCGGGTCTGCGGATCGGCACGCCCGCTCTCGCGACGCGCGGCTTCGGCGACGCCGAGTTCACCGAGGTTGCCGACGTCATCGCCCTGGCGCTCCTCCCCGACGCCGACGTGCCGGCTCTCCGCGCCCGCACCAAGGCGCTCGCCGACGCGTTCCCGCTCTACCCGGGCCTCGGCGAAGCATGACGGCTGCCTCCCTCGACGGCAAGAAGGCCGCGGCCGAGATCAAGGCCGAGCTCCGGGAGCGCGTAGCCGCGCTCGCGGGGCGAGGCGTCGTCCCCGGACTCGGCACGATCCTCGTCGGAGAAGACCCCGGGTCGAAGTGGTACGTCGCGGGCAAGCACCGCGACTGCGCTGAGGTCGGCATCGAGTCGATTCGCGTCGACCTCCCGACCGAGACCACGCAGGAGGAGCTCGAAGCGGAGATCGACCGCCTCAACGCCGATCCCGCGTGCACGGGCTACATCGTGCAGCTGCCGCTGCCGAAGCACATCGACCAGGACCGCGTCATCGAGCGCATCGACCCGTCGAAGGACGCGGACGGGCTGCATCCCACCAACCTGGGACGTCTGGTGCTGAACGCCAACGACCCGATCACGACGCCGCTGCCCTGCACGCCTCGCGGCGTGATCGAGCTGCTCCGCCGCAACGACATCTCGCTCAACGGCAAGCACGTGCTCGTCATCGGCCGTGGCGTGACGGTCGGCCGCTCGATCGGTCCGCTCCTCACACGACGCGAGAACAACGCGACGGTCACGCTCACCCACACGGGCACGCCCGACATCGGCGTGCTGGCACGTGAGGCTGACGTCATCGTGTCGGCTGCCGGTGTCGCCGGCATCGTGCGCCCCGAGTGGGTCAAGCCGGGCGCCGCTGTCCTCGACGTCGGCGTCAGCCGCATCGAAGACCCGGAGACGGGCAAGTCCAGAGTCGCGGGCGACGTCGACCCGGGAGTCTGGGACGTGGCCGCCTGGGTATCGCCGAACCCCGGCGGTGTCGGCCCCATGACGCGGGCGCTGCTCCTCGAGAATGTCGTCGAGCAGGCCGAGCGCCTGAACCCGGCGGTCTAACAACCGGGTTCGTGCCAAGGGTGCGGGCAGTTCATCGAACTGCCCGCACCCTTTTGCGTATCAGCTTCTCCGCAACCCGCAGTCCGCCGCCACGAGCCACCAGCAGGCGAGCGTGTGCGCCAACTGGACCAAGTCAGTCGCGACCTGAGGCTCAGCCGTGCGGCTGAGACTGGCGCTGCGCAGCGAACGAGGCGACCAGCTGCTCGACGCGATCCGCAATGATGTCGCCACCGAACTCGGGGGGCGATGCGATGGTGCCGTCGGCCGCGAGCAGGATCGCCGCGGGGGTCGCGTGAGCTTCGAAGAACTCCGTGGCGGCCTTCGCGCCGAAGTAGGTGTGGGGCAGCGCGCTCGGGTAGCTCTTCTTGACGGATGCGCGGCTCGACGAGGTGGCGACGATGATCTGCGCGTCGTCGCCCAGCCGCCGCGACCAGTCGCCGACTTGGCTGAGCACGGGTCCGCAGGAACCGCAGCCGACGCGGGCGAAGATGAGGATCGTCGTCTTCTGGGGAACGACGACGAGGTTGTAGAGCAGTTCCGGCGCCCCGTCCCCGGAGACGAGTTCAAGGGTGTGGGGGATGGCATCCCGAGCGGCTGGGTCGGAGATGAGGTCGGGACCCTCGACGAGTTCGAAGTCCTGACCAGCCGTCGCGTCGCGAGTCGTCGTCGGCGCGGAGACGGGAGGCTTCACGATGCCGGCGACGATGCCGACGAGTGCGACGGTCGTGGTCGCGGCGAGCCACAGCCAGTCGTCGACCGAGAAGAGCGCAAGCTGGGTCGGGACTCCGAGCGCCATGCCCGGGAGGAATATCGCGAGGAGCGCTGCGAGCGTGAGGCCCGCGTTCCGCCAGATCGTGATCTGGCTGACCGGCTCGGTGCTGAGCGCCCCGAAGCAGTTGCAGTCGACGGCCTGTCGCTTGGAGACGCTGCGTGCCACCACGACCAGGTAGGTCGCCATGAGGGCGGCGGCGAGGGTGGCCGCGATCAGGTAGGCCGGTCCGCTCAGGAGCAGCAGCGCGGCTCCCAGGATGATCTCGCCCACCGGCAGTGCGACTGCGGCCCACGGCTTCCGGAGCGGGGCGGGGACGCCGAACGCGGCCAACGACTGCAGGGTGCGGGAGCGCTGGGGGAGCTTCAGCGCGCCGCTGGCGATGAGGACGCAGGCGATCAGCGCGGGAAAGATCACGAAGGTGGGAAGCACTCGTTCATTATCGCCCTTGGGCGGCGCGTCGTCTCGCTGAGCTTGACCGGTGGCGCGGGGCCGTCGAAGATCGACGCATGCGCCTGAATTCCCTCGATGTGGTGCGCGGCTTCGCGATCTTCGCCATGATCATCGCCCACGCGGTCGTGTTCCTGGACGACCGCGAACCGCGCGCGCTGCAGGTGCTCTTCCAGTTCCTGAACGACGCCGCGTCACCCCTGTTCGCGCTGGTCATCGGCGTGACGGCCGGCTATCAGCTGCGGGATTCGGCGCGGTGGGATTCCCGACGGAAGAGCTTCTTCGCGCTCTCGTGGGTCATCAAGGCGATCGTGCTCATCTTCGTGGGGCTGCTGCTGAGCATCAACTTCTCTGGCGTGCTCATCGTCTTGGATTTCCTGGGCATCATGATGCTCGTGGCCACGCCGTTCCTCTTCCTGCCGACGGCCTGGTCGGCCGGGGCGGCGCTGCTCTTCCTCGCGCTGGCGCCCATCGTGAACGAGGCAGCCCGGGCCTGGGCGCTGACGTCCGTGTTCTCGCCGTCGTCGATGTTCGACCCGACCGCCCTCCTGCTCGACTGGACGGTCCTCGGATCCGCGTACCGCCTGACGAACCTGCTGCCGATGCTGCTGATCGGGTTCCTCCTGGCCCGCTGGCAGCTCGGCAACCGGAGCCGAACGGCGTGGGCGTTCGGCGGGGGAGCGGTGCTCCTCGGGGTGTCGCTGTTCGCGCGGCGGTGGGAGGAGATGGCGAGCGGTGTCACCCAGTCGGGGTCCTACGGCGACGAGGCGCGGGATCTCGGGCTCGCGCTGCTCGCGTACGCGGGCATCCAGCTGCTCGGGGACTTCTCGGGCGAGCGGATGCGCACCTGGTCCGCCCGCCTGACGAGGCCGCTGGCCGACATGGGCACCATGGCGTTCACCGTCTACTGCCTGCACGTGCTCATCCTCACGGCGATCTGGTCGCAGCTGCTCCTTGGGGAAGAGAACTGGCTCGCGGGCCCCGGTCTCGTCTACCGGCAGCCGGAGGGCCTGCTCACGATGGTCACCATCATGGTCGTGTGCCTGCTGTTCGCGACCCTCTGGCGCCGGTACCTCGGGGTCGGCCCGCTCGAGCGGGCCATCGGGGTGCTCTCGCTCAGGCATCCCCCGGGAACATTGCTTGCAGGTCCTCCCGCCGCGACCAGGCGAGTCGAACCAGCTCTTCGAGCACCTCGAGATTGAGCGACGAGAACCGCCCCACCCAGATGCAGTCCTTGCCGAGCTTCGCCTTGCCGAGCTGCTCGAGGAGTCCCTGTGGGGCCCACATCTGGAGTCCGTAGATCGACATCGACGCTTTGCGCGGAGCGAATCCGAGGATCATCGCCTCGCCGGAATGGCCGCTCTCGTACGTGTAGCGATAGCGGCCGTAGCCGATCATCGTGGGACCCCACACGACGGCTTCCTCGCCCGTGACCCGATCCATGATCTCCTTCAGGATGCGGGCATCCTCGCGTCGCCCCGCGGGCTCTGCCTGATCGATGAGGAGATCGGGTGAGACCTCTGACGGCTTCGTCTTCGTATCTGCCATGACGAGAGTATGACCCCGGCCGCCGACAAATGGGTGCCGCCTGAGCAGAGGCGAGGTCTGGATTCGCGATAGGATTTCCCACGGTCGCCGCACGCCAGGCGACTGTGGGGCCTGTAGCTCAGTTGGCAGAGCATCGGACTTTTAATCCGCGGGTCGTGGGTTCGAGCCCCACCGGGCCCACCCTTCTCCCTGCTCGACAGCACGCAACGGCGCGTCGGAAGCTCCACCCGCATCGGGTGCGGACTTCCCAGCGAGTGACGCACCTCGCGTGGAGTTCGCCCCGACCGAGCACGATGAAGCCAGACCTTGGCCTGCCGTGCAGTTCTATCCGACGCTCGAAGCTGCGCTGCGGGACTCTCTGCCTGCGGAGGATCGAGAGAAGACCACGGGGTCGGTCGCCTCATGAGTCGTGGCAGTGTCCTGCGTCGATCCACGTCGGGCGGTTACGATCGGCGCATGAAGGTCGATCAACGGGTACACGTCAGGGACTTCCGCCCTTTCGCGGTCGTCGATGACCTGTGCGAGCTCCGCGGGCCAGCATCAGGCGTGGTGACGCTCTCGCACGCGATCTACTGGGGACCGAACCGCGACTTCGACATTGGTGACAACAACCGGGCCGCGGACGCCTACACGGCGATCTTGAACGAGGGCACGCGCACGGACGTAATCGAACTGATGAACGCGCACCGGCTCGAGCGGGTGTGGTCCGTGCTGACATTGCCGTGGCGAGTGCTCGATGAGTGGCAGACTCGTCACCCGGTTCTGCACCAGGATGACGCCGAGCTCCTCGTTCGACTGGCCGCCTTCGCAGCAGTGCCGAGCGCATGAGCTCCCACAAACCGAACGACCTGCCACCGGAACCCTTCCCGTGGATGAGCACGAATCGACCCTCCGGGCCTTATCGGATGACCCTGAGGACTCCGCTCAGTGAGGCGCTGCTGGGGTCGTTCCTGCTGGTGATGGCTCTCCTCTTCTTTGTGACCGCGATAGATGGTGACTCCACCGGCGTCGTGGTGGTGGGCCTCGGCATCGTCGTCATTGCGGGCGGCGCCGGAGTATTCATGCTCATTGTCGCGATAGCGCGTGCGCGCTGGTTCCGGGCCTTTGAACGAGCCCACGGCCGTCGACCGTTCTGACCGCCGGTCACCGAACGGGAGTCGCTGAGTGAAGGATCGACCGCACCAGGTCCCCGTCCGCGGCGAACGCTTGCCGCCTCGCACGCAAAGGCTCCAAGTAGTCATTCACGGCTTCTGCACCGGGACTGGGCGTGAACGAGCAAGTCGCACGCCAGCGACGCATCACGACAGCGCTCCTCGACGCGCTCGGACCGCACGGGTTCGCCTTGAGCGGGGCCGGAGCGCTGCGCGAACATGGCATCCTCGAGCGCCCGACCGAGGACGTCGACCTCTTCTGCGAGCAGAAGAGCGACGCCGACTTCGCGGCCGCAACCTCACGCGTCAACCACCCGCTCAGAGACACCCAGTTCTCAGCGCAACGCGTGACCGACGTCCTGGGATCTCCTCGCTTGCGCGTGACCAGCGCTGACGACAGGCCGGACCGATGAAGCCCAGGTACAGCAGCCCGCACCCGTCTAGCTGGCCCATCTGAGGCGAGGGAAAGGCTGGAGCTGCGCCTGGCATGCACTGGGTAGTGATCCGGGGCGGACGCGGAGCTCGATGGCTGCCGCGATAGCCCACGCAAGACGGGATCATCATTGCGCAGATGTGGTCGGCCTCTCGACACGTGCGTCGGTCGAGGATGGACCGCGTGCATCGGGGCACACATCCGACATTCATGGACTGGATGCAGGAATCCCAACCGAACGGTTTGGACCGGGACGGAGCCTACTCCGGACGCGGGTCGCTAGGCAAGAACACGCCGAGGGGTGCAGGAAGGCCTGAGCACATTTAGGAGAAACTTGATAAACTTCTCGAGGGTCGCTATCTTTCTCGAAGCGAGCACAAGTTCGCAGTAAGAAAGGGGAAACAAGTGAAGACACGCATGGATGATTCCATCAAGGAACTCGACGAGCTTCAGCCCGTCGTCTTCGGTCAGATCCTCGCCGCATGGGCGCACGGGGGCAAGGTCATCTAGTCAAGTCGGGACGGGGGTCTGTGGTTTTCCACGGACTCCCGTCTCCTCATTCGAGAACGAACAGCTGGGAGATGCTTTGCATTTTGAACAAGCTGCTGGTCACCTGCTTGAGGTGTTGCCAACAGTTCAGCCCGCCATGCGCGAACGCGCTGAAATTGTGCTTAGGCTTCACGAAAGAACTCTAGTGGCATTGCCGCCACGGACACTTTCCGCGCCGTACTATCTGACCGGCCTCGGCGTTCGTCTCTTCGAAGACCCTGCAATGTATTTCCGTGCATATCTCTCCAGGTCAAGACTGGTTGAAGAGTATTCCATTCAAGAAAGCCACAGCCACCTTCGCGCCGTGGATACCCAGGAGCTGGCAGAGCACCTGGACGCCTTTATTCTTCTCACGGGAGATTACGACACCGTCGCTGATGTCGTGCGTCTCAGGTACGCCCAAATTCTCGCCTCATCCGACTACCACTTGCAGATGTACGCCGCCACGGCCCTAGCGGCTGCAGGTGACTCAGGGTGTTTGCGGCTATACGACGAAGCGGAGCTCAGTTCGAGCTCCAGCGTCAACAAGATCGCTTGTCGGCACCGTAAGGCAGTCGCTTTGGTCAAGCGATTTGGCGATCCAGGGCGTGCTCGCGGGATTCTTGAGCAAGTACTTTCGGACCTGGACGAAGGAAACGAGAGTCTTCTGCTCACGACCAATGAGCGTCGGGGGCTTCGCTCCTTGGCGCTGAATGCGCTCGGCTTGGTGAGTGTGAGAGAGCGCAGCTTCCAGCGCGCACATACAGAGGTGCTGTCCGCGCTCCAAGAGGCGAAGCTGATCGCGGACGTGGCCGGCGAGACCGATGGCGAGCTGGCCAGGTACGTTGCGCAGGAGCACATCAACCTCGCCCAGCTCCTCGCTGGTGCGGGTGACCATCGAGGTGCGGTCGAGACTCTGGAGCAGAACGTCGAGTTCTGTGCCGACCTCGCGCCGAGCTACCTCGGAGAAGCCCGTGGGACGCTCGTCGGCGCGCTCTACAAGTCAGGATCACTCAAGCAAGCGCAACTTGCGCACGACCGCATGGAGGCTGATGTTCTGGGTGAAGACCTCGTGCCGGTCTAGAAGTTTCTATCGGGGGTTCTCGTGATCAAAATCGACCGTGTCTCACGCTCATTCGGCGCAGATCAGGCGCTCAAAGCCGTGACACTTGAGATCGCAGGCGGTGAGCTGCACAGTCTCTTGGGGCCAAACGGTGCTGGTAAGACCACGCTGTCCAAGATCGTCTCTGGTCTCTTGCTGCCCGACTCGGGTTCGGTGGCGATCGGGGGTCACGACATGGCTACTGATGCGCGATTGGCAAGAGCCAGCGTGGGCCTGGTCCTAGGTGGGGACGGGGGCTTTTACGGGCGCGCGACTGCGCGCGACAACTTGCTCTTCTTCGCCGACGTGGCCGGCCTCAGCTCGCAAAGAAGGCGTCCACGGGTTGAGGCTGTCCTTGAATCCGTGGCGTTAGCCGACCAGGGGCACAAGCGTGTGCGTGAGTACTCCAGAGGCATGAAGCAACGCCTGCATCTCGCTCGGGCGTTGCTTGCCGAACCGCCCGCGCTCGTGCTCGATGAAGTGACCAGCGGCCTCGACCCTGAGGTTGCCGTCGAGATCCGGTCGCTCATTCGGTCGCTGAGGACAAACGGCACAGCCATTCTTCACACCACCCACCTCCTGGGCGAGGTCGAGAGTCTGGCGAGCAAGGTGAGCCTCCTGAGGGCGGGTGAGGTGGCGTTCTCTGGCACGGTTGACGATCTCGTTGCGATCTCGGGCGTGGGATACGTGACGACTTTTTCGTCTCCCGATCGGTTTGAAGCTGTTCAGGCGCAGTTGGCCCCCTTGCCTCGAACAAACCTTGCGTCAGAGGTGAGAGAGTCCATGCGCTTCTTCACGTTGTCATGGACCGACAAGCCGGATGAGGAGGGCGTCGTCAAGCTTCTTGGGCATCGCCCCGCCGATCTCGTTTCAAGAGCAGCGACGCTTGAAGAGGCTTATCTGGTTCTCGTGCAAGCGAGAGAAGATTCGGTGTCTGATGCGTGATGTTCGGATGCTGTTCTTCCAGCTAAGACAGTTCGCCGCGAACTCGTACTTTCTCCAGCTAATGCTCACCGCCACTATTGTCTCTGTCGTCATGCAGTACCTGGTTCTGGCCGGTTCTGCCCAAAGCCCAGGGGGCGAAGAGTTGGTTTGGCTGCGGGCGGGGCTCGTGGGTGCTTGGACCGTTGCCACCAGTGCAGCCGGAATCCTCGGCTTCCAACGCTTTCAGGGCGTGCTTGTCCCTTTGTTTCAGTCGCCTCTTGGTGAATCTCGTGCGCTGTTTCCAGTGATCGCTGCGACTGCTTCGTTCGGTGTCTCCGCTGTCCCTGTTGCTGTGGTTGTCTCACTGATTTTCGGCCTCCCAGTGGTGGTCTCGGACGTGGGTGTCTTCCTCTTGGGTATGGTGTTGTTTGCGCTGGGGGCGGTTTCGATGTCGCTTGTGGTTGCACTCCTCTTTGTGCTCACTCCGAATGCGATCACCTATGAGGGTTTGTTGGCTATTCCCATTATCTTGCTCTCGGGAATTTTCGGGTATCCGGCCTCGGTTGCACCGGCGCTCGAAGGTGTCTCGACCTTGATCCCTATAGCCCCGGCCATTCGGGTGCTCGAGAGTTCACTTGCAGTCCGTGAGTTCGGCGCGCTGGACGCGATAGCGTCCGCTGTTTGCTCGATAGTTTGGTTGATGGCTTCAGGCTTCGCGATGCGGAGCGTTGCACGACGGGTGCGGCGCGATGCGAGCGTGGAGGTCTCCTGATGGCTCGCCTCATGCATGCGCTCCGTATGGCGCGGATCAACTCAGTTTCACTCGCTACCCCCGGTACTGCAGTCACCTCGCTTCTCCTCGTCCCCGCCTTCGAGGTGGTGCTTCTTGTGGTCGTGGCGCTTGGGCTGTCTGGTCGAATCGAGGTAGATACGGCCTACGCCTCAGTCGTGGTCGTGTGCGGAGGAACGATCATCGCGGGTGTCGTCGGCGAAATCACGAGAGACCGGAACATCGGCGTCCTGAGCGCGGTCATCAACCAGGGACTGAAGCAACCGCTCTACTTCCTATCGAAGGTGCTCGTGCCCGCCGTGAGCGGAATCGCAGTCGCTACGCCCGCCATTCTCCTTGTCTTTGTGGTTTCAGGGGGCGACGACTGGAACAAGCTGCTGTCGGTTCTCGTCATCCTTCTCGCGCTCATGGTGAGCGCTTCGTTCGTGGGCGTCGGTGCCGCGCTGCTCACCCTCGGGGGAAACGATCCCTACGCTGTGGGCAATGTTCTTCAGGCGGTGCTCGCAGTGGGTACCGGGGTGCTCCTACCGATCGGCCAGTACCCCATGGCACTCCGTATTCTCAGTGAAATCTTGCCGTTCACCGCGCTGGTACAGGGCATCCGCGACGGCCAGGTGCTCAGCGCCGTAACTCGCGAGGCGTTGACCGTCGGGGCATGGTCGGTTGTCGCGGCTTGTCTCGCGGGTTGGGTGCTTCATCGCTGGCGCTCCGGAAAGGTGAGGGAACTCTTGTGGTGAAGCTTGAAGCGCTGGGTTGGGATGCGCGCTGGCAGTTCCAGCTCGATACCTGGAGCGAGGCTCCGGGGGTCAGGGCTGGTCGAGTGTCTCGTGTTGATCGGGATGCTGTGTCGGTCCTGTCTGCCCGCGGAGTCGAACGCATGCAGGTGAGTGGTGCCGTGGTTGGGGATTGGGTTGCGATCGCTTCCGACGCAATCGAGATCCTGCCAGCGAGGACCGAGCTGCGACGAGGTGGCGACGCGCGTCGTGTCTCAGACTTGGCCATTGCCGCGAACATCGACACCGTGGTCGTCGTGGAGCCACTTGCACCGGATGCGAACAGGAACCGCATCGAGAGATTCGCGGTCCTCGCGACAAACTCTGGCGCGAAGACGCTGGTACTCCTCACCAAGCGTGATCTTGTCTCAGATCAGGCTGCCCAGGACGCCGTCCAACTCATCGCAAGCCTGGGACTGGAAGCTGTGGCTCTGAACGCCACTGATGTTGACGAGGTGCGCGCGTTCTCAGCCCGCATGTCCCCAGCAGAGACGTACGTATTCGTCGGCAGCTCGGGCGCCGGCAAGAGCACGTTGCTGGGCAGCGTTGTAGCTGGGCAGGAGTTGGCGACCAGTGAAGTCAGGGGGGACGGCCGCGGGAAGCACACGACGACGTGGCGGGAGCTTTTCCTGACCGACGCGGGAGCTCTCGTTATCGACACTCCCGGTGTTCGTAGCGTTGGAATGACGGGGGACATCGAGGGAATCGAGGCGTCGTTCGAGGACATCCAGGAACTCGCAGGGTTGTGTCGCTTCTCCGACTGCACTCACGAAGTCGAACCGGAGTGTGCGGTCCAGAGAGCCATCGAGCAGGGGGACCTGGACGAGGACCGACTTCGCAGATATCTGAAGCTGCGGAAGGAAGCCGAGTCGCACGCTGCCCGCGCAGCGGAGCAGGGGCGCGGCGGCGAGCGCGCGGCTACCAAGGGGCGCAAGCATGCCATGGGCGTTCTCATGCGCGCCAAGGGGCGGTAGGGCGGTACCCGGGGCTGCGCGAGCGCCTCGACGCCTGCCGGTACCGTCACGGCCGCCAACCGTCGATGCGCGGAGACGCGTGACCCTCTCGTTGCGCTCGCAAGACACGGAATCGAACGGGTGTCGAAGCGACCTTATCGAAGCTGCGGCTACTGCCTAAGCTGCCTTCTGCCGGTTTGATCCGACTGAGTTCATGCTTTCAGCCACGCGTTCCCGTCCCCAGGGCCGTAGGTGATCGGGCCGTCGCTGCGTCCGTTTCCCGTGCCCGCGACGGTAAAATTCTGACCTGCGTTGTTGATCGTCAGTGTCCCCATGTCGTTGCCGGAAATCCATTCGAACTCGATGTAGAACTCTACGAGCCCACTGTCGAGATCCATGAACGTGCGGAGCAGTAGCGGTTTCCCGGCTTCGACTGACCAAGCTGGGTCAACGCTCGGGGGTGTTTCGGCCGTGCCATATCTCGATCACCCTGCGGTCGTGGATCTCGCGAAGGGGCATCCCACTCCATCCGATCTCGCAAGGCTCGGCCCGACGCTTCTCGCCAACTGGCTCGTCGACGTGCCCCCTCCTCGCCGGTACTGACGAGCATGCCGAAAGTCGGCGTTAGAGCAACTAAACGATGAAAAGTTTCCTTTTAACGACAGCAGTGTGACATCGAGGCAACGGGTCGCTATGACTGTTGATGTCTGAACAGGTGAGCATCACGAATAAGGGGACTACTCAATGAACGACAACGACAGATCGGTACCGCGGCGAACTCTTGTGCACGGGGCAGCATGGTCAGTGCCTATCGTTGCCATGACAGCCGCAGCGCCGGCCTATGCGGCTTCACCACGTTGTGCCGTCCCGATTCGGTCAGTCAGTGCGACTGCGACGGTAGCTAATCTGAACTCGGCTCTGGCCGCCGTCCCAGCTTCTGTTCCAACTGGGGCCAGACGGATGCACTTCGTCGTCGTGGGCGGGCAAGGCGGTGGTCCTTTGGGGCGGGGCGCGCGCGTCGAAGGCGACATTCAGGTGGCTCCCGGCCAATCCGTCAGCCTCATTGCTGGAGCGGGAGGTGCGACTGGCTCATCCGGACGCGGAGGCAAATCTGCGTACGGAAACGGTGGCGACGGAGGGACTGGGTCCGAAGGGCTCAGGGGGTCCGGCGGAGGTGGAGCAAGCGCGCTCCTCCTCGGCGGAGGGCCGATCGTCGTCGCGGGTGGTGGGGGAGGAGCCTTCTACAACCGAGGACCTTCGAACGGCACTCCACAAGCCGGTCTGTATTCCGGCACTCTCTTCCAGAACTTCACCGCCACGTCCGGCGGATCATCGGCAACATCAAATGGCGGCTCTTCTCATGCCGGGATCACAGCTACAGGACTTTCCGGAAGTACCGGAGCGCTGGGGTGGATGGGTCAACGGCCCTCGACGAGCACTCCCCCTACCTCGAATCAGGTAGTCCTGATGACTGGTGGAGGAGGTGGGGGCAGCGCAACGGCACCGGGTGGTGCTGGAGGTCCGAACTGGGTCAGTGGGCCAAACTTCAGCGTGTCCTCATCTGTGTCCGGATTTTCAGGAAGCGGCAGCAACGGTGGCAATGGTGCTACGGACAGCGCATCGAACGGGGGCAGTGCTGGCGGTGGTGGCGGTGGTTACCGCGGTGGCGGTGGCGGCGGTTCAGCTGCGGCGACGTGGAACCAACCCCCAGCTCCTTACAATGGTCCGTATGGAATTGCCTCTGCTGGTGGAGGTGGCAGTAGCTACAGAAATGGCTCCTTCACCAACCTCACAATAGTGAGTGACACCCGGAGTGCGCCGTCGACAGGAACCGGAAACATGGGCTTCGTAGAGGTCACTTTCTACCCCTGCTAGTGGACCGTGCTCACACCCGCCGGCGGCCGTAATACTGGGCATGACACCAAGCTCTCCGCGAACCCTCACGTCAGTGATCGCCTCGAGTGGCGAACGACTATCGGCGACGATGACGTTCTGAATCCGGTTGGCGACTTCATCTTCAACCTCACCGAGGCAGGCTGGGCGGGGAAGCGGTGGAGATTGGTGTGTTGGTGCGGAACCGATCGTTCTTCACTTGGATGCCGTTTGAGGTGACGAGCCCCTGGAAACGTGACCCTGGACCGTACCGCCCGGGGGTCACGTCTTCGTCCGCGCTGCGTGTGAACACCGGGCGCGAGGTCCTGGAGCGGTTCCGGATGCCCCCAGATCAGACCTCTTCCACCAGGTAGCCCGCGGCGAGGAGTCCAGAGCGCAGCTCCTCTCTGCTGGAAACCACGAGCCCGTCGGCACCGAGGCGGTGGCGTGCTCGCTTGAGATGGGTTCGAACGGTGCCCGTCCCCAAGGCGAGGAGCTCAGAGATCTGTTGTGTTGTTGGTGCTGCCCGGCTTGCGAAGAGCGCGGCGATCTGCAGCTCGCGATCTGTGAGCCCTGGGCGAGGGAAGTCGTTGGATGAACTCGGCGGGCTTGCAAGTGCGGCCCGGAGCGTCCCCAGGAATTGCTCCCAAGTCGTGGTCGTTCGGCGAGCCACGAAGGACGCGCCCTCGAGACGCAACCGCGACTCGACAGTGGTGTCTTCGGAGTTCACCAACACTCCTACTCGAGTTCCCAGGCGGGTAATCGCTCGAACTTTCAGAACGGCAGGAACGTGATCGACTAACTCGGCGGAGAGCACGACCAGATCCGCGACCTCGGCGCGAGCCGCCGAGAAATTCACCCATGTCTTTGTTCGGCCACCCACCTCCCAGCTGCTGTCGGATGCCTCAGGCGAGTGGCGCAACGCATCCCAAATAAAAAAACTCTCATCAATGACCTCAATCAGGGTCATTCGCAATACACTTCAGCATCGGTTCATTTGTCCATTGAGATACCCGGGGGTTTGCGAAGATGCTGCGAGAGGGTCGAGCAAAAGTCGAGGTCACCCCGCGCTGGCTTGTCTGCACTGACCAGCGACTCGAAGGCGAGTCCCTGGGGCATGTGCTGACACGGCGCATGCCTTTCTTGCGTGATCCACTGGTCGCAACCATGCCAGCTGTTGCCCTTGAAGGGCCTCCTGTCCACTTTGCAGTTGTGAGTTCGAGTTTCACGACCCAGAATTCTCTCCCTCGATTCATCCGTGAACTCTCGTCCCGCGGGACCAGGGTTCTTCTCTCTACGAAAAACAGCACTTCAAGTGCCGCAGATGCCGCGGCTCTCGCAGGTGCCGCCGCCATCTATGACACCAACGGGGGAGTAAGTGAGTTCCTTGATGCAGTCAGATCCACGTTGGCGAATCCCAGCCCGAGTCCGGAGTCGATTGGCTCCACGTGGGGCGGTTCAGTCCGGGCGCGGAGCCTTGCACTCACCGTCGCTGAGCAGCGCGTCGTCGACACACTCTTCACCCCGGGCGCAACCACCGCGTCTACTGCGCTCACGCTGGGTCTCAGTGTGCAAACCGTGCGGAATCACTTGACGAACATACGAGGGAAGCTCACTGGCACCCCAACAAGCAACCTCACATCGCTTCGTTTCGCGCTTATCGAGGCTGGCTTGATTGACCATTACCCTAGGTCTACTAGTAAGAGTGGGGTAATGCGCGATCTGACGTAGGCTCAGGTGCTTTTCTTCAGGTGAGAAGGTTCACTTAGCGAAGGAAGCCCATGTCTGAGAATCAGGTTCCAACATCACCATCCAGGCGAAAGGTGATTCAAGGAGTGGCGTGGTCGGCACCAATCATCGCGACTGCCGTGGCCGCACCATTGGCGGCCGCGTCTGAGCGCTGGAATGTGGCGGTCGGTCAAGGGTGCCTCATTGGAGTTGTCGGCCTCGATCTGCTTCCTGGATTCCGCATTACGGAGACCACCAATACACTGCCGCCCGCAACCCTGACGTTCACGCAGTCAATTGTCTACTCCGGTTCTTACAACTTCGTCTTTTCGGCCGGCGAGGGTGTCCAGCGCACTGCAGCGCAAGCGATCGGGACGACAAACCTCGGCCTGTACTTCGTCGCCGGAATCGTGAGTTCTCTCAGCAGCAATGCAACCGCGACCGCTTTCAGCGGAAGCTTGGCGAGCTCCACCTACCAGGAGACCAGTCGAGGGCCGAACGGTCTCGGCGGAACCCGAGTGGACTTCACGATGACCCGGAGCCGCACCATCACCGTCACGAATCTGGGTGCAGGTGGATCTGCCGGTATCGGCTACCTGATCAGCGCCGGCGTCACGCTTCCAGGAGCGTCTGTCCGGAACGTACTCACCGCCAACCCTGGTTCTGGGGGTCTCATCACCACGGACAACTCCGCGACACTCGACTGGGATCTCCTCAGCCTCGGCTGCTGACCAGGTCTTCGGTCTCCGACGCCGCGACTGACGAACGCAGGCCGCCCTCGGGCGGACGCGGGCGAGTCCAACTCGGGTCGGCCCGGCTTGCCGCGTGCCGTCTCGAGCGAGGGGACGCGTGGGTCGGAGGCCTGCCTGATGAAACATATGCACTGGTTTCCGCCGGGTTCTGGGGGAGAGTTGCTGCGCATTTTCGACCGGCACCACGACGGTAGGCATCAGGCTGTCGAAACGCACTCCGGACGGAATGTTCTGGCGCACATCGGGCTGATTTGACCAGCCCAGGATCAGTCGAGCGACTCGGTGCCCGTTGTGGCCCAGCTCTTGCCGAGGACGGCGACCGCGTGAGTCCGGGCATAGCATGATCATCTCCGCGCCGGGGCTTCACGGCACGACAGTCAACCCACGCGGGGAGCAGGGGAGCACCTGAGGCATGGATACCTATGATCAGCGCGGCGCCCGAGGTGTCAGCCTGGCTGGCGATGCAGCTCTGGCCTGGTTCGCTCGCGGGCAGTGCGACGCCTTCCCACAAACTCTGCCGCTGCGCCTGCACGCCGACTACTCGCATGTGCACGGGTTCCTGATCACTCGTATCTGGCACACACCGGTCCGTCTCGACCTGGTCGCGGACCCGGTGCCCGATGACCGATTGACCGTGATCGTCCCGGTAAGCGGAGTGCGAGTGCTGACGACGCAGAAGGGCCGCTTCGAGATCGCGCCCGGCCAAGTCGTGCTCAGTCGGCGGAGGCAGATGCTCTCGTTGGAGACCAGCGCGCCCTCCTCGATGATCACGCTGGCCACGGATGCTGCGCGTCTGCCGGGGCTCAGGGGCATCGACGCGCTCATGGACACCACGCTGACGGCGGATTCTGGCCTCGTGTCCGTCCTGGTCTCTGCCGTGAACGCCACGCTCAAAGCGCCCCAGGAGACAGAAAGCAACGCATTCGCACCCTGGCGACGCAGCCTCGAGTACATGCTCACCGCTGTCATCGACTCCACGCTCGATGAGCGCAGCAACCCCCTCGATCAACCCACCACGAGCATCCTCGAGCGCGCCTTGCGAGCCATCGACGACCGAGCGCACGATCCTGCCTTCGGCGTTGCCGCCCTCTGCGAGGACCTGCACGTCTCGTCCACCAGTCTGCACCGGGCCTTCAAGAACGTTGAGATGAGCCCAGGTGTGTATCTCCGAAACGTTCGGACAGGGCTCGCTGTCGATGTGCTCACCAGACAGGGCTCCCCGATTACCGAGTCGATGCTGCGCATGGTCGCACCGGGTGTGGGCTTCGGAACGAGCCGATCACTGAGAAGAGCGCTGCAGGCCAACGAAGAGGGGCGACGGCTCATCAGCGGCACCGGCCAGCACCGCGAGGATGGGAAAGAAGCTCTCGAAGTGCATCCTGGTTCGAGCTGACGCGGTCGATCGCCGTGCAGCGTCGCCGACCGGCCATGCGACCTGCGATGTGAAGTGCATGCATACGCATTCAACGCGGTTGTAGCTTCAACAGGTCATAGACCCCCACCCTGCGCAGCGCGGGTGAGTGCGGATTCTGTCTCTGCCACGTCGTAGAGCACCCACTCCAGAACCCTGCTGCAGCGCCCTGTGGCCGTCACCGCAGCCTGAATCCGGAGCACCCATGTCATCCCGCACCCCCGAGCCCACGTCTTCCGCTTCGACCAGCCGCCGCACCGTCCTCAGTGCCGCCGCGTGGAGCGTTCCCGTCATCGCCCTCGCAGTCGCCGCCCCAGCTCGTGCAGCGTCGACGCTCGCTCCCGTCCCGGGCATCAACGGATGGATCCAGTTCGGCTACCCCACCTCGAGCAGGGGGACCGCGCGGGTCACGCTGGACGCCCGCGGTCGGTACCCGGAGCGCGGCCTCTGGATCAACGACACCACCGCGGCGACGAAGGTCACGGACATGCACCTTGCCTTCCACTTCCCAAGCGCCGCCGGCGACCTGTCGTTCGCGGAGGAAGGAACCTCGGCCTGGTCGCCGCTCGTGAAGGTCGGGACGATCGCCATCGACGGTGCCCGATACAACAGCTACCGCTCCGACTACACCGCGAAGCTCCCGCTCTCGCCCGGCCGGACGCTCATCCCCAACGACTTCTCCTTCCGATCCACCAGGAGCGTGGCCTGGAGTGGAGCCCGTCCCTACATCGACCGGTTCGTCACCATCGATGGCACTGCGCAGTCCTTCCGGCGCCAGGTTGGCGGCAACGGTGACGTGCTCGCCACGGCGCCCTACTCCGGGACGCGACAGACGCGTCTCTCACAGGCCGAGGTGGCTCCTGCATCGGTTGATGGTGCCCTCGAGGATGCGGAGATCGCCAGCGTCGTCGCGTGATCTGAAGACGCCGGGGTTCGGTTCGGCGCAGGTGCGCGGGGCGGCTGGTTCGTCCCCGCGAACGGACGGGAACGAACCAGCGTCGAGCATCATCTCGCCCCAACGTGATGCTGCTCGAACTCGGGCCTACTCCCCAAAGCGCCCGAGAGGTCACCGCAACGCTGTCGCGTGTCGCAGGTGCGTGGCCATTGTGGCGTGGAGGCGACTGCAGCGCGGGGCCGGATCACATCCGATGTCGCATCGGCGATACGTCGCCGTTGGAAGCGGGTCTGGCTGTCACGCACCACAATGGGTGAAGGTCGACGAAGCGCAGGCGTCGGAGCAAGAGGCATGACGCACCTGCAGAACCGTTGGACAAGTCGGAAGGACTCGGCAGGACGAGTCGATCGACACCGATGCACTGGGCACCTCACCTATCGACTGGACCTTCTTGAAGCAGAGAACTGTTGCCGCCACCTTCGGAGTGGTGATGCTGCTCAGCAGCGCCCTCACTGCCACGATCGACCCGGAACCTCCGCTCTCCTTCGTCTCAGCAGTAGCCGTCGGCATCCTAGGCCTCGGTTTCCTGATCGCAGCTTTCCTGGAACGATCCGCGAAGCTCTTCAGGCCTTACCCCCGATCTGTGGCTTGGGTGGCCGTCGGCTTTGGGACGCTCGGGTTGATCCTCGGCCTCACGAACATGGCCCTCAATCTCGGGCAGGTGAGCTCTTGGTTGCCCCTGGTGCCGCTCACCGGCGCCCTGCTGGCCATGGGCGTCTGGAGTCTGCGGATGCGAACGAAGCCGTAGCGACCCACGCGATGCAGACCGCGTCGCGCGTCGGCGGCTCCGCAGACTGGGTTTCGCGTGGTTGTCAAGGGGCTGGGTGGATATATATAGCTAGCTAAACTAGCTATATGACTTCGGAGACAATCGATCGCACGTCAGCGGTGGCACCGACCCCTCCTGCTTCTGAGGACTACTGGGCGTCGTACGAGCGCCGCGTGATGCCGCGTGAGCTCTTGGCTCTCGGTGCAGTAGGCATCACCATGAGCATTGGTATCGCCGTTGCTATCGCTGCATTCTTCTGACATCCAGCAGCAGCTCGAAACAAGAGTGCTCAGGAAGCACCCACAAACGCGAGGCGGCGCTCGCCCGAGACCGTGACGACACAGCCGTTCTTCGCGATGACACACCGGCCACATTCGGGGTGAGTACGGACGTCGAGCTGTTTCCATGCCGCGGAAATATATGGTTTGGCCCAGCAAGTCCCGACTACCGGCGCGGGATCTTCACGGCGTCGTGGGCACGGAGGCTTCTCAGAATGAATGCGGAACTCGACATTGCTCTGTCTGGCGATCATGCGGGCGAGTGGCTGGAAGCTCATGGCGTGCAGCCGATAGCACTCGGCGAGGACTTCCGGCTCTACGCGGATCTCATCTCCAGTCCCAGCATCAGCGTCACCCGGATCTGGCACACGCCCATGGAAGTCCGGGTCCGCCCGACGCACGAGACCGGCCTTGATCGCGTCTATCTGAGCTTCATGATGCGCGGAACCCTCAGCGTCATCGAAGAAGAAGCAGCAGAGTCGCCGCAGACTGGAACACCTCCGATCTTCGTCCACGACACGGCGCTTCCCGCCGGGATCCGCACCGAGGAGGAATCGAGCAGGTTCGTCTTCGGTATCCGGCGATCAAAGATCGAGGCTGTTCTGGGGGCGGATATCTCCGACAGCCGCCCGCGTATCCCGGACGCGAGCCTGCGACGCGTTGCTCTCGCCGCCGCTGCAGCTTCCTTCGATGGCCAGCTCGAGGAAGACACACTTCCCTTCCTGGCCTGGCGAAACGCGATCGAGACGCTGGTTGTCGCCGCTCTTCGGTCGACGATGCAAGCTGCCGGCCCATCGGGGGCGCTCCTGCAGCGTGCACAGCAGCTCATTCTGGACCACGCGAGCGAACCCGATTTCTCGGTCGCCGAGCTCGCCAGCCGGGTGGGAATCTCCACTTCGCACCTGCACCGCGTCTTTCGCACCATCGACACGACTCCGGCGACGGCCCTCCGCGAAAGGCGCCTCAGCCTTGCTCGCGACCTCATGACTGCTCAAGCAACCCCTCAGGATCTGAAGGCGATCGCACTTCAGGCTGGCTTCAGAAGCCTGCGCATGCTCCAGTACGCGAGGCGGATGTACGCACACGAGAATGCCGTTGCTGGCCGGTAGCAGTGCTCTTGCTCCCCGTTCGCGCCGTTCGGGTCCGGTCCACTGCTCGGTCAGAGGAGCGCGGAGAGGCGCTTCTTGCGGCGGTTCTGACTGACGATCCAAGCGATATCTCGATCCGCGGGGTCGAGTGCGAGGAACGCCGTCAATCCCGTGGTGGGGCTCGCTGCGACGGCGATGCTCCAGCAGTATCCGAGTGCCTGACGCAAGGTTCGCGCGTCTGCGTTCCTCCTCCGAGCCCCTGACAACGCCGCGTACTGCTCGGTGCCGTGTTCGCAGGCCGTGAGCGCCGCATCGGCGACCTGCGGATTCTTGAGGAGGCGGGGCTCGCAGATAGCGGCGATGGCGGCTCGCTGCCTGAGTGGGTGGGGGTCGTCGGCCCAGTCCTGCACGATGCGCACGAGGGTTTCCGGATGCTCGTCTCCAAGCAGTTGGAGTCCGATCGCCACGCCTTCTCTCACCCTCCACCGTTCGTCCGTCGCCAGTGTCCGGGCGCGAGCTTCGAATTCCGGTTCGCTGGAGCCGTAGGAGAGGGCGGCCGCCGCACACATCGCCGTGTATTCACTCCTATCCCTCAACAGGAGCTCGATGGTGAGGGCGTCAGCCGTGCTGGCGACCGCAGAGGCGAGTGAGAGGTTGGCCCGAGGCCCCGGAAGCCCCGAGTTCTCCTCAAGGAACGCAGGCCAGTCTTCCCGCGCGAGTGGGCGAAGCTGGGAGGTCCATGTCGGTGCGGCCATGGTCTGACCCTACGAGGCGAGAGAGCCATTGCCCCACGCGAGCAGGGGTTAGAAATCTGACCGATGAGATGGGGAACCCCCATCTCATCGGCCAGGGGGCGGGGAAGCTCGATTCGACCCTTCTCGGGGTCGGTCGGGTGCAGCCGCCAGGGAACGGATCAGGCGTCGACGACGATGGCCGTGACGATCGGCTCTCGGCGATGGCGGCGCAGGAGCCACTGGGAGACCGCCCGCGTGATCAGCTTCTCGAGCCCTTCCGGGGTCAAGCGAGCGCCGTTGGAGCGGGCCTTCGTGATCGCCGCGGAGATGGTGTTCCGGGCGTTGCTCTGCCAGCCGGGCTCTTCCACGAAGCCCTTGGCGAAGAACTCGAGCTCTTCGACGAGTTCCTGCGTGCGCTCGTCGTAGATCGCGAGAATCGTGAGCGCGCCTTCTTCCGCGAGTACCCGTCGATCATCGAGAGCGGCGTCGGTCGCGACGCCCATAGTGGTGCCGTCGACGAAGATGTGGGGTGCCGGGATCCGGCCGCTGACGCTCGTCACGCCGCGTCGGAGATCGACGGAAACCCCATCCTCGATGATGTGGACGCGGTCCCGCGGGATCCCGGTCCGAACGGCGATCTCAGCGTTGGCCGTGAGGTGACGCCACTCGCCGTGCACGGGCAGGACCGCGGTTGGCGAGAGGATGTTGTAGCAGTAGGCGAGCTCGCCGGCGCTGGCGTGTCCGGAGACGTGCACCTTCGCATTGCCTTTGTGCACGACCGTCGCGCCCCACCGGATGAGCGCGTTGATGACGCCGTAGATGGCGTTCTCGTTGCCCGGGATCAGCGAGCTCGCGAGCAGGATCGTGTCGCCTTCACCGACCGTGATGATGTGCTCGCGGCGCGCCATGCGCGAGAGCGCCGCCATGGGCTCACCCTGCGAACCAGTGCACACGAGGACGGCTTGCTGGGCGGGCAGCTTCTCCAGGCGCTTGAGGTCCACGATGATGCCCGCCGGCACCTTGAGGTACCCGAGACGCCCCGCGATCTCCATGTTGCGCACCATGGAACGCCCAACGAACGCGACCTTGCGGCCGTGCCGTTCCGCGGCATCCAGAATCTGCTGAATGCGATGGATGTGGCTCGCGAAACTCGAGACGACGATGCGCTTCGGTGCGTTCCGGAACACCTCGTCGATGGCGGGCGCGAGGTCCCTCTCGGACGTCGTGAAGCCCGGAACGTCAGCGTTCGTGGAGTCGACGAGGAACAGGTCGACCCCCTCATCAGCGAGGCGGGCGAATCCACCGAGGTCAGTGAGTCGGTTGTCGAGCGGGAACTGGTCCATCTTGAAGTCACCAGTGTGGAGGACGAGGCCCGCTTCCGTGCGGACCGCGACGGCGAGACCATCCGGAATGGAGTGGTTCACGGCGAAGAACTCCAGATCGAATGGCCCCATCTTGACCCGGTCGTTGGCCTCGACCTGGGACGTCGGGGGCTTGATGCCGTGCTCGGCCAGCTTCGCGGTGATGAGCGCCAACGTGAGCTGCGATCCCACGATCGGGATATCCGCGCGTTCCTTCAGCAGATACGGGACACCGCCGATGTGGTCCTCGTGGCCGTGCGTGAGCACGATCGCCACGACATCGCTCAGGCGGTCTCGGATCGCGGCGAAGTCCGGGAGGATCACGTCGATGCCCGGCTGATTCTCCTCGGGGAACAGCACACCGCAGTCGATGATGAGGAGCTTGCCGCGGTATTCGAAGACCGTCATGTTCCGGCCGATCTCCCCGAGGCCTCCGAGTGGAGTGATACGCATCGCATCACCGGGGAGGCGCTTCGGCGCTGAGAGTTCGAGGTTGTGCTTCGAAGTGTTCTTCATGGGTACTTTCTACAGAGTCTGGGCGGGCGGTGACCCGGTGTGGGGCCGCACGCAAGGTGTGGGTCGAGCGAAGTCGGTTGCCGGCGAGCCGCGAGCTACGACCAACACCAGGCACGTTCGACCAGGAGGAGGACATTGGCACTCCGGCCGCTTCGTTGCTGGCGAAGATAGCTCTGCGGCTGGCTTGAACGCCGTTCGATTTCCGTGCTCACCGCGGGGAATCGCCGTGGCACAGCTGGGCGGCTGAACCGTTGCTCGCCCCTACAGCCTAGGCGCGCCTGCTGAGTCCGCGGGTCATGAGCGCTGCGCCTGGACGCAGCGACCTGCGCCCCGAAAGCCGTGCGCCTGTCTGGCGGCGGCAGTACAGGTGAAGCGACTGAGCGCGCCTGGCAGCGGGGAGAGGTGGAGTCAGAGTTCGCCACATCGCTTTCCCCGAGAATCTCCAGTCGCGCGGATCGACGTCGAACACCAACCTCAGGCCGCCAGTTCGTGCTTGCTCGACTCGGTAATCTCGGATCGCTTCTTGCGTCTTCGGACCATTTGCGCACGTTTCGGTCACGCAGGTCGAATACGGGATCTCAGTTGGCCACGATCGCTGGCACCGCCGTTAGGTTCGCTCGAGAAGACAGCGGGTTTCCCGAGACACGGGGGTAGAGATTTCGCTGGAGGGGTTAGGAAGAACACACATGCAGAACTCGTCTCAAAAAACCGGTGACAGGCTCATCGGCCGTCGAAACGTCGTGCAGGGGGCGGCGTGGGCGGCGCCAGTCGTGGCCTTCGCGGTCACTGCCCCACAGGCGGTGGCTTCACCCTGCGATCCGATCGATGCAACGCTCACCGCGACGTGGGCGCAGCTGCAGCCCGAGGTGCCATTCTTCACGGAAACGCTCTCAGGAGCACCGTGGGGCACGCGGACCAACGATTCCCAGACGTACGGCTCCGTGTATACATCGGTTAACTTCTCGAATACTGGCGTCGATGCCGTTCCAGCGGGTGGACTTGTCGTCTTCGTGGGGCTTACCTCAAACCCGGGGACTCGGAATGCGGATGCTACGCCCTTCTCAGGATTCGAGAGTTCCCCCTTCGTGAGCGACGACTGGGAGTACATGGACACCACGATCAGTGACGGCCCATCGGAGATGGGGGGATACCTCAGTCGATTCGACGTCAAGCAGTACCGATACAAGAAGCCCCTGGCCCCCGGCGCTACGACCTCGGGCATCCAAACCTGGGCGATCCCGTCTTCGCCGCGGCCCAAGCGCGAGGATTACGGCTCCAACTGGACGGATTCGCCCCCAGCGATCGGCGCAAACTACGGTCAGGTCTTCGGCGCGGGCGGGAGCTACTTCACCTGCCGAGATGGGTCGTCGAGCCCTGTGAACGTCTCCAGCGAGGAAGTGCTCTCGGACAAGTGGGGGGTCTTCTACCCGAATGCCTGAGCACCGCGGAGTGCCGTGGAGTCCGTTGCCGTCGGCTCGAGGGCATCGTGTGATCTTGTCCTCGTGTTGAGACCAGTCTGACCACGACATCCGAAGGCGAGCGAGCCTCGAGGAGCATTGCTGATGCTCCTCGAGGCTCGCTCGCCTTTGTCTCGTGCTCCTGCCTCGCACACCCCCACCGCGACGTGAACGAAGCAGGCTGTGGCCAAAAAGTCGCAACCCTGAGTCCGAGCCGACCGCCGTCAGTACGTTTGTGAGCTGTCAGTAACTTCCCCGGGAAGTGCAACGTGAATCAAAGGAACATGAAACCGATGTCGCCAGTCGAACGCAGGACTTTGCTGACGGGAGCCGCGAGGACGTCGCCCGTCTTTGCCAGACCCATCGCCGAACCGCTCTCAGCCGCGTCAATGAGAGTCGTCGACGGTGCTTCTGCGTCCAGCAACCGGCCACTCGGAGCGCCTGATGAGACCAATTCGGCTGAGTCGGGACGAACATGTGCCCTCGCGGACGACCACGCGAGTACCGCGAGCGGCATCGCAACGGGACTCACCTTCGACATCCCGGGCGCCGCATAGGAAGACTGGAGAAGCTGGCGGACCGACGCGATGATCGCCTCTGTCCCAGCGGGCGACGAGGGGTGTGCGGCTCGAGACTTCTTGGCTGAGGCCCGCACCTCGCCAGGCCACTCACCGCGACCAGCGTGGTGTCGAGCTCTCGCTCGTGTGCCCCACGGTTGTTCGGAGCGGCCCGCGCGGAACGCTCACGCACGTGACTGGTCCCCAGCGATCTGAGCAGGCTCATCGTCATGCTCACGTGGCCGCACAACTCGGTCGGATAACCACACGACAAGGGCTCGACTCTCGCACGTCGATGAGCGGGGCGGGCCATTTCACGTCGTGCCGCAGTCGGAGTACCGAACCCGCCAGCTGGTTCTGTCCTCCCACAGACATGACCGCAGTTCTCGTTGCTGAACGTGATCTGCAGGAGAAGCGATAGAGGTGACACTGATATGGGTGACCGCTCATATTTTTCAGAGATACACGGCTGGCAAGCATTGCCAGGGCTACGTGGGTACGAGAATACGTTCGTAGGAACACTGCCCGAAGATGCATTTGAATCTTCCGGAGTTTTTGTCCGCGAATATTACGAACCGGCCCACTCGGAGGTGCAGCTTCTCCGGTTCAACAATTTCCTCGTGACGAGGCTCCGAACGCGTCCCGTCGTTCTGGAATGGCCTCGCACACGTCTGCCCGCAAGACGGCGATTCGCATTCGTCCTCGTCAACCAAGGCGAAGTCGCGTTCGCTGGTGACAGCTTGAAGGGCACCCCAAGCGCCACAGGTGTTGGCATGGCGCTCCCGGGGCACGAGCCACTCACCATTGAGGTGGTCGGCGTCACGGAGATGATCCTCTTCACGTTCGACCAGGACGAGATCTCGCCGTTGCAGGCGAATCGGGTTCCCAATGTGACGGACGTTTCCAGTTCACCACTCTTCACGGCGACCTATCACTTCCTGAGCAGGCTCCTCAGCCAGTCTCCTGACGCCGACCAGATGACAGCGAACTCCATTCGCGAGCTGCTTCGCTCCTTCGCCCGCGCACTTGTTGTGGAGTCGACCCGAGAGAACATCGAGGAACCGGATGATCTCTTCGAGCGCGTCAAGGAGCTGGTCAGCTCTCGGTTCTCCAACCTCGACTTCGGACCCCCGGAAATCGCGAGGGAGCTTGGCGTCTCGACGAGGTCGCTTCAGCGAGCCGCGGAAAGGCAGGGAGCGAGCGTCGCCAAGATGCTGAGGTCAGCGCGAGCAGACCGGGCTCGGCATCTGCTTCTCACTCGACCGCAACTCAACCTCGATGTGGTCAGCAAGATGAGCGGGTTCAACTCCGTCGGATCGATGCGTCGTGCCCTGCTCAGCACCCACGGGATGACTCCGAAGGATGTGCGAGCGCCTGATGTCAGCGCACCTTCAGCTGATCCGCCTTCGGACCCGCCTGCTGACTTCGTGCTCTGACCGCGGGGCGGCGTGAGGCCGCCGGCTCCCTGCTCCGCGTGGTGACGGAGTAGGGAGCCGGCGGAAGAGGCTACTCCCAGCTGATCGTGACGACACCCGGGAGGCCGTAACCGCCGCTTGCGGTTGCCGATCCGGAACTGTTGGTCGAGGTGAGCACGGCCGCGCCAGTGGTGCCGCCAACGTAGTTTGATCCTGCGCCGCCGCCGCCGGTTCCGGCCGGCCCCTGCGGGGAACTGGAGCCGTAATAGATGGCTCCGCCGCCGCCGCCGAAGTAGCCGCCACCACCCCCTCCGCCGGAGGCCCCGTCTCCGGTGCCGTAGGCGTCGCCGCCAGCGGAGCCGTTGCCGGGGTTCCCTGTGCCGAATCGGGTGGGGCTTCCGCCAGAGGGTGTCCCTCCCGCGCCACCGGCGGTGGCAGTGCCCGCACCGCCGCCTTCCGCTGCGGCCCCGCCTCCACGCGTTCCGCGTGTGCCGGCTGCAGGTGGATTTCCGCCACTGCCGCCAGCGCCAGCAACTGCCGTCTGCGCACCCGAGGCTATTTCGGAGCCGGCTCCACAACCACCGCCGGCGACGACCACGGGGCGCCCACTCAGCACGATCGCCGAGCTCCCGCCACCGTTTCCGCCATCGTTGTTCGGGTCTCCTGTGCGGGCTCCGCCGTAGGATCCGACGCTCCAGCCGTCAGTCCGGTTGCCCCTGAGGGTGCCCCGCCCTGCGCCCCCGCCTCCGGCGACAAGGGTGAGCGTTGTAGCGACACCACCGAGGTTCAGCGTCCCGGTGATGACTGCCCCTCCACCGCCGGACTTCGAGGTAGGCCCGCCAGCGCCGCCTCGAATGGTGTAGGTGACGTTGCGGGCACCCGCAGGAATGTTGACCGTGAGGCGGCCTGCAGAAGCTGCCGTTGCGTTGACGGTCGCCGTTCCAGGGTTTCCGGACGCTGCGCTGATTGGGGCAGCGACTGCGCCCAGGATCACGGGTGCCGACCATGCGGCCCCTGCCAGGAGCCCGCGGCGATCAAGCCCCGCTTTCTCCGCATCCTTCTCGTTGTTCGTTTCTTCAATCCTCCAGGGGGTGCGCTGATGATCGCTCGATTCCGTGACGCGTCACTCGAGGGCGATCACAATGTCGTGACCAGAAACTTCTGGCTTTTCGGGGGTCATCTGGTTTGTCGGGGTCAAGGAGCGCGAGTTCACGTCGCGCGGTTCCGGAACGCGTGGTTTCGGCGTCATGCGTTGTCTGCTGAAAAGGGGTCACCAGTCGTCGCATGTCGACATCAAGCTAGGTCCTGCCCAGTAGTCACGCCCTGGCTGTCGCCACATGGAACAGCATTGTCACGATATGGCTCAAGGTCGGACATCGGTCATTTTCTCGGAGCAGCAGAGCGTGTTCCGAGATCGAAGAGCATCTCGACTGAGTCGACCGAGGGATGGAGCGCGAGGGACGTCGGTAGCAATGAGAGCCCGCTTCGGAAATGTGCGGCGCGGTGACCCCAGATCACCGCGCCGCACGGCGGGGTGCCGTGCACGCCATCCCCCGATAGCTCAGTCATCAGCACCCACATCGCTCACTGTAAGAGCACAATTCGCCGACCGAAGGCCCTGACGGAATCTAGAGCGAAACTGTCGCATTTCGAGACGTGAAGGTACTGGGTTGCCGGAGACTCCACGGATCCTCGTCGGGCCGCGTGGTCGAGTCGGTCATGATGATCACCGCCAAGATCAACTCGTCATCCGGCGCGGAGTGTGGGTACACTTGCCCGTCTTCAGCCCTATTGAGCCCCCGGGGATATCTGCCACCGAGGTGCGCGCGTCAAACCCGCGGTCGAGATGACTGCGCGTCACGAGTAGTTTTCGTGACGCTCCGTATCCCGGCCACGCGCCCATGTCTTCGGAAGTGCGGCAGCCTGCGGTGCTCACTGGCGTCTGAGTCTCTTAGCGGATTCGGCCGATTGGCCCGACTCGAACGATCGGAGCAGCATTGGATTCCGCACATTTTGTGGGTCTCGAGAACGATGAGGCACTGCAGTGGCTGCAAGAGCAGGGGTGGGAAGTTCGAGTTGTCGGCACGAAGGTCCGTGTCCACGCGGACATCATCGGGACCCCAGCCTTCACGCTGGGACGCATCTGGCAAACCGCGACGGGAGTTGACCCGGGATCTGGCTCCTACAATCCGGATCTTGTCTATGTGAATTTCGTCCTGACGGGTCATCTCATGGTTCAGAGCGCTGGCGGGCCGATGAGGAAGGTCGCTGCACCGCACTTCTACACGCATTCAGCACGTCGGCCGGCGAGCGTCTCGTCGACGGAGCCTCATTCGTGCCTGTTCATCGCGATTCCCAGGGAGCGCCTCGCAGAACTTCCATGGGTCGAGAGTCAGGCGCCAGGCCCGTTCGTGACGGAAAGTGCTTTCCGGAGAGTCTTCATCGCGGCGGCAAACGCTTCGCTGGACGCGAAGATTCAAGAGCAGCAGCATGGCTTCAGCTACTGGAGGCGTGGAGTCGAAGAGCTGCTGCTCGCTGCGCTCACGGAGACCAGAGTTCATGAGGATGTGAAAGTTAGTTCACCGCGAGACCAGCATCTCGCGCGTGCTCACCTGCTGATTGAGGAAAACTACCGGGATGCGGGCTTCTCGACCCAAGAGCTCGCGCGCGCTCTGAATATCTCCATTTCGCAGTTGCACCGCATATTCGCGGCCGAGGGGAAAACGGCAGGGGCAACTCTTCGAGCCAGGCGGGTGCATCGGGCCCGCACTCTTCTCGGTATGAGTGCGAACTCGAAATCCGAACTTCTCGGAATCGCACAGGAAAGTGGATTCCGATCCGTGCGAACCATGCGTCGACTCCTGAGAGAGGAAGGTGCGGAGCGCTCGTCTGGTGAGGCGTGATTCCGGAAAGGCAGCCGACGGCCCAAAGGTCCGAGGTCGGTTGCTCAGACCAGCTTCCTGATCTCGGTGACCGTCCGCAGCAGATGCGGCACGATGTCCTGGATCTTCTCCGGCGTCATCTCGTGCTCGAGGCCCGAGGTGCTGACGCCTCCGATGACGGAGCCATCCGCGGATCGGAGGGCTGCGCCGACGCATCGGATCCCGAGCTCGTTCTCCTGGTCGTCGATCGCCCATCCGCGCTCGGAGACGACGCGAAGCTGCGCCTGGAGCTCCCGCTTCGACACGATGGAGTGGGCCGTCCGTCTCGTGAGCTCAGCTGACATCAGCAGTTCGGAACTCAGCTCGGGGGAGAGGGCGGCGAGGATCGATTTGCCGATGGCTGTGGACCACAGCGGGATGGTGTCTCCGACGCGTGAGCGCATCTGGTACGCAGCCGGTCCGTCGATCTTGGCGACGTACATGAGCGTCGTCTGCCGGAACCGCGCCATGTGCACCGTGCAGCCCACCTCGTCGCGCAGTCGCTGGAGCAGCGGGAGGGCCTTCTGCGTCGCGCGTTCGTCGCGCTGCACGCTCGCAGCGAAGAGGTGCGTGCGGGCTCCCGGGCGGTAGGTGCGGTCTGCGCCGTGCTCGATCCAGTCATGCTCGACGAGGTCGCTGAGCACTCGGTGCACGGTGCTGACGGAGAGACCTGTCGCGGTCGCGAGGTCGGAGATGCGATGGTGCTCGGAGACGGCCTCCATGAGCGTGAGGCCCTTCATCAGGGCAGAGAGCGGGGGCTCCGAGTTCTCGGGCGATGGTGTCATGTCCTCATCCAATCGCGGCCGCTTGAGATTCCGCACTCCATCGAGTGGGCGACGGCGGCCGGGACGCGCTGTCGATTCGACTCTTCCTTGAGTCAGGTCAGTAGTTCGCACCCTAGCCTAGTTTCCGCTCTACAGAAAGTGCTTTCCATAGAGCCGAAAACTTGTAGTATCGCCACCATCGACGCAGAGAGGCGTCGGCTCCCCGGGTCGGGGGATTGACATCAAGGAGGATGTAATGACTACGAGAAGGCACAACGCAAAGGTGGCGCTCGCGCTGGCCGTCGGCGTCACCGTTGGCCTCACGGGGTGCGCCCCCGGAGAGGTCGTCAGCGGCGACGGCGGTGCAAGCGGGCCGTTGGAAGTCCAGGAGATCAACCCGGCAGACTTCGCCGGCGAGTCGCTGAGCTACGTCTACTTCACCGACGGTCCCGACGAGGCGGCAACACGCGACCTCATCGCATCGTTCGAGGAAGAGTACGACGTCACCGTGAACCTCGAGATCCTCCCGTACGCGGACCTCGTCACGTCCGTGCAGGCGCGGCTCTCGGGAGGCAACGCGCCCGACGTCGTGCGCCTCACGGGCCTCGGCGACTTCCAGAACGACCTCCTCGATCTGCGCACGTACCTCGGCGAGGACTACGCGTCCGAGTTCGTCGACGGCCCGGTCTCCGGTGCCACGACCGACGACGGGCAGCTCATCGCGGTCCCATCCGACCTCACCCTCAACGGTCCGTTCATCAACACCGACCTCTTCGAGCAGGCCGGCGTCCCGCTCCCCGATTCGAACGATCCATGGACCTGGGACGAGATGATCGACGCGGCCACGAAGGTCCAGACGGCGACGGGCACCGAGTACGCGTTCGCCATGGACAAGTCCGGGCACCGACTCTCCACTGTGCTCAGCCAGTACGGCACCGCACTCGTCGGCGACGGCGAGGTCGTCCTCGACGAGGCGAAGGCCGAAGCCGCCTTGCAGCCGCTCGTCGACATGATGGCCGACGGCCGCATGCCCCGCGACTTCTGGCTCGGCTCAGGCACTCGATACGAGGGTGCGAACGAGATCTTCCTCGCGCAGGACACCCCCGTCTACCTGTCCGGCAACTGGCAGGTCGGCCAGTTCGCCGCCAACGCGGACTTCAACTGGGCAGCAGCCCCCAATCCCTGCGCTGAAGAGTGCGGCGGATTCCCCGGCGGCAAGTACATGGCTGCGCTGAAGGAAGGCCCCAACCCGGCGCTCGCCGCGTTCTTCGTCCAGTACATGAACACCGCGGAGTCGCAGGAGAAGTTCGTCGCAGCAGGCGGGTTCCTCCCCACCCGCGCGGACCTCACGGAGCAGGGCGTCACCTACCCGGACCGTCAGGCCGACATGGACACGTTCCAGGCTGACCTCGCCCGCACTCCGGACCTCGGCTACGCCGCGAACGGCGACGTCGCCTTCAACGGCAGCGCCCTCGAGCTCGTCGACCAGCTTTCCCGAGTCGTCGCCGGCGAGAAGGATCTCAAGACCGCGGTCGCAGACGTCAAGTCGAACGCGCAGTCGCTCGTGGAGGAGCTGCACAAATGACGTCAGAGCGCACGGTCGCTCGGCGGAAGGTGATCGGGGGCAAGTCTCGGAAGCCCTTCAGCCTCCGCTCGGCGCCGTACCTGTTCCTCCTGCCCAACATGGCGATCTTCGGGCTGTTCACGATCTGGCCCGCCATCAACGGCTTCAACATCTCGATGTACTCGTCGTCGAACGGACGCACCTTCGCGTGGGAGGGGCTCGGCAACTACCAGACGATCCTCTCCGACACGGAGTTCTGGGGCATCGTCTGGCAGACCGTGGTCTACGCGGTGGCCTTCGTGCTCCTCTCCGTGGTCCTCGGCACGCTGCTCGCCGTCCTCGTCGAGCAGCAGCGGAGGGGGCGCTCCTTCTTCCGGGCGGTCTTCTTCATCCCGGTCCTCATCTCACCCGTGGTCGCGGGCCTCGTGTGGAACTGGATGCTGGAGCGTCAGGGGGGAATCGTCAACGCGTTCCTCGGCCTCTTCGGCGTCGCCCCGGTCCCGTGGCTCGTCGAGGGCCCCCTGGCCATGCTCTCGGTGATCGTCGTCGGGACCTGGATGCAGGTGGGCTTCTACATGCTCATCCTGCTCGCAGGCCTCCAGAGCATCGACCCGTCGCTGTACGAGGCGGCGCAGCTCGATGGCGCCTCCAGATGGAAGCAGTTCACGAACGTCACGCTGCCCCTGCTGCAGCCGAGCATCCTGGTCGTCGTCGTGCTCGCCACGATCCACGGCTTCCAGGCGTTCGACTTCATCTACACCCTCACGGGCGGTGGACCGGTCGGCGCGACCACCCTCATCGTCCAGTACATCTACGAGAACGGCTTCGTGTCGCCGATCCGCTACGGGCTCGCCTCTGCGGGGAGCGTGCTGCTCTTCATCGTCATCTTCACGATCACCATCGTGAATTACCTGATCGGACGAAAGCGGGACGCGGTATGACCACCGAGACGGCAAGCAATTTCATCGCCACGCAGGAACCGCGCCGGAGCTGGACCTCCACTGGGTCGAAGAAAGTCACCTCGACGGACGCACTGCGCGTCGTCATCCTGGTCACGGCGACGCTCGTGGCGCTCATCCCGATCGTCTGGCTCGTCCTCGGCTCGTTCAAGTCGCCCGCCGAACTGGCGATGCGGCCACCCGCGCTGCTGCCAGAGACCTGGGGGTTCGGCAACTACACGGAAGCCCTCTCGCGGTTCAACTTCGCCGGGTACTTCCTGAACAGCGTCGTGGTCACGATCGGGGCGACCGTGCTCACGCTTTCCGTCAACTCGATGGCGGCGTACGCACTCGCGAAGTACAACTTCCGGGGGAAGAACTTCCTGTTCATCCTCACCCTGGCGACCATCATGATCCCGCTGCAGGTGATCCTGATCCCCGTCTACCAGGTCGTCGCATCCATGGGGCTCGTGAACACGCTCTGGGGCCTCATCATCCCGGCAGCAGCGACGCCGACGGGGGTGTTCATCCTCCGCCAGTACATGCTGTCGATCCCCGACGAGCTCATCGAGGCGGCGCGGATGGACGGCGCGGGCGAGTTCCGCATCTTCGCCACCATCGTGCTGCCGATGTGCCGGCCCGCGCTCGCGGTCGTCGCGATCCTGTCGGTCATGTGGCGGTGGAACGACTTCCTGTGGCCGCTCGTCGTGGCGCAGAGCGAATCGGTCTACACGCTGCCGGTGGCACTCGCCCGATTCACGGCGGAGGAGACGGTCCCGTTCAACCTCATCATCGCCATGAGCGTGGTCAGCATCGTCCCCGTCATCATCCTCTTCCTGTTCTTCCAGAAGCAGGTCACGACGGGTATCGCGAACACGGGCCTCAAGTAGCCCGTCACTCACCATCGATCTTGGACAAGGAAACACACGGAGCATGAGTTCTTCACTCACAGTCACCAACCGGACCGTTCACCTCGCCGACGCAGACGGCACGATCAGGGATTGGCTGGTTTCACCGGCCTGGGCAAGCAGCTGCGACGACCTCGACGCGTTTCTCTCCGAAGACGGGGAACCGTGGGGAGACGGCAGATGGTTGCTGACGAACGGACCAGACGTCGGCGAGCTGAAGCAGCGGCTGTACGCCGCGCACCAGCTCGACGATGCACAGGACCTCCCGGAGGTCATCGAGGGCGGTCCGGTCAGCTGGGCCGCCAACGGGCAGAGCTCGAGCGCCGAGTGGGCGCGCGTGCACACCCCGGCCGACGGCTTCGTCGACTGGTCGGCGTTCTGCTTCACCCCGGAGTACCGGGCGTCCCTCGCGGCCACGGCGGTGGAGGTCGACCAGAGCGAGTGGCGGACGATCGAGGTGCACACGACGGGCCCGTTCGTCCTCTGGGTGGGAGGCGAAGTCGTCCTGCGGGGCGATCAGGTCTCCTACATGGAGCCGCTCACCTCCTCGGTACGGGTGCGTCTGCCATCGGGGGTCACGCCGCTGCACCTGGCGACCTGGCAGGTCGCATTCCGGGAGTGCAGGCACATCGTGCGCGTCCGGGTCGAGGGGCTGCCGGTTCGCGTGGTCATCCCCTCGCCCGGTGCCGACGAGCACGCCGGCCGTCTCGCAGAGCAGGTGCTGAATCGGGTCGCGTCCACGAGCTGGGCACTGGAGGGGCCGGTCGCCGCCTTCTCCGCGCCGCGCGGTGTGCGGTTCCGCGTCCGAACGAGCGACCACGAGGACTGGCAGCTCGTGGAAGCGGACGAGCAGGGCAAGGTCCGCTTCCGCGTCGGCGGGGTCGCCGAGGAAGACGCCTTCGCGGAAGGTGACGCAGCCTCAGCAGGCGCCTCCATGCTGAGCACGGGGGAGAGCATCGTGCAGATCGGCCTCGATGACCCCCGGTGCCCGCAGCTTCGTCGCATCCGAGTCGCCGTCGTTCCGCCGGACAGCAGGGAACAACCCCACGGCGATCCTGCGCTGTGGCGCGACGAGGTGCTCCGCTTCGTGGCTGGCCTCGAGGACGACACCCCCACCGAGGCCGGGCTCGCCGGTCTCCTCGCTCGCCACGAGCTGCTCGGCGACGTGCGCGTCGAGCCTTCTGACCTCGCGTCTGCGCTGCACCGGGTCGAGACGCGCGGCGACTGCGCCGACTTCGAGGTGCTCTCGATGCTGCTCGCCTGGCACCGGGTGCCGAGCGATGCCTGGTCCGTCGGGCTGCGCGACCGAGTGCAGGGCGCCGTGACAGGCATGAAGTACTGGATCACCCAACCCGGCCTCGACGCCATGTGCTACTTCACGGAGAACCACCAGTTCGTCTGGCACGTCGCAGAGCTGCTCGCCGGGGAGACCTTCCCAGACGAGGTCTTCTCCGTCGACGGGCGAACGGGTGCCGAGCATGCGGACGAGGCGCGCATCCGCGCCGCCGGATGGCTCGACCGCAAGCTGTCCGGCGGGTTCAGCGAGTTCGACTCGAACGCGTACCTCGCCATCGACAGCTACGCCCTCTGCATGCTGATCGAGCTCGGGGTCGACGACCGTCTCACCGAGGCCTCGCGGGTGCTCCTCGACAAGGTGCTCTTCACACTCGCCTGCAACTCGTGGCGCGGCACGCACGGAGCGGCGCACGGGCGCTCGTACGTGCACACGCTGCGCAGCTCGCGCTTCGAGGAGACCTCGCCCATCCTGCGCCTGCTCGCCGGAGTCGGCAGCCTCAACGACGCCGTGCTGCCGGTGACCACGCTCGCGATCTCGCGGAAGTACGCCGTGCCGGCGATCATCCGCAAGCTCGCCGGGGAGCCGCCCCGCGAATGGTGGGGCACCCAGGTCTACCGCGGGAAGCTGGCGTTCGAACGGGACCTCCTCAGCAGGCCGTACCGCTCAGACCTCCGCGTCTGGAAGACCCCGGACGTGATGCTCTCGAGCGTGCAGGACTACCGAGCCGGGCTGCCCGGCCTCCAGGAGCACATCTGGGGCGCCACGCTCGCCCGCGAGTTCCAGATCTTCGTCACGCATCCCGCGAACGCGGATACGGGGTCTTCGGCGAGGCCCAACGCGTGGGCCGGTCACCGAGTGCTCCCGCGCGTGCATCAGCACCGGAACGTGGTCGTGCATCTCCAGCGATTCACGAGCAGCGACCCCATCACGAGAACGCACCTCTGGCTGCCGTCCGAGCAGGCGGACGAGCTCGTCGTCGGCGGCGAGTGGATCGCCGCCCGGCGCGGGGACGGTTACGTCGCCATCGCGACTCCCGGCGGCGTGCGCCCCATCGCGACCGGTGAAACCGCTCAGCAGGAGTGGATACCGGCCGAACACGGCGCGGTCTGGGTCGCCGTCGCCGGTCGGAAAGAGTCGGACGGCGACTTCCAGACGTGGGCCGCCGGCCTGCAAACTGCGACCCTCGACTGGAACCCGAGCGGCGCCGACGACCCCGGCGTCCGGTTCCAGCTGGGATCCGGACCGAAGCTGGACGTGACCTTCTCGAGCGCGCTGCTCGTCGACGACGTGCCAGAGGGATTCAGCGACGGCACCATCGTCGAGGAACAGCACCTCCAGAACCCGGCGACGCGCAGCGCGTTCGGTGACGCCGAGATCATCGCGGAATGGGACGGCGAGCTGCTCCAGCTGCCCGTCGAGCACGTCCGTCAGGGACTCGCGCAGATCGGCGGTGACGCACATGGCCGGTGAGGACACCTCCTCGGCGGACCTCGCTCCACCGCCGCTGCCGCCGTTGACGAAGGCCGCGGCCGGAAGCGGATTCGCCGAGCTCGAGGGCGATCTCCTGCGCGGCACCCTCGCCATGGGCGTCGACAGATGGTTCTGGGGCGAGGGGGTCTGCCTCCTCGCGACGTGGCGCGCCGCCGAAGCTCGCGGGGCGACACCCCCGCAGCTCGTGCTCGACTACATGGGACGCCACGCGACGCGTCTCCCCGTGCTCGAGCACGTCAACAACATGGCACCGGCCGCCACGGCAGCCGAACTGCTGCGCGCATCCGGTGATCCAGGTGCTCGACGCCTCGTCGATGCCTGCCTGGCCTGGTACCAGGACGCACCGGAAGCGACCAGGGCCTCGAACGGCGCGCTCGAGCACTGGCCGGGCGGAGTCTGGGCCGACACCGTGTACATGGCTGGCGAGTTCCTCCTGCGGGCCGGGCGCGCGCTCGAACGCCCCGAGCTCACGCGGGAGGCGGTTCAGCAGTGGCTCGCCCATGCCGAGCAGCTGCAGGACACGAGCACGGGCCTCTTCGCCCACGGCACCAACCAGGGCACACGGATCGACTGCTTCTGGGGGCGCGCCAACGCGTGGATCGCACTTGCCGGTGCGGACCTGCTGCACCTCGCAGGCGACGATCCGGCCATCGGCGAGGTCCGGGAACGACTCGCCGTGCAGCTCCAGACCCTCGCTGCGCTCCAACCGGACCACGGCGTCTGGGACGTCCTCGTGGACGGCCCCATCGAGACCAGAGGAATCCTCGAGACGTCCGCGGCAGCCGGAATCGGGGCCGCGCTGCTCCGTGGAAGCGCGCTCCTCGAGCAACAGCTGCCAGTCGCCGACCGGCCCCTGCGGCGAGCCGGCGAGCGCGCTGTCCTCGGTTCGCTGGCGTACGTCGACGACGGTCGACTCACCCGAGTGAGCGCTGGAACCGTGCTCCAGCTCATCCCCTTCGGCTACTCCGTGATCCGAGACGACCGCGTCCAGCCGTGGGGACAGGGCCTCGCCCTGGAGGCGATCGCCGCCTGGAACGAGACGACAGCACCATCATCATCAGCCCCCGAACCAGAGGAGCACTCATGACCATCACCAAGTACGCCCACAGCCCCAACGCCGTCGCAGCCATGAAGACCGACGAGCTGCGTTCCTCGTTCCTCATGGAGGAGCTGTTCGCCGCGGGTGAGGCGCGAAGCGTCTACCTGCACCACGATCGGATCCTCGCGTTCGGCGTCGTGCCGCTCGACGAACCACTCGAGCTGCCCACGCCCGACCAGGTGCGTGCCGAGTTCGTCCTGCAGCGCCGCGAGGCCGGTGTCATCAACGTCGGCGGACCGGGCACCGTGCACGTCGGCGGCGAGGCCCACGAGCTCGCGCACGTCGGCACGATGTACCTCGGACGCGGGGAACGCGAAGTGCGGTTCTCCTCGGCCGACCCAGCGAACCCTGCCGCGTTCTACGTGTTCACCGCGACCTCGCACCAGGACCTCCCGACGACCAAGATCACGCCGGACATGACCAACGTCGTCGAGCTCGGCGACCCCGAGAACGCCAACCGCCGCACACTGAACCAGTGCATCTACGAGGGTGGGACCCGCAGCTCGCAGATCGCGTTCGGGTTCACGCAGGTTCACTCGGGCAGCGCCTGGAACACCCTCCCAGCGCACACGCACGACCGACGAACGGAGTGCTACCTGTACTTCGATCTCGCGCCGGAGCACCGGGTCTTCCACGTCATGGGGGAGCCGCAGGAGACCAGGCACCTCGTCGTGTCGAACCGTCAGCTCGTGGTCTCGCCGAGCTGGTCGGTGCACTTCGGTGCGGGTACCGGCCCGTACACGTTCGTGTGGGCGACCGCGGGCGAGAACACCACCTACAACGACATGGACCCCGTCGACACCACGCTGGTGCGGTGAGCAGAGCGAGCCCTGCCGTCGGATGACGGCAGGGCTCGCTGCCTTGGTGAGACAGGATCGACGTGTCCCTCTCGCCTGATCGTCTAGGTTTATCCGGATGATGATGATGTCGAGGTGGGCAGCGAGTGTGCTCCTCGTGTCGGTTCTCGCGGGGATCCTCGCGGCAGTGTTCGCCGCCATGCGGTCCGACTGGGCGACTGGGCTCGCAGCGCTCATCGCGCTCGCGGCCGCATGGGCCTCGATCTGGCTGGTGCTGCGCGGGCATGCGCGCGACCGTGCGCGGCTCGAGGAGGTCACCGAGCTCAGCACGAGGCGGGCCGACCAGGCATCGGTGCTGAGCCACGAGCTCCGCACGCCGCTCGCGGTCATCCAGGGGGCCGGGGAGCTCCTCGCGGAGGAGAAGGCCGGCCCGCTCACCGAGAAACAGGCCGTGTTCGTGCATCGCATCGTCGACAACGCCGTTCGGATGCACAACTTCTCGGAGCAACTGCTCACGAGGGCCCGCCTCGAGGCCGGCCTCGTGTCGATCGAGCGCTCTCGGGTCGACCTCAGAGTGCTGTTCCGGGGCGTCGTCGAGGAGCTGTCGGAGATCTCCGATGTCACGGTCGTGCTGGATGCCCCTGGCGCCCCGGTCAGCGCGTTCGTCGACCCGCAGCTCACGAGGCAGGTCATCACGAACCTCGTGAACAACGCGGCGAGGAGCGAGTCGGCGGGCGGTCGCGTGGAAGTGCGTATCGTTCCTGGGGACGACGAGGTCATGATCTCGGTCAGCGACGGAGGGACGGGGATGACGGAGACACAGCGGGAACGCCTGTTCAGCCGGTTCTCGAGCGGCCGCCCGCTCGGCAACGGCACCGGCATCGGGCTCTTCATCTCGCAGCAGTTCGTGGAGCTGCAGGGTGGCCGCATCCATGTCGACACGATCTCGGGAAAAGGGACGACGATGATGTTCACGCTGCCCCTTGCCGATCCAGCCATCGTGAGGCGTCGACGATGACCGCGCCGCACAGTCTCGCGTTCGTCGTCGACGACGAACCGGCGATGCTCGACATCGTCACGTTCGCGTTGGAGACGCAGGGGTTCACGACGGAGTCGTTCCGCTCGGCGGAGAGCGCGTGGACGGCCCTCGAGCGTTCTCGCCCGGACCTCGTGGTGCTCGACATCATGCTGCCGGGCATCTCAGGCATCTCGCTGTGCCAGCGCATCAAGTCCCGCTGGGACCTGCCGGTGATCCTCGTGACCGCGAAGGGCGAGGTCTCCGACCGGATCGCGGGGCTGGAGGCGGAGGCCGACGACTACGTCGCGAAGCCGTTCCACCCGCGCGAGCTGGCACTCAGGGCGCAGCGGCTCGTGCGGCGGCCGGAGTCGTCGCGTGCCGTCGTGACCTCGGGGGTCCGACTCGAGCTCGACCCCGCGAGCCACGATGTCATCGTCGCCGCGGAGCGGGTCTCGCTCACCAACACCGAGTACAAGCTCCTCGCCGCCCTCATGGCGCACCCAAACTCACCGCTCGACTTCTCGCAGCTCCTCCTCATGTGCTGGGGCGAGTACGACCGCCACGGGGATCGGGAGATGATCAAGGCCGCGGTCTACCGGATGCGCCACAAGCTCGAGGCGGCCGTCACGGGAAGCGCGGCGGCGATCGAGAGCGTGCGGGGCACCGGCTACCTGCTCCGCGCCGACCGCACCTGAGCGTCGTCCGTCACCAGGGCTCCCGCCCAACTCGGTGACAGAGCTGTCACCGAGCATCACCGAGCTGTCACGGGCGTGCCCGCATCCCGCTCGTAGCGTTGGCAACGTCGAGCACAGCTCACTGATGCTCGGCAGTTCGAAGACCAGGACAAAGGAGTTCTCCCGCATGCAACGCACACTGCTTCCCTTCGCGGTCGCGGCAACAGCCGTCACCGCTCTCCTCGCCGGCTGCTCGGCGGGTGCGGGCACCGAGGCGGGCGCCTCAAGCGAACCGGTCACCTTCATCTGCACCCCGCAGGAGGACTGGTGCCAGGTCATCGCCGCCGAGTTCACGGCGGCCTCCGGCATCCCGGCGAACTACGTGCGGCTGAGCGGCGGCGAGGCCGTCGCACGCCTCAGCGCGACAGGAGACACCCCGGAGTTCGACGCCTGGTTCGGCGGCGGCGCCGAGGGGCATCTCGCGGCCGACGAATCCGGCTTCCTCGAGCCGTACACCTCACCGAACGCCGAGCAGATCCCGTCGGAATACAAGGACGCGGATGGGCGCTGGACCGGCGTCTACGTCGGCGCGCTGAGCTTCTGCTCGAACACCGACGTGCTCGAGGAGATCGGTGCCGAGGCGCCGACCTCCTGGGCGGACCTGCTCGACCCGAAGTTCAAGGGGAACATCGCCATGGCGCACCCCGGCACCTCCGGCACGGCGTACCAGGCGCTCTGGACCGAGGTCGAGCTCAACGACGGCGACCAGGATGCGGCCATCGGCTTCTTCGGCAAGCTGCACTCGAACATCCTCCAGTACTCGAAGAGCGGCAGCGCGCCGGGCCAGATGGCAGGTCGCGGTGAGGTCGCCACCGGCGTGATCTTCGCCCAGGACTGCCAGAAGTTCGTGAACGAGGGCTTCACGAACCTCGAGACGACCTTCCCCTCCGAGGGAACCGGCTACGAGGTCGGGGCCGTCTCGCTCATCAAGAACGCGAAGAACCCAGAGGGCGCCAAGGCGTTCATCGACTGGACCCTCACGGCAGAGGCCCAGGATCTCGCCGCGACCGTCGGCAGCTACAGCGTGCCGACGAACCCGGACGCGGTCATCACGGAGGACATGGTCGACTTCGACACCGTGAAGCTCGTGCACGCCGACATCGACGCCGCGGGTCAGGCGCGCAACGAGCTCACCGGACGGTTCGACTCGGAGGTGGCGCCTGCTCCCAAGGAGTAGAAGCGCGGACGAACAATGACCTCAACACTCGAAGCAGTCGCTGGCGGCGCCACGCCGCCAGCGGCCCCCGCCCCCGCACGAGGACGCGGTTCGCGCTCGGCGCCGCGGTCACGAGCCCGCGCCGACCGCAGCGTCGTGATCCTCGGCACGGCCGTCGCCGTCATCCTCCTGCTCCTCATCGGCTACCCGGTGATGAGCCTCCTCTCCGCAGCCTTCGCCCCGGATGGGCTCGCGGTGCTCGCGAGCATCGTGACCGACCCCGTCAACCATCGGATCGTGCTCAACACACTGGTCCTCGGGCTCATCGTCGGGGTCCTGGGCACCATCATCGGCTTCCTGTTCGCGTTCGCCCAGGTCCGCATCGCGTTCCGCGGCAAACGAGCGCTGCACCTGCTCGCGATGGTCCCGATCGTGGCGCCCCCGTTCGCGGTCGCCACCGCCGTCATCACGCTCTTCGGCCGCAACGGCGCCATCAGCAACGGCATCTTCGGCATCAAGGGTGACATCTACGGGCTCTCCGGCCTGGTGCTCGTCCTCGCCCTGTCCTTCTTTCCCGTCGCCTACATGAACTTCAAGGGCATGCTCGAGTCGCTCGACCCGAGCCTCGACGAGGCCGCAGCTGGCCTCGGGGCGAGCAAGATCAAGGTGTTCTTCTCCGTCACCATCCCCATGCTCGTCCCCGGCTTCGCCGGGTCCTTCCTCCTGCTGTTCGTGGAGTCCATCGCCGACCTCGCGAACCCGCTGGTCCTCGGCGGCGACTACACGGTCCTCGCGAGCCGGGCCTACCTCGCCGTCACCGGCGACTACAACACGAGCGCGGGCGCTGCCTACTCGCTCACGATCCTCGTGCCAGCCCTCCTCGTGTTCCTCGTGCAGCGCTACTGGGTCTCGAAGCGCAGCGTCGTGACCGTGACGGGCAAGCCGACGGGACGATCCGAGCAGATCACCGCACCGAGCATCCGGGTGCCCATCCTCCTGCTCGTCGGCTCGATCAGCGCGCTCATCGTCACGATCTACGTGACCGTCCTGACCGGTGGCTTCATGAAGGTGCCAGGGGTCAACAACGAGTTCACGCTCGACCACTTCACCTTCGTCCTCACGGGCATCGGCTCGAAGGCCATGATCGACACGGCCACCCTGGCCCTCATCGCGGCCCCGATCGCCGGTGTGCTCGGGATGCTCATCGCCTGGCTCGTCGTCCGGAAGCTGCGTCGCACCTCCGGACTGCTCGACTTCGTCGGGATGCTGGGGCTGGCCGTGCCCGGCACCGTCCTCGGCATCGGCTACGCGCTCAGCTACATCACGCCGACCACGATCTTCGGCGTGCAGATCCTGCCGGCCCTCGCCGGTGGAAGCGCGGCGTTCTCCGGCGGCATCGCGATCGTGATGGTCTACATCACCCGCTCGCTGCCATCCGGCCAGCGTTCGGGCATCGCGGCGCTCAACCAGATCCATCCCGCCATCGAGGAAGCCTCCACGTCGCTCGGCGCCGGGTCGGGGACGACGTTCCGCAAGGTGACACTGCCGCTCATCCAGTCGGCCCTCCTCACCGGCCTGACCTTCGCGTTCGCCAGGTCCATGACGACGCTGTCGCCCATCGTGTTCCTCACCACCCCAGGCATCAAGATCATGACCTCGCAGATCCTCGCCGAGGTCGACTCGGGGCGCTTCGGGAACGCGTTCGCGTACTGCACGGTGCTCATCCTCATCGTGCTGACGCTCATCCTCATCATCAACTTCCTCGTCCGAAAGGTGATCTTCCGTGGTCGCACACACCGTCGTTGACTCCGTCGAAGGCCTCGCCGAGGCTGTCGGCATCGACCCTGAGGCCGCACTCGGCCGCATCACCCTCCGCAAGCTGACGAAGCGATACGGAGCCAAGGCCGACGACCCGTTGGCCGTCGACTCCGTCGATCTCGAGATCGAACCTGGCGAGTTCATCACCCTCCTCGGCCCCTCCGGCTGCGGCAAGACCTCGACGCTGCGGATGATCGCCGGGTTCGAGGAGCCGACCTCGGGGGAGCTCGAACTCGACGGGGCCGACATGATCCGCGTCGCCCCGAACCAGCGGCCCATGTCGATGGTCTTCCAGTCGTATGCGCTCTTCCCGCACCTGTCCGTCCGCGAGAACGTCTCGTACGGGTTGAAGCTCAAGAAGATGCCGGCGGCGCGGATGCGCGAGGAGGTCGACACGGTCCTGACGATCATGAACCTCATGAACTTCGCCGACCGGGCGCCCCACCAGCTGTCCGGAGGTCAGCAGCAGCGCGTCGCCCTCGCCCGTGCGCTGGTCATGCGACCGAAGGTGCTGCTCTTCGACGAGCCCCTCTCGAACCTCGACGCGAAGCTGCGCGTCCTGATGCGCAACGAGATCCGCCGCCTGCAGCGTCGACTCGGCATCACGAGCATCTTCGTCACCCACGACCAGGACGAGGCGATGACGCTCTCCGACCGCATCGTCGTCATGAACCGCGGCCGGATCGAGCAGGTCGATGTCCCGGACGCCGTGTACCGGCGCCCGGAGTCGGTGTTCGTCGCCGACTTCATCGGCCGCGCGACGTTCCTCGACGCCACCCTCCTCGCCGAGCCGGCGAATGGACGGGCCCGGGTCGTGGCGCTCGGCCGGGAGTTCGAGACGGACTGCCAGGACGGCGTCACGATCGACACGGAGGTGCTCCTCATGATCAGGCCGGAGTCGGTGCGACTCTCCGGTCGAGTGGAGGCCGCGGAGGTCCACGGAGACGTCGGACGGGTCCTCACGACCATCTTCCACGGCGACAGCGTCGAGTACGAGATCGAGACCGACACGGGGACGATCGTGGCGCAGGTCTCGGACCCATCCGTCGAGGACATCCTGCGCCCCATGGACTGCGTTCGCGTTGGCATCGCCCCGGAACGCGGATGGCTGCTGCCCAAGACGGGCGACGAAGGCGACGACACGGCGGCTCACTAGGCGCCTGAGCGGTGTGCGGTCCCGGGCCACTTCCTCCCCGAAGGCGGTGGCCCGAATCGTTCTGTGGAGGCCTCGGGCGCCGCGGGTCAGCGTCGGCGCGCGGCTCGGACGCCGTTCAGGATGACGAGGAGCTCTGCGGCTTCGTGGACGAGCACGACCCCGGCGAGGCCAAGCACGCCGAACAGCGCGAGCGGGAACAGGACCACGATGATGGCGAGCGCGAGCGCGATGTTGACGGTCATGATGCGGCGTCCGCGTCTGGCGTGCGCGAACGCGCTCGGAAGC
This sequence comes from Pseudoclavibacter sp. RFBJ3, assembly GCF_002931375.1. Lineage (NCBI taxonomy): Bacteria > Bacillati > Actinomycetota > Actinomycetes > Micrococcales > Microbacteriaceae > Pseudoclavibacter > Pseudoclavibacter sp. RFBJ3. Next base: position 214,680 of record NZ_PSXZ01000009.1, on the reverse strand, counting down.
AGCCTGAGGTCGCTTCCCGTGAAGGCGATGTCCGCGGACTCGATCGCCGCGGCGGCACCGTGGGTCCCCATGGCGATCCCGACGGTTGCCGTGGCGAGCGCCGGGGCGTCGTTGATGCCGTCGCCGACCATCGCGGTCGGCGTCTTGGACGCCAGCCGTTCGATGACGCGGGCCTTGTCCGCCGGAAGCTGCTCGGCGTGCACCTCGGCGATCCCCGCCTGCGATGCGAGCGCCTGCGCGGTCTGCGTGTTGTCGCCGGTCAGCATGAGGGAGCGGATGCCGAGCCGGGAGAGCTGATCGATGGCGTCCGCAGCATCCGGGCGCAGCTCGTCGCGGACGCCGATCAGGCCCGCGATGCTGCCATCGACCTCCACCACCACGACCGTCATGCCATTGCCCGCCAGCGTCTCGGCCGCGACCTCCACGCCGAGCGGCGGGAGCCACCTCGTGTTGCCCACTCGCACGGCCGCGCCATCCACCTGGCCGGCTATGCCGAGTCCTGCGAGCTCCTCGACGTCGGTGGCGGTCAAGGGGGCCTCACCCGCCGCAGTGATCGCGCTGGCGAGCGGATGCCCGCTGACGGCCTCGAGGGCAGCCGCGAGGTCGACGACACCCTGCCCGGTCCAAGCGGCCCCCGGAACGACCTCGACGACGCGCGGGTCGTTCATGGTCAGCGTGCCCGTCTTGTCGAACGCGATCGTTCGGATCGTTCCGAACTGCTCGAACGCAGCACCGGATGTGATGACCACACCGAGCTTCGAGGCGGAGCCGATCGCGCTGATCACGGTCACCGGGACGGCGATCGCGAGGGCGCAGGGAGAGGCGGCGACGAGCACGACCAGGGCACGCTCGGTCCAGAGCGCCGGATCTCCGACGAGGAACCCGAACGCCACGATGAGCAGCGCCAGCACGAGCACCGTCGGCACAAGCGGGCGGGCGATGCCGTCCGCCAACCGCGCGCGGTTCCCCTTCTTGGCGTGGGCTTGCCGGACCAGCTCGACGATCTGGGTCAGCGAGTTGTCTCGGCCATCGGCCGTGGCCTCGACGCGCAGGGCGCCGGAGATGGTGATGGTCCCGGCCGCGATCGCGTCTCCCGGTTCGAGCTGCACGGGGATGGACTCGCCCGTGACCGCCGACGTGTCGACGTTCGATCGGCCCTCCCGCACGATGCCATCCGTGGCGACGCGGTCACCGGCGCCGAGCTGCAGCACATCTCCGCGACGCACCTCGCTGGCCGGAACGGTCGCGGTGCCGCCGGCGCGAACCACGATCGCCGTCTCCGGGAGCAGCGCGAGGAGCGCGCGCAGCCCATCCTTGGCCCGCGACATCGCGCGGCCCTCGAGCGTCTCCGCGAGGGAGAAGAGGAACGCCAGCGCTGCGGCCTCGCCCACGTGCCCGAGGAGCACGGCCCCGATCGCGGCGATCGTCATCAGCAGCCCGACCCCGAGGCGGCCCCGCGCGAGGCGACGGAGCGTGTCGGGGACGAAGGTCGAGGCCCCGGCCAGCAGGGCGATGGCATGGAAGAGGACCGCGGCGGCGGGCGCCCCGCCCCATTCGAACCCGTAGCCGACGATCAGCGCGACGCCCGACACCGCGGACGGCAGGAGCGCCCGATCCCGCCACCAGGGCGCGGCGACGGGCGGTCCGCTCGCCGGTTCGGACGCGGAGCCTGCTGAGGCCGCCGAAGCCAGTGTGGTCGCCGACGCCAGCCGAGGTCCGCAGCAGGCATCCCCGTCGTCGTCTCCGCATCCCGCAGCGACGACCGGCGACGGAGGAAGGGTGTCGGAGGCGGGTGACGGCCCCGAGCGGAGCAGCAGCGGCCGACGCGGGGCGCCTCCTCGCGGGGGTTCGGCCGGGCCGCAGCATTCCTCGCTCACGCGGGACCCGCCACTTCCGAGGCGCACGCCGCGCAGCTGTCGCAGTCGGACCCGCACGGGACGCCCCCGTCGACGGCCAGGACGGTCTCGATCAGCATGCCGAGCGCGCGGGTGATGTGCGAGTCGGCGATCTCGTACCGCGTCTGCCTGCCCTCGGGGCTCGCGACGACGATGCCGCACCCCCGCAGGCAGGCGAGGTGGTTCGAGACGTTCGTGCGAGTGAGCCCCAGCGACTCGGAGAGACGCGCGGGGTACCCGGGGCCGGAGAGGAGCGCAAGCAGGATCCTTGATCGGGTGGGATCCGCCATCGCCCGGCCGAGCCTGTTCATCACGTCGAGCCTCGAAGCAAGAGTCAGCATGGAGTGACTATACAGCGAAGAGTGACCTGTCTGGCGGGTCAGGCTGCCTCCACCACCACGTGCGGGTCAGCGACCGGCCCACTCGCCGCGCACGTGGCCGATGTGCTGTGCCACCAGCTCCTGCATCCGCGCTCGGTCGCGATCGAGCGCCGCCTCGATCATCTGGCCGTGCTCGAGCGTGGACGCGGTGAGCTGGCCGGCTTCGGCGAGCGGCAGCAGGTTGTGGAGGCGGCTGCGCTCGCGGGCACGCCGCACGATCTGGACGAGCTCCGGGTTGCCGTGGAGAGACAGGAACGAGGTGTGGAACTCGGTGTCGGCCGTCAGGTAGGCGACCATGTCGTTCGCCGCCTCAGCTCGCTGCATCGCCTCGACGAGGGGGCGCAGCGAGCGGATGCGCGCCGCGTCCTCGTCGCTGTGCTGCTCGGCGATGTCGCCCATGACGGGCACCTCGAGCAGCAGGCGCACCTCGGCGAGGTTGTTGAGCTCGGCGCGCGTGACCTCCGTCACGCGGAACCCCGTGTTCGGCAGCACCTCGACCATCCCATCACGCGACAGCTCGAGCATCGCCTCCCGGACCGGGGTCGCCGAGGAGGCGAAGCGGGCGGCGAGCGCAGGCGCCGAGTAGACCTGCCCAGGGGTGAGCTCGCCGCCGATGAGCGCGGCTCGCAGTTCCGCGGCCACGCGCTGGCGCACGGAGTCGCGACGGCCCGGGCTGGGCTGCGCGCCGGCGGGGGTGCTCATCGGCGACGCTCGTCTGCATCGGCGATCGCCCGGGCCAGCACGAGGTCCTCCCACGACATTCCGGCGCTCTTGAACACCACGGGGCGGCTGCCGAGCGGCCGGCGGGTGCCCTGCACGAGATCGGCCATCGGGATCAGGTCCCGCGCGTCGAGGGCGTCCTCGTCGATGGCCATGATGACGTCGCCGCACTCGCGAAGCGCCGCCGCGACGTCCTCGACGATCACGTCGGCTCGGCCGAGCAGCGCACCCGGCAGCTCGCGTGCATCCGGCGAATGCGAGCCGACCGCCACGACCACTGCGTCGTCGCGCACGAGCTCGTCGGGGAAGAGCGGGGCCGAGGCTGTCGTCGTGCACAGGATGAGCCCAGCCGCGCGGGTTGCAGCCTCGGCCTCATGGCTGCCCGCCGCGACCACGGCGTCGAAGTCCTCGCTCGCGGGGACGCGCTCGGGGGAGCGGACCACCGACGTGACTCGGCCGATCTGCCGTGTGCCCTCGAGCACGGCCCTGACCGTGCGCACGTGTGCTCTCGCCTGCGGGCCGGCGCCATAGGCGACGACCTCCAGCGGGCCGGAGTCTCGCTCGAGCGCATCCTTGACCGCCGCCACGGAGACGGCCGAGGTGCGAATGTCGGTGAGGGCCGGCCCGTCGATGAGGGCGCGAGGCGTGAGCGTCTCCGCGTCGAACAGCACGTAGAGGCCCTGGATGCGGGCGAGTCCCCGCGCCGGGTTGTCCGGTGCGATCGTCAGCAGCTTGATGCCGGCGCTGTCCGCGGTCTCGGCCGGCATGAGGAGGAACTCGCCGTGCTCGAGCGACTCGAAGATGCGCGCGTGGTCGGTCTCGGGACGGAACCCGTCGGCGAGGGCGCGCCGGAGCGCATCGACAGCCGCCGTCGGGGAGAGGAGCGCCGCGACGTCATCGGCGCCGAGGTAGGGGATGCGCGCGCTCATCGCAGCACGAACCCGGGCGTCATCTCGTCACGAGGGTCGACCTCGAAGACGTGCTCGCCGGTTTTGTGCGCCATGCCCGAGACCTGCGTCGTCGTCGCGCGGCGCCCGGCCTCGACGCCCTCCGCGACGACGCGGGCGAGGAAGCGGGAGCCGACGATGGAGTCGTGCACGAGCTCGGACCCGACGGGCAGCGCGCCCTGCTCGGTCAGCGTCGCGACCCGGGCGCACGTGCCGGACCCACAGGGGGAGCGGTCGAGCTCACCGTCGGCGAACACCGTGGCGTTGCGCTGGCGGACGACGCCGTCGGCGCTGTGGTCGGAGAAGAGGATCGTGCCGTAGACCCCGCTCAGTCGTTCGTCGTTCGGATGCTGGGCGTGCGGCGAATCGTTCAGGAGCCACTTCACCTCCCGCCCGAACGCGATGATCTCGCTCACGTCCTCCGGCTCGATGGACAGCCCGATGGTGCTCACGTCGACCTGCGCGTAGATGGCCCCGGCGAAGGTGAGGTCGGCGAGCACCGCGCCCCTGGATGTCGAGACGGGGACCTGCCGCGCGAGCACGTAGCCCGGAACGTTGATGAAGTCGGCCCCCGTGACGGTGCCATCTGGGTCGGTGTGGACCCTCGCGGTCACGCGGCCTGAGGGGACGTCGATGATGACGTCCGTCGTGCCGCTTGTCTCGGCGGCGACGAGGCCGCTCTCGATGGCCCACACGCCGAGCGCGATCGTGCCGTGCCCGCACGCCGTCGAGAACCCGTCCTTGTGCCAGAAGAGCACCCCGAGGTGGGCGCCGTCGTCGTTCGGCTCCACGATGAAGCCGCCGTACATGTCGGCGTGCCCGCGCGGCTCGAAGCAGAGCAGCTGGCGGACTCGGTCGATGGCGGGGGAGGCCATGGCGAAGACGCGCTTGCTGGCCACGTCTGCGCCCTCGATCGGGATCCCGAGCTCCGGCACGATGCGGAACGGCTCGCCGGCCGTGTGGTAGTCGATCGTCGTGTAGCGCTCGCGCATGAAGCCTCCAGAGAGATTGCAATTGCAATCACACTAGGGCACGGCGCGCGCGACCGACAGGGTGGGCGCAGACACGCGACTCGCGCGCCACTCGAACCCTGCCTAGAACATAGGTACGATGGCGGGGTCATGAACTCGTACCTGCTCCATGCCGACGCCGACTCCTTCTTCGCATCGGTCGCCCTGCGTGACCGGCCGGAGCTCGCAGCCAAGCCCGTCGCCGCCGTGGCGCACCTGTTCATCGCCAGCGCCAACTACCCGGCGCGGGAGTTCGGCATCCACGCCGGCATGCTCGTCACCGAGGCACGTGAGCTGTGCCCACGCATCCTGCTCGTCGAGGCCTACCGCCAGGAGATCGAAGCGGTCGGGGATGCGCTCTACGCGCTCTTCGACTCGGTCGCGCGGGGCATCGAGCCCGGCTCGATCGAGGAGGCGTTCCTCGACGTCGGGGCTCGCACGATCAAGGAGGCGCAGAGCGTCGCCCACGAGCTGCGTCGGCGCGCCGCGACCGAGCTGCGCATCCCCGTCAGCGTCGGCATCGGCCGCACGAAGCTCATGGCGAAGCTCGCCTCGAGAGCAGCGAAGCCCGACGGCGTGCACGTCATCGACGAGGCGCGCGAGCTGGAGCTGCGCACCGAGCTGCCCATCGGCGAGGTGTGGGGCATCGGGGCACGCACCGAGGCGCGGCTCATCAAGCTCGGCGTCGCCCGCATCGGCGATGTCGACGTCATCCCGCGCGACGAGCTGCTGCGGGTCTGCGGCACGGGGATGGCCAGGCGGCTGTGGCGCATCCGCGCCGGCACCGACGATGCGATGATCTCGCCCATCCGGCACCGCACGAGCCTCACCTCGGAATCGTCGACCTCGGGGTACGCGCGGGCCGACCGCACGCCGGAGGAGGTCGTCGAGGGCTGCGTCGAACGCGTCTGCCACCGCGCGACTCGAGCGGGGCTCAGCGCGACGGGCATCAAGCTCGAGCTGCGCCCCGTCGGGCTCGGCCCGGTCAGGGAGAAGTACCAGGGCATCGACTCGAGCGCGTCCTTCGACGTGTGGATGCCCGTCGCGAAGAAGCTGCTCGTCGACTCGAGCACCTCGGAGCTCGAGTCCGCGAGCGTGACGCTCACCGGGCTGGTTCCGGTCGAGATGGTGCAGCCGACGCTCTTCTGACGGTCCCGCCCCGTGGTTTCGTCTGCCCGGTACCCTGCCTCTACGCTGAACTGCAGATCGCGGGATGCGCGAGCGGACGAGACGAGGACCCCGACGATGAGCAGCACTCTCGAGCCGCGCGAGGGCATCCTGCGCCCCATCTCGGCGGGCGTGGTCTCGGCGCTCGTGGCGTTCACGAGCTCGTTCATCGTCGTGCTGACGGGCCTGACCGCCGTGGGGGCGAGTGCAGATCAGGCGTCGAGCGGCCTCCTCGCCGTGAGCGTCTCCATGGGCCTCGGGTGCATCCTGCTGGCGGGATGGACTCGCCTGCCCATCACCGTCGCCTGGTCGACACCGGGCGCGGCCCTGCTCGCGGCGACGGGCACCCTCGATGGCGGCTGGCCGGTCGCGGTCGGCGCGTTCCTCATCACGGGACTCCTCATCGTCGTCACGGGGCTCATCCCGCAGCTCGGAGCGCTCGTCGCTCGCATTCCCGTCTCCGTCGCCCAGGCGATGCTCGCGGGCGTGCTCTTCCAGCTCTGCCTCGGCCCGATCACCGGCATGGCGGAGAACCCGCTCGCCGTCGCGCCCGTCGTCATCGCCTGGCTGCTCGCGCTGCGCTTCCTGCCTCGATGGGCCGTGCCGATCGCGTTCCTCGTCGCGGCGATCGTCATCGGCGTGCACATCGTCGCCTCCGGCGCCTCGATCCAGGCCGCCGACCTCGCCCCGCGCCTGGAGTTCACCGCTCCGGAGTTCTCGATCGCCGGCATGATCGGCATCGCACTGCCCCTCTACCTCGTCACCATGGCATCTCAGAACGTGCCGGGGGTGGCCGTCATGAAGGGCCTCGGCTTCGAGGTGCCGTGGCGGCGGTCGCTCATCGCCACCGGCATCGGCACCGTCGTCGGCGCCCCCGCCGGAGGCCACGCCATCAACCTCGCCGCCATCAGCGCGGCCCTCGCCGCGGGGCCGGAGGCGGGAGAGGACCGTTCACGGCGCTGGGTGGCGAGCGTCACCAACGGGGTCGTCGTCATCGTCCTCGGCGTGGCATCGGCCGCGTTCGGAACGCTGGTGCTGCTCGCCCCGGCCGGCGTCATCGCCGCAGTGGCGGGGCTCGCGCTCATCGGCACGCTCGCCGGCTCGCTCAAGGCGGCGCTCGCCGAGACGGGCGAGCTCGTGCCAGCCGTCGTGACCTTCGCGACCGCCGCATCCGGCATCGCGATCGGCGGGGTCAGCGCCGCCTTCTGGGCACTGCTCGCGGGCCTCGTCGTGCGCTTCGTCGTCCGACCGCGTCGCCCATCCACCGAGAGCTGAGTTGTGGTCGTCTCGGGCGACGAATGACGACCACAACTCAGCTCTCGGTGGATGCGCGACCCGATGCGCGACCCGAGGCGCAGGCCACGCTCAATCGTTGCGGGGCGCCGTGATCCGAACGATCACGAGGTAGACCGCGAGGGAGACGACGGCGCCCACGATCGCCGAGGTCCAGTTCGGCAGCGAGAACGGGTCGCTTGTGCTGCTCCAGAACAGGACGCTGCTGAGCCAGCCCCCGAAGAGCGCGCCGAGCGCGCCCACGAAGAGCGGTGCGATCCAGTCGTCGCGCCTGCGGGTGGGCAGGAAGCGCTTGGCCAGCACGCCCAGGAGAAGGCCGATGGCGAGGAAGGCGAAGTAGCTCACGCGTGCTCCAGAGGTTTCGGGGGGAGAGGACGAGGCTTCCAGCCTAAGAGCCCGCGGCCACCGCGCAGACCTCATCGCCGACGCCGCCCACGATGAGGCCGCGCTCGCGGAACGCCCGCAGCCAGCCGACCATGGGCCACTCGCCCCAGCGCTCGCGGAACACGTTCGCGTTGCGCGCGATGTCGGCGACGTGCTGGACGGGAGGCGAGGACGTCGGATGCCACTGATGGTAGGCGCGGGCGCCGCCCACCCAGGCGAGCCCAACCCCGGCGCCTTCCGCGAGTCGCGCGAAGTCGGTGTCCTCCCCGCCGTACCCGTCGTACCCCTCGAAGAACCCGCCGATCCGCCGCCAGGTCGCTGCGGTCGTCGCGAATGACAGCGACCAGAACAGGTTCCTGTCCTCGCCACCGACCACCGCTCCTGGAGACGGGGCGGGGCGGGCCGGGTGCGGGGCATCGAGCAGCTCGATGCGCTCGCCGTCGTAGCCGGCAGGGCCCGGCTGCTCGAGGTAGGTGACCGGTCCGCTCAGCAGTGCCCCAGACCAGCGCGCATCCGCGGCAGCATCGTGATACGAGGCGACGAGACCACGGCCAGGGATGCAGTCGACGTCGAGGAAGATCAGCAGCTCGGCGCCGCGCGCGAGGGCAGCTCGAGCGCCCTCGTTGCGGGCGGCGGCGAGCGGCAGGGCGCTCGTGTCCGCCTCGACGTCCACGACGATGCCACCGAGGCGATCGGCGGCGGCGAGCCGTCCCAGCTCGGGATCGTCCATGGCCACCACGATCGTGTCGTCCGCGGGGTGGGACTGGCGGAGCAGGCCAGCCCGCAGCGCCCTGAGGTGCGAGTGCCTGCCGTGCGCGATCGTGATCACCGCGGTTCTCATCTGCTCGCCATCCGGTCGAGCAGGGCCGCGGCGCGCAGCGCGCCGGCCCCGTCGTTCCAGCTCGCCCAGTTGCGTCCGTCGAGACGTGCCGCCTCGTCGAGCAGCGCGGCCCAGTCGTCGCGCTCGAAGCTGTTCGTGACGATGACGGGCAGGCCGGGGGTGGCGGCGAGGACCCTGGCTGCGGCCGCCTGCTCGTCGTGCGGTCGATCCTGCGGGACGACGACGGCGGGAACCTGGGCGGCGGCGACGTCGGCGATCGCGCCCTGCCCCGCGTGCGTGAGGACAAGTGAGGCTTCGCGGATGCGCGGGCCGGGGTCGGCGACCCGGTTCCCGGGAGTCGTGCCGATCTCGTCCCATTCGACGCCGGGCGTCTGCCGCTTGGCCTCACGGATCTGCGCGGAGCTCATACCGCCGCCGCCGCTCCCCGCGAGCACCAGGACTCGCGTGACGGGGCCGGGCCCGCGGCCCGTCGAGCGTTCGGCTGCGGAGATCGCGCCGACCGCGTGCAGGCGAGCCAGCACCCGAGCGGACGCGCCGGGCAGCATGCCCTCCGCGCTCGCCGGCCAGGCGGCGAGGACGGCATCCGACAGCCCGAACCCGAGGGTGTGCGGCGCGTCGGTGCGCACGCCGGGCAGAGCTACCGAGACCACGGGGACGCCGTGCAGGCGGGCGAGTGCCGCGACTTCCACCGACACGTCGGAGACGAAGAGGGTGGGCGCGGCGTCGGCGATCCAGGCGGAGATGCGGGCCATGCGTCGCCGCATGCCCTCGTCGTCGACGGGGGCCCAGTGCAGGGCACCGTTCGCCGTGGGCTCGAGTGGCGAGACAGCGAGGTCGTCGCGCTCGAGCCGGATCCAGGGGCCGAGCCAGGCCTCGGGTTTCGGCAGCGTCGAGAGCCCCGTCACCGGGGTCGTGCACTCGCGTGCGATGGCGAGCGCACGTCGTGCGTGGCCGCCACCTCGGTGGTGCACGTAGTAGCCGATGCTTCCCGTCTCGGACGAGCCTGTGTCGCTCATGCCGCTTCCTGCCTCTCACTCTGTGCGCCGCCAAGCAGCGCCTCGTACTCGTCGACCATCCGCTCGAGGGAGCAGAAGGCGACCGCGCGCTCCCGCGCACCCTCGCGGGGCAGCCTCGCGGCCCCGAGCAGCGCGGCGGCGAGCGCCGGCACGTCGTCGCGGGCCGCGAGCCTGCCGCTGCGCTCGTCGATGATCTGCGGCAGCGCGCCCCGATCGAACGCGGCGACCGGCGTGCCGGCGGCGAGCGACTCGGCCGCGACGAGGCCGTACGGCTCGTCCCACCTCGGCGTCACGAGCGTCACGCTCGCCCGCCCGAGATGCTCGAAGAGGGTGGCCTGCTCGAGGTGCCCGAGGTACCGGATGCGCCCACCGAGTCGAGGGCGGATGCTGCGCTCGAAGTACTCGGGGTCGAAGATCGGCCCGGCGATGTCGAGGTCGACCTGCGCGAGCTCGGCGGCCGCGATCGCCAGATCCAGTCCCTTCTCCGGCACGATGCGGCCGGACCAGAACGCGGCGCCGCCGCCCGGCCCAGGCAGGAGACGGTCGGTGTCGACGCCGTTGAGGATCACGGTGCTCTCGACGCTGTCGGCCCAGGCGTCCCGCATGTGCGAGCTGACGGCGATGAAGGTCCCGGTGGACCCGCTGATGCGGACGGCCGACTCGATCCACCCGACGGGCGGTGTGTGCAGCGTCGTGAAGAAGGGCACCCCGAGCAGTCCGGACATGGCGACGGGAAGGTGGTGGATGCTGACGTTGAGCACCGCGTCGAAGCGCGCCGTCGCGGTCTGGGCGAGGTCGAGCATGAGCGCCAGGTAGGCGTGGTGCTCGTGCATCCACTCCACGGGCATCGCGCCGACGTCCTGGCGTGCCGTCTCGCTCATCGTGAAGCTCTCGACGGCGAGGTGCTCGACGCCCAGGGCGGGGTCCGAGCCGGGGGCCGCGAAGAGCGTCACCTGGTGGCCGCGACGCTTGAGCGCCAGGATCAGGGCATGGGTGTGCGACTCGAGCCCGCCGGCGAAGGGCTCGCTGATGGGGAAGCGGGAGGGGCCGATGACACAGATTCTCAACTCGCTACACGCTCCAGGCTCAGGACGGACGTGTACACGTCGTGGTGCGCGGCCGCGATCCGGCTGCGTTCGGCGGCACGCGCCTCGGGGTCGGGGCGTCGAGTCTGCGCGCGGGCTGCTGCGAGCACCGCGGCCTGTAGCGAGCCGACGTCGAGGGCCCCGGTGGGGTCTCGGTGGTACTCGAAGACGGGCCCCTGGTCGGCGAAGTAGCCCACGTCGGGCGCGATGACGGCCGTGCCGAGGTCTCGGCATGCCTCCATCCAGCCGGAATGCGTGCCGAAGCGATAGGGGAGCACCGAGGCGTCGAGCGACGCCAGGTAGTGCCACAGCTCTGTGTCGCTCAGGTAGTCGTGGATGCGCAGCTCGATGCGCCCAGCGTCGGCGAGCTCGCGGAGCCGGGCCGAGAGCTCGGGCTCGAACTTCGCGCCGGTGGGGTCGAGGAGCTCGCGGTGCCCGTTGACGAGCACGTCGAGGGTTTCCTCCCGCGCGCTGAGGTCGACGAGCGCCTCGATGACGGGCAGCGGATCCAGGCTCGCGCGCAGGCTCTTCGCGTGCACGCCGACGCGGAATCGTCCGGCGGATGCGGCGCGCCCGTCGATGGCGGCCTTCGCTTCGTCCGGCTCCACGATGTGCGGGTGCGGTACGACGATGGGGCGGCGCCCCCAGCGGCGCTCGATCTCATCGGCGGCGCCTGCCGTGAGCGTGATGAGCCCATCCGCCGCTGGGATCAAAATGTCCAGGTGGGCGGTGTGCGCGTCAGGGGCGTCGTGGTGCGGGTTCGTGAGGTCGTGCACCGTGTAGACGAGCGGCTTGCCGTGCCTGCCCAGGGCCTCCACGATCGCCCGGAGGGACTCGGGGGAGAGGGCGTCGAAGCCGAAGTGCACGTGGAAGACGTCGAACTGGGCGGCGTGCTCGTCGATCCAGTTCGAGTCGAGCATGACCGGTGGCCACCAGCGATCCGTGGCGGCTCGGCCGGACCCATCAGGGTGCGGGTCTGCAAGGCGGACGACCCGATGTGAGGAGGCCGCGGAGGAGACGGGAGCGAGGTGCCTGACGTAGACGTGTCCCGAGGGGACGCTCGCAACCCGGATGGTTCGGCTCGTGTCGCCGAGGAGTTCTGAAGTGCTGAGGGATGCCACTTATCCACATAACCAGGACAAGCGGAGGAGCGTGCGACTCTTGACAGTCCTCGGCCTCCGTGCATGCGTCGGCGGCTTCGTGTCGCTGACGGGTCAGTCGCCCGGGTACGGCTCCACGACCACGATGCCGACCCCGGGTCCGACCAGCAGATTCGCGGGCTCGAGGCGTCCCTCGCCGCGGTCGCCGCGCACCCAGAACCATTCGCCGGCGGCCACTCGGGCGCGGATGTCCTCGCGGAAGGCGTCGACGTCGGCGACGAGCTTTGAGAACGTCTCACCCTGGTAGAGCAGCTCGATCCTGGTTGACGTGCTCATGTTCATGAGGTCCTCTCTGCGGGTTCGGCGATGACGGCGAGGCCCGCCTGCGAGTTGGCGCCCTGCACGAGCGCCTCGACCCACGAGCGGTTGATGTGCACCTGCCTGCTGCCGAGGAACTTGAAGCGGATGGGCACGGCCGGGTGCATCCATACGGTGCTCCGCCCGTCCCCGCCGGCGTTGTTGTCCTTCCAGCTGAAGAAGAACGACTCTCCGCGGCGCAGCTTCGTGCCGATCGCGAGCTGGAGGTGTGCCAGCAGGCGGTCCTCGAAGTCGACGGTGACCTCGGAGTTGTAGATGAACTTCCCCACGCTGGATCCTGCTTTCTTGTCACTGGCACATGGTGTGCGCCGTCCATTATCACTCGCAGAGCGCCGACCTGTGGCCAGGGCGCCCGATCAGAGTTCGTCGAGCCAATCCGGATGGGGCACGCGCGGGTCGTTCGAGGAGCCTTCCTCGACGAGCCCCTCTGGCGCGTAGCTCTTGTTCTCGAGCTCGGCGCGCAACTTCGTGAAGGTGGCGAGGGCCTGGCTGTCGTCGAACTCCGGGACCTCGGTGTCGACCGTCTCGGTGGCGATCTGGCTCGACGGACCGACGAGCACGGAGAGCATGTTCGAGGTGCCGTCCGCGTGCCGCACGGGGATCTCGACGATCCCGGCCTGGTGCACCTCGGCGAGTGCCGCCGCATATCCCACGAGCTCTCGCGCGATCTTCGTGCTCGTGAAGTAGACACCACCTGCGTAGTGAAGCTGATCCATCGTTCCCCCAGACGGTCGCGGGCGTGCGTAATTTCCTGAGTCTCCCAGCCCCACTTGGGTGTGCTCGGAGTATTGCATTCTGATTCGTTGTATGAAGCTGATTCCGGGCTTTGCCAAATCGAAACCTGGCGTTCATCGCTCCGCCGCTACGCTCAGTGAAGTTCCTATGTATCGGCAGTGCCTGATTGGAGTCCGTGATGTCTACCCCTCAGCTCGACGCCCCGCTCTACCCACCGCTCTACGGAGCCAGCTTCGGGCAGGCGGTGAAGCGCTTCTTCAAGAAGTACGCCGTCTTCTCCGGCCGCGCGAGCCGCAGCGAGTACTGGTGGTGGTGGCTCTTCGGCGTCATCGTCAACGCCGTGTTCTTCCTCATCGGCTCGCTCACCGGCACGACCTCGGTCGACACCACAGAAGGATTCTCGGCGGCGACCCTCGGCAACCCCGTTGTCACGGTCATCCAGTCGATCTGGGGTCTCGCGATCCTCATCCCTGGCCTCGCCCTGCTCTTCCGCCGCCTGCACGACACGAACCGCTCCGGGTGGTGGTGGCTGATCCTGCTCGTGCCGCTGGCCGGTCCGATCATCATGCTCGTGTTCCTGATCGGCGACTCGCGTCCAGAGGGCGCACGGTTCGACACCCAGTAGCCTCCCGCTCCGCAGAGACACGAAACCGCCGCCCTCGTTCGAGGGCGGCGGTTTCGTCGTTCGGGGCGGGAGGCGCCAGATCAGCGTTCGGGGTTCACGGCCTCGGCCACGGCGCCGAACCGGCCGAGCAGCCCGGAGAACACGCGCAGCTCGTCCGGCGTCCAGTCGCGCAGCACGGCGTGCAGCCGGTGCCGGTTGCGGGCCCGCACCTCGGTGACCCGCTCGACCGCGAAGGCGGTTGGGGTGAGGATGCGCGCGCGCCCGTCGTTCGGGTCCGCCCCGACGGTGAGCAGCTCGAACTCCTCGAGCATCCGAACCTGGCGGCTCATGACGCTCTTGTCGATCGCGAGCTGCTCGCCGAGGGTGCCGACGTGCGCGGTCTCGTGCTGCACGAGCGCCGAGAGGATCTTGTAGCCGATGGGCTGCAGCGAAGGATGCACGGCGACCGCGGACTCGCTCCACGTGGTGCGAACGCGCCGGTAGAACGTGCCGAGCTCCGACTCCACCGAGGCGATCGCCTCGGCGAAGTCGGCGTCGTCGGGTGACTCAGGCATGATGGCCATCTTAGGTGCGGTCTGCCTGCCGTCCCGAGTCCCCGAGGATCGGGATGGCGCCGGTGCGCGGGATGCCGACCATCGCCTCAGCGACCTCGACGAGATCCTCGGAGGTCGACTCCGCGGCCTTCTCGCGGGTCTGCGGCGACGCGTCCGTCTCGCTGCCGGAAGGGGAGGTCTCCTCGCCCTTGGCCCGCTGCACGGCGTTCTGCGTGCCGAGCTGGGCGTTCGGCAGGAAGGAGACGGCGATGAGCGTGACGATCGCGAGCGGCAGGGCCGCCAGGAAGATCGCGCCGACCGAGGTCCCGTAGGCGTCCTCGACGAGGACCCGCAGCCAGTCGGGCAGCGTCGCGAGCTGCGGGATGCTGCCACCCGCGAGCGACTGCGCGGCCGCGGCCTGCTGCTCCGGCGGCAGAGCGCGGACGCTCGTGGAGATCGTGTCTGCCACGACGGTTCCCAGGATCGAGCCCATGACGGAGACGCCGATCGTGCCGCCCAGGCTGCGGAAGAAGGTGACGGCGCTCGTCGCGACGCCCATGTTCTTGACCTCTGCCTTGTTCTGGACGACGAGGACCAGGTTCTGCATGACCATGCCGACGCCGGCGCCGAGCGCGAACATCGAGACGCCCACGTACAGGTAGGGCGTGTCGTAGTGGAGGCGGCTCAGCAGGAAGAGCCCGACGACCATGAGCGCGCTGCCCGTGACGACGAACGCCTTCCACTTGCCGCGGCGGCTGATGAGGTTGCCCACGATGGTGGACGCGACGAGGAGACCCGCCATCATCGGGATCGTGAGGATGCCGGACTCGGTCGGGGTCGCACCGCGAGCGAGCTGCATGTACTGGCTCAGGAAGACGCTCGTGCCGAACATGGCGACGCCGACGGAGACGCTCGCGATGACGGCGAGCGTGAACGTGCGGTCGCGGAAGAGCGTGAGCGGGATGAGCGGCTCCTTGACGCGGAGCTCGACGAGGATCGCGATGACCAGGAGGAGGACGCCGCCGCCGACCATGAGGTACGAGGGCAGGGAGTTCCACTCGAACTGCGTGCCCGCGAGGGTCACCCAGATGAGGAGCAGGGACACACCGCTCGAGATGAGCACGATGCCGTAGTAGTCGATGCTCACCTTGCGCTTCTTCGGCTTCGGCAGGTGCAGGGTGACCTGCAGCAGGATGAGCGCGATCACTGCGAAGGGGAGGCCGACGAAGAAGTTCCAGCGCCACCCGAAGGCGTCGGTGATGACGCCGCCGAGGAGGGGGCCGCCGACGGTGGCCAGCGCCATGACGGCGCCGAAGAAGCCGGCGTAGCGGCCGCGCTCGCGCGGGCTGAGGATATCCGCCATGACGATCTGGCTGAGCGCGCCGAGTCCGCCGGCGCCGAGGCCCTGGAAGACGCGCATGGTGATGAGCATCGCGGGATCCTGCGCGAAGCCGGCGATCGCCGAGCTGACGACGAAGATGACGAGCGCGATCTGCAGGAGGAGCTTGCGGTTCGTGAGGTCGGCGAGCTTGCCCCAGATCGGGGTGGAGACGGTGGTCGCGAGCAGTGTTGCCGTGACGACCCAGGTGAACGCGCTCTGGTCGCCCTTGAGGTCGCTGATGATGAGCGGCAGCGAGGTGCTCACGACGGTCGACGCGAGCATCGACACGAACATGCCGAGCATGAGGCCGGAGAGGGCCTGCAGCACCTGACGGTGGCTCATTCCGGATTCGGTGAGCTCAGCGGCTGGCTTGGAGCTGGATCTGGGGTTCTTGCTGGACGACATCGACGCGGGGCCTCCTGGTAGTTGACAACGGTCAACCATACTCAGATGGTTGACCGTCGTCAACTACCAGAAAGGGCCCCGCGAACGGGACCCTTTGCTGCGTGCTCGAGACGCCGGAACGTGGCGTCTCGAGGGGTACTGCTAGTCGATCTTGCGCTTGAGGTTGTCGAGGCCTTCCTTGGCGGCGTCCTTGACGTCCTCGATCTTCTCCTTGAAGCCCGCCTTCGTCTGGTCGGAGCGGCCCTCAGCCTTCAGCGACTCGTCTCCGGTGACCGCGCCAGCGGCCTCCTTCGCGCGTCCGCCGAGGTCTTCTGACTTGTTCTGAATACGATCGTCGATTCCCATGAGGGGATGCTCTCAGGCGAACTTGGACGCCGCCTGTGGTGGAGTGGGGCTCAAGGCTGCGCGTGCCGATCCGCGGTGATCGACAGGGCCTCGAACACGGCGGCGACCGCCTCGTCGTCGCTCACCCCCAGCTCACGCGCCTCGACGGCGAACGCCCTCGCGGCCGCCGTCAGTCGCACATCGCCGTTCCTGCCGTCCGCGGTCACGAACGTCCCAGCGCGGCCGCGGCCGACGACGACGCCCTGCTCCTCGAGGGCCGTGTAGCACTTCGCCACCGTTCCCGGCGCGACGCCGAGCGTCTCCGCCAGCGCACGCACCGGCGGCAGCCGCTCACCGGCCAGCAGCTCGCCTCGGTCGACGGCGTCGATGATGGCCTCCCGCAGCTGCCGTCCTGGAGGGCTCGATGTGCCGCCCCCGAGGGTCAGGGAGGCGAAGAAATCAGCGGCGCTCACTGGCGCGGCCGCTTGCCTGGGCTCGTGTTCTCGTCGACGGCGGTGTCGGAGCCGAGCGAGATCTCTTCGTCGTCGTCCGGGTCGACGAGGTCGTCGAACATCGCAGCACTCGCCGCGTTCGCCGCCAGGTCGTGCTTCTTCTCGCGCTGGGGTCCGAATCCGAGCCACTTGCGTGTCGGGTAGTGGAGCTGCTCGCGCCGCCACCACAGCGTCGCGAGCACCAGCGTCGCGACGCTCGGCAGGAGCGCAAGCCACGCGCCGTAGGCGATCGGGTACTGGCCGTTCGCCGCATCCACGCGGAGGGTCGCGAAGGCGAAGAGGAACAGGATCCCGAGTGTCGCGAAGGCGGCGTAGAGCTGGAGGATCTTCGCGGAGATGACCGCGACCCCGGAGATGCGGAGGATTAGGACGACGACGAGCCCGATCAGCGGCAGCGTCGGCACGAGGCCGAAGAGGAACGTGCCGAACCAGTTGTAGCCGAGCGCCTCATCCATCTGGCTCAGTCCCGTGCCGGCGACCAGAAGCTGCCAGCCGTTCAGTGTCGGCGCGATGCGGTTGAGGGGGATCTCGGAGTTCCACCATGGGAAGAACATCGTCACGACCAGCAGGACCGCCAGTACGCCGAAGGCGATCTGCTTCGGGCGGTAGGCCGGGTACGACGACATCGCCGCCGTGTCCTCGACCAGCGAATCGTCCTCGTGCGCAGTAGCCATGCCCCCAGCCTACGAGGCAGGTTCGCAATCGTGGCTCCGAACGCGCAGACTGGATGCGGTCCGCACGGGCCAGCAAGGCGCAGTCGGCGAGAGGGGCAGCATGACGCAACGACACCACAGGCCCGTCCGCGTGCCATCGCAGGCGTTCGAGGCGCTCGTCGGCGCCGACGACCCAGCAGCGGTGAGCCGCGTCGCGCACGACACGGCCCGGGCGCTCCTGCAGCGAGCCCGTGGCGAGGGCGACCAGGCGGTCGTCGCGCGCCTCGTGGCCTACGCCGACGAGAACGGCATCGACGAGATCGCCGAGCTCTGGGCCGGTGCCACCTCGCGTTCCCTGCCAGGCGCGCTCTGGCGCCTCTACCTGCTGCGGCAGGCCGTGCGCGCCAATCCGGCCGAAGCGAGCTACCTCTTCCGCCGAGGCTACGAGGTCGACCGCTCCATCAGCTCCGTGGTCGCCGGTGCCGCGACCCCCACCGGGCCGGAGGAGGTCGTCGCCCTCGCCGACGTCATCCTGCACGGCGCCTTCTCCGGTGACTTCGCCATCGCCCTCGAGCGAGCCGCCGCGTTCTGCCGCGTCATGTCGCAGGGGGCGACGAGCCTCGCGAAGGACGAGGAGAGCGTCGTGCCAGCCAGGGCGCGCCAATCGACGCGACGTGCCATCCGGTACCTGGAGATGGGCGACGACCTGCACGCCTCCGCGGGTCTCTGGCGCATCGACGCGCTCGACTGAACGATCGGCCGAGGCGCCTCGTCGCGGCTAGGGCTCTCGGCTCAGCGTGACCGCCTGACGTTCTGCGCGGTTGCCCGAGCGGAGTCCGCGCGCGAGCTCGACGGCGGCAGCGGTGAGTCTCGTCACCTCGGCCCAGTCCTGCTGGTCGACGGCAGACGGTGGGAGCATCCACGAGCCGCCCACGGCGAGCACCGCCGGGATGGCGAGGTAGTCGCCGAGGTTCGCGGCGTTCACTCCGCCGGTGGGCACGAATCTCACGTCGCCGAACGGCGCGGAGAGGGCGGCGATCGCCTTGGCGCCCCCATTCGTCTCTGCGGGGAAGAACTTGACCGTCTCGATGCCCAGCTCCAGGGCGGCCTGCACCTCGGTCGCGGAGGTTGCGCCAGGGAGGACCGGGATGTCGTGGGCCCTGCACCGCTCGACGACGGCACGGCTCAGGCCGGGGGAGACGATGAACGAGGCTCCCGCATCCACGGCGATGTCGACCTGTGCTGGGGTGAGCACCGTTCCGGCGCCGACGAGCACTCCGCCGCGGGCGGCGAGAGCGGCGATCGTCGAGGCGGCGGCGCTCGTCCGGAAGGTCACCTCGGCGACCGGGAGCCCACCGTCGGCGAGTGCCTCCGCGATGCCGAGGCCCTCGGCGGTGGTCTTCGCGGAGACCACGGGAACGATCGAGTGCTCGGCGAGACGAGCAAGGATTTCGTGCAAGAGAACCTCCGTTGGCTGCCTTGTGTTCCCAAGTGGAACCCAATGATCATATTATTGGAGATCCTACCGAGAGCCGCCACCGCGCACGGCCCCGATCGGCAACGACGCCCACGAGTGGAGCAGAACCATGAAGATCCTCGCCCTCGAGTCCAGCACCACCTCAGCGAAGACGCTGGTCTTCGACTCCGACACCCAGGAGGTGCAGGTGCGGACTCGGCGATTCGAAGTCGACGGAACCGACCCCGCCGTTCGCGAGGCGGAGGGCATCTTCACCCAGCTCATCGCCCTGGCCCGCGAATCCGTCCGCGGGCACGACATCGACGCCCTCGTGTTGTCGAACACGTACCACGGCCTCGGGCTCGTGACCCAGGACCTCCAAGCGGCCACGCCCGTCTACGAGTGGCCCTTCACCGGCGCCCAAGGACTCTGCGCCGAACTGCGCGGCGATGCCGAGCTCACCACCTGGTTCTACGAGCGCACGGGGTGCATGGTCAACGCCAGCTACCCCGCCTTCAAGCTCGCCTACCTGGCCCGCCAGGGCGTGGAGATCGCCGGGCGCAAGGTCATGGACCAGGGGAGCTTCAACTTCCTGAGGCTCACCGGCCTCCCGTGGACGAGCTACTCCCTCGCCTCGGGAACCGGCCTGCTCAACGTCCGCACCTCCGACTGGGACCTCGAGATCCTCGAGACCCTCGGCGTCGCCGGCGTCGACTTCCCCGAACTGCACGACAGCGAGGAATCCGCCCCGCTGCTCGCCGACGTCGCCACCTACCTCGGCATCCGCCCTGGAATCCCCGTCCTCGTCCCCGGACCGGATGGCGGCCTCAGCCAGGTCGGCGACCTCGCCGGGCTCCCCGGCGACATGACGTTCTCCATGGGAACCAGCGGCGCCATGCGGTTCGCGACCCTCGAGCCGTCCCTCTCCCCGCGGCTCAGCACCTGGGCCTACCGCTCCCCGCTCGGCTGGCTCAGCGGCGCCGCCACGAGCGGATGCACGAACTGCGTCGACTGGGCGAAGGACAGGTTCTTCGGCTCGGACGCCCATTTCTCCGAGATCGAACCCCAGCTCGTCCAGGGACGGGATGAGCTGCCGACCTTCCTGCCCTTCCTCTACGGCGAACGGTGCCCAGGCTGGCAGGACCAGCGGCTCGGCGGGTTCGTCGGCCTCGAGCCCCGGCACGGGCGCGTCGACATGTACCAGGCCGTGCTGCAGGGAGTTGTGCTCTCGCTCTACCACTGCTTCCGCGAGCTCACCGCGATCAACGGCATGCCGACCCGCGTCCTCCTCTCCGGCGGAGTCCTCTCCTCGCCGTTCTGGACCCAGATGACGGCAGACGCCTTCGGGGTCGAGATGGAGGTGTCGTCGCTGCAGCACAGCTCGGTGGTCGGCGCCGTTCGCCTCGGGCTCCGCGCCGCCGGACTCAGCGAGGACCAGCCGGCGTTCCGGAACACGGAGACGCAGCGAGTCATCCCGAACCCCGCCATGCGGGACTACTACGACCGCGCCTTCGCCAAGTACCTCGACGCCTACGACCGCACGAGCACCGCACCGGATGCGCGTGCTGAGTCCCTCACTGGAGGCAACGCCTGATGCGCATCCTGATCACCCCCACCTCGCTGAGCCGAACTCCGGACGCCGACGTGCTCGCCCCGCTGCGGGACATGGCCGACGAGCTGATCTTCAACACGCTCGGGCGCCCGCTCACCTCCGAAGAGCTCGCTGAAGCCCTGCCCGGGATCGACGGCGTCATCGCCGGCCTCGACACCTACGACGCGGCAGCGCTCGCGGGAGCCGACCGCCTCCGGGTGATCTCCAGGTACGGTGTCGGCGTCAACAACGTCGACCTGGAGGCCGCAGCGGGGAAGGGCATCCACGTCACCAGGACGCCCGGGGCCAACGCCTCCGCGGTCGCCGAGCTCGCGATCGGCCTCGCCTTCGCCGTCGCCAGAGAGATCCCCAGGCTGCACGCGGAGGTCGCAGATGGCGGCTGGCCGCGAGGCAGCGGCATCGAGCTCGGCGGGCGCACCTTCGGGGTCGTCGGCTTCGGCGCGATCGGCCGGATCGTCGCCGAACGAGCCCGCGGCATCGGGATGCACGTGCTCGCCTACGACCCCTTCGTGCCGGCCGCCGCCATCGCCGAGACCGGAGCTGCGCCAGCCAGCCTCGACGAGCTCTTCCGAGCAGCCGACGTCGTCAGCCTGCACGTGCCGCTCCTCGAGAGCACCCGCCACGTCGCCGACGCCGCACGCATCGCGGCCATGAAGCCAGGGGCCATCCTGCTCAACACCTCGCGCGGTGGCCTCATCGACGAGGCGGCCGCCCGCGAGGCGCTCGACGCCGGACACCTCTTCGGGGTCGGCCTCGACGCCTACGAGACGGAACCGCCGCAGGACTCACCGCTGCTCGGCCACCCGAGGGTCGTCGCGACGCCGCACAGCGGGGCGCACACCGCCGAGGCGGTCGCCAGAATGGCGAGCGGGGCCATCCAGAACCTCATCGAGGAGCTCTCCGGACAGCCCAGCGTGCATCGCGTCTAGGGCGTGTCGGGCGTCTCCGACTCGAGCTCGGGGGTCTCGCCGATGGCTGCGTCGTGGATGGTGAGCACCTCGCCCAGGATCGTGTCGAGGTAACCCTTTGAGTGCCTCTCTGCGGCGAGGGGGTCGCCGTCCGCGATCGCCTGCGCGGTGAGCACGTGGTTGTGCAGTGCGTCGTGCAGCGGCCTCGCCGGCGTGAGGCCCAGGTTCGCGCGGCCGGCGAGAACCTGGGAGATGGGCTCCTTGACGGCCGCGAGCAGCGCGTTGCCGCTCGCATCCAGGATCAGGTCGTGGAACTCGATGTCTGCCTGCAGGTACTCGGGGGAGTCGCCGCGCTCGCTGGCACCGAGGGCCTGCAGCTGCGCGGCGAGCTCGAGCAGGCGAGTCCGCTCGCGCTGCGAGGCCCGCGAGGCGGCGAGCTTCGCGGCGACCGGCTCGATCGCCGATCGGAGCTCGGTGAGCGCGACGAGCTGCTGGCTGCGGCTGTTCCCCCGAAGGCGCCAGCGGATGAGCGTCGTGTCGAGCGCGTTCCATTCGCCGGTGGGCTGGACGGTGATGCCGACTCGTCTCCGCGAGACGAGGAGCCCCATGGATTCCAGGACTCGGACGGCTTCGCGCACGACGGTGCGGGACACCGCGTAGTGCTCCTCGAGAGCAGCGAGGGTGAGGACCTGGCCAGCCTCGAGCTCGCCTCCCGCGATGCGGACGCCGAGGTCGTCGAGCACCGACCCGTGCACTGCCTGCGCCATGCGCACCCCTCTTCGCTCACCGCAACGATATAGATATGATCACAACTTGAAATAAGTATGATCATTGTGCGAGGCTCGAACCACACTGAGCGTCACCAGAACCCGCGTTCCGAATCATCGCAGATCGCGAACGGCCTCACCCTCACGGCACCGCTGCACGGTCGCACGGTCCGAATTCCAGAAATCGACGGAGATCACCATGGAAGAAGAATGGACCCAGACACTGGGGACCGCACCGCTGCTCGGCATCGCAGCAGGAGCCATCGCGCTCATCCTGATCCTCATCATCCGCTTCAGGCTCCACGCGTTCCTGACCCTGGTGATCGTCTCGCTCCTCACGGCGCTCGTCGCGGGCGTCCCCGTCTCGGCAGTCGCGAGCACCCTCACCGGCGGCTTCGGCAGCACCCTCGCGACCGTCGCGCTCCTCATCGGCTTCGGCGCGATGCTCGGCCGCCTCATCGAGCACTCCGGCGGCGCCAAAGCCCTCGCTGACAAGCTCGTCGACGTCTTCGGCGAGAAGCGAGCCCCCTTCGCGCTCGGCATCGCCTCGCTCATCCTCGGCTTCCCGATGTTCTTCGACGCCGGCCTCATCATGATGCTGCCCATCGTCTTCGCCGTCGCGCGCCGAGTCTCGGGCAACAACGTCCTCCTCTTCGGCATCCCCGCAGCAGCCGCCTTCTCGGTCATGCACGTGTTCCTCCCGCCGCACCCCGGCCCCGTCGCCGCCACCGAGCTCTACGAAGCCAACCTCGGCGTCGTCCTCCTGCTCGGCCTCATCATCGTGTTCCCGCTCTGGTACGTCTCCGGTTACCTGTGGGGCAAGTTCGTCGCCAAGCGCATCCAGCTCCCCGTCCCCGCCCTCTTCGGCGACCTCGACGAGGACCAGCCGAAGAACCCGCCGAAGGTCTCCACGATCATCCTGCTGCTCCTGCTGCCGATGGTCCTCATCTTCCTCAACACGGGCATCTCGGCCCTCGCCAGCGCCGGAGTCGTCGACGGCGACGCGATCTGGGCCCAGGCCGCGGTCCTCCTCGGCAACTCGCCCATCGCGCTCCTCATCGCGGTCGTGACGGCCAGCATCGTCCTCGGCACGCGCCGCGGCGAGAACGGCACCGCCCTGGAGAAGCTCCTCGACTCCTCCCTCGGCCCGATCTGCTCCGTGATCCTCATCACCGGCGCCGGCGGAATGTTCGGCGGGGTCCTGCGCGCCTCCGGCATCGGCGACGCGCTCGCCGACACGCTCGGCGACCTCGGACTCCCGCTCATCGTCGCGGCCTACGTCATCGCCGTCGTCCTCCGCGTCGCACAGGGATCCGCGACCGTCGCCCTCGTCACCGCGGCGGGCCTCATCGCCCCCGCGGTCGTCGTCGCCGACCTCAACGACTTCCAGGTCGCCTCCATCGTGCTCGCCACCGCAGCTGGCTCGGTCTTCGCCGGCCACGTCAACGACTCCGGCTTCTGGCTCGTCGGGCGCCTCATGGGCATGGACGTGAAGACGACGCTCAAGACCTGGACGGTGCAGCAGACCATCGAGTCGGTCACGGCGTTCGCCTTCGTGCTCGTCGTCTACCTGGTCGCGTCGCTCTTCTGACCCTGACCCGGAACGCCCCGTCTGCGTGACACCACCTCACAGAGCAGGAACAGCATGGATCTCTTCACCCTCACGGGCAAGCTCGCCCTCATCACCGGGTCGTCACGCGGCCTCGGACGCTCGCTCGCCACGGCGCTCGCCGACGCTGGCAGCACGATCATCCTCCACGGTCGGGACGTCGAGGCGCTCGCGACCGCTGCCGCGGAGCTCGAGGAGCGCACGGGACGCCCCGCGCACATCGTCTCCTTCGATGTCACCGACGCGGCCTCCGTCGAGGCTGGAATCGCGGCCCTCATCGCCGAGCACGGGGTGCCGGACATCCTCGTCAACAACGCGGGGCTCCAGCGGCGAGCGCCGTTCGCGGAGTTCAAGGTCGAGGACTGGGATGCGCTCGTCGCCGCCAACCTGAGCGGCGTGTTCTACGTCTCCAGGTTCCTGGCCCCCGCCATGATCGAGCGCGGCTCCGGCAAGATCGTCAACATCGGCTCGGTGCAGTCGCTCCTCGCCAGGCAGACGATCGCCCCGTACTCGGCCACGAAGGGCGGCGTCGCCCAGCTGACGAAGGGCATGGCGGCCGACCTCGCCAGACACAACGTGCAGGTCAACGCCATCTCGCCCGGCTACTTCGCGACCGAGATGAACCGAGCCCTCGTCGAGGACGAGCAGTTCAACAGCTGGCTCATCAACCGCACCCCGGCGCAGCGCTGGGGCGCGTTCGAGGAGCTCGCGGGCACCCTGATCTACCTCAGCTCCGACGCCTCGAGCTTCGTGTCTGGGCAGAACATCTTCGTCGACGGCGGCATGACCGCGGTCGTCTGACCCCGGTCACCGCCGACCACCTCGCACCAGGACACGCAGGAGACACCATGCGCGCAGCGTTCATCGAAAGCAAGGAAGCACTCGACCTCGCCGAGGTCGACACCCCGGAGCCGGGGGAAGGGCAGGTCCGGATCCGCGTGGACTACGTCGGCATCTGCGGCTCCGACCTCCACTACTACTTCGAAGGCGCCAACGGCGCCTTCGTGGTGCGGGAGCCGCTGGTCCCAGGTCACGAGCTCTCCGGCAGGGTCGACCTCGATCCCCTCGAAGAGTTCGAGACCGGTGCCCCCGTCACCGTGCATCCCGCCACGTTCGGCACCCCGAGCCGCGAACTCGAGGACTCGCCGCACCTCTGGCCAGGCGGCGCCTACCTGGGCAGCGCATCCACGACCCCGCACACCCAGGGCGCGCTGAGCGAGTACCTGCTCGTCGACCGTGGTATGCTCCGCAGGCTCCCAGCCACGCTGCCGGTCCGACGCGCCGTGCTCGCCGAGCCCCTCGCGGTCGCCCTCCACGCCGTCACCAAGGCGGGGGACCTGACCGGCAAGCGAGTGCTCGTCACGGGGGCCGGCCCCATCGGCCTCCTCACCATCGCCGCAGCCCGCGTCAAGGGCGCAGCGCACATCAGCGCGACCGACGTGCTCGCCGGACCGCTCGCGCGCGCCTCCGCCATGGGAGCCGTCGAGGTGATCGACGTGAGCCGCGAGCGGGTGCCCGCCGACAGCTTCGACGTGGTCTTCGAATGCTCGGGCGTCGCCGTCTCCGTGTCGAGCGCGTTCGCGGCGGCCAAGCCGGCGGGAACCGTCGTGCAGGTGGGCATGGTCCCGAACGAGCCACGACCCATCAACCTCGCTCCGTTCATCTCCAAGGAGCTGCGCGTCTTCGGCACGTTCCGCTTCAAGGACGAGATCGATGAGGCGATCGTCATCCTCGACGCGCATCCCGAGATCGAGGAGGTCATCACGCACGAGGTGCGCGCCGACGACACCGTCACAGCCTTCGGCCTCGCTCGGAACTCGGAGGAGTCCGGCAAGGTCATCGTCGCTGTCTGGCCAGAGGGCTGAGCCGCCACGCCGCCTGTTCGCCGTCAGCCAACACGGTGCACAGCGGCCGTCGATCCCAGTAAACTCGACGACGCCGGGCCGCAGTAACCCCGGGCTCCAATATTCGCCGCTGCGAGCGGCCTTCCGCCGAGAGGCGTTCCTGCGGCCTGGCTTTTCTTCTGCCTCCGCGCCCCGGCGCAGGTCGGCGGCCTCACCCGGCCCTCGCCCGGCCCTCACCCGGCCCTCGCCCGGCCCTCGCCCGGCCTCGCCTCGCCCGGCCCTCGCCCGGCCCTCGCCCGGCCCTCGCCCGGCCTCGGCTCAATCTGGCTCGCGCCCTCGCGCCCCTCGTCGGCGGTCTCGGGATGGCTTTCACGCTTCGGGATGGGAAGCAACCCATCCGGATGCGCGAGAGCCATCCCGAAGCGCTTCGGAATGGGACGGGACCCATCCCGGAGCGGCGAAGCCATCCCGAAGCGCTGCCGGTGACGCTCCACGAGGCGGCAGGCAGTGTCGGTCGCCGAGGTGACGCTCCCGCACCCGCGCGCTCTTTCGTGCCTGCGCCCGGGTGGCGCTCGCGCTCGCGCACGTGCGCGCACGCGTCGGTGGTCTCGGGATGGCTTTTACGCTTCGGGATGGGAAGCAACCCATCCGGAAGCGCGAGAGCCATCCCGAAGCGCTGCCGGTGATGCTCCACGAGACGGCAGGCAGGGTCGATCGCCGAGGCGACGCATCTGCGCTCGCGCGCTCTTCGTGCTCGCGCACGTGCGCGCACGCGTCGGCGGTCTCGGGATGGCCTTCACGCTTCGGGATGGGAAGCAACCCATCCGGATGCGCGAGAGCCATCCCGAAGCGCTGCCGGTGACGCTCCACGAGGCGGCAGGCAGTGTCGGTCGCCGAGGTGACGCTCCCGCACCCGCGCGCTCTTTCGTGCCCGCGCCCGGGTCGCGCTCGCGCACCTGCGCGCACGCGTCGGTGGTCTCGGGATGGCTTTTACGCTTCGGGATGGGAAGCAACCCATCCGGATGCGCGAAAGCCATCCCGAAATGCTGTGGGCGGTGTTCGAGGGGCATGCGCCGGGTCGATCGCCGAGGTGACGCACCTGCACTCGCGCGATCTTTCGTGCCTGCGCCCGGGTGGCGCTCGCGCACGTGCGCGCACGCGTCGGTGGTCTCGGGATGGCTTTCACGCTTCGGGATGGGAAGCAACCCATCCGGATGCGCGAAAGCCATCTCGAGACGTGGCGAGAGACGCGCGACGAGGGTGCGTCGAGCCCGAAGGATGCACGCAGGTGCAGGTGCAGGTGCCGGTGCCGGTGCAGGTGCAGGTGCAGGTGCAGGCGCTCGCGCTGCTCGCGCTGCCCGCACGCCGCGCCCGCGCCCGCGCGTATGCCGAGCACGACGGCAGCGGCCCCGGCGAGGAACGCCGGGGCCGCAGTCGTGGATCGGGAGAGTGCGGGTCTAGCCGAAGCGGCCCGACACGTAGTCCTCCGTCGCCTGGACGGACGGGTTCTCGAAGATCGTCTTCGTCGTGTCGTACTCGATGAGCTTGCCCGGCATGCCGGTGCCGGCGATGTTGAAGAACGCCGTCTTGTCGGAGACACGCGATGCCTGCTGCATGTTGTGGGTCACGATAACGATCGTGTACTCGGTCTTGAGGTCCTCGATGAGGTCCTCGATCGCGAGCGTCGAGATCGGGTCGAGGGCCGAGCAGGGCTCGTCCATGAGCAGCACGTCGGGGGAGACGGCGATGGCGCGGGCGATGCAGAGACGCTGCTGCTGTCCGCCGGAGAGGCCGGAGCCGGGGAGGTCGAGGCGGTCCTTGACCTCCTTCCACAGGTTGGCTCCCTGCAGCGACTTCTCGACGAGGGCGTCGGCGTCGCTCTTGGAGATCTTCGTGTTGTTGAGCTTCACGCCGGCGAGCACGTTCTCGCGGATCGACATCGTCGGGAACGGGTTCGGGCGCTGGAAGACCATGCCGACCTGGCGACGAACGAGGACGGGGTCGACGCCGGGGCCGTAGAGGTTGTTGCCGTCGATGAGGACCTCACCGTCGACCCACGCCTTCGGGATGACCTCGTGCATGCGGTTGAGCGTGCGGAGGAACGTCGACTTGCCGCAGCCGGATGGGCCGATGAAGGCGGTGACGCTGCGGGGCTCGATGACCATGGAGACGTCTTCGACGGCCTTGAACTTGTCGTAGTAGACGTTGAGGTCGTTGACTTCGATGCGCTTGGACACTGTGTTTCCCTAACTTCCTGGCTGGTCGGCCTGGTCAGTCTGACCGGTTAGCCCTTGGGGGCGAAGAGCTTGGTGATCATGCGTGCGACGAGGTTGAGCAGCATGACGATGATGAGGAGGACGAGTGCGCCTGTCCAGGCGAGGTTGAGCATGTTCTCGGCGCCGGCTCCGACCTGCTGCGTGTAGGAGCGGTAGACGAAGACGGGGAGGCTCATCATGGCGCCCTGCGTCATGTTGTAGTTCATGTAGATGTTGAAGCCGGCGGCGATGAGCAGCGGCGCGCTCTCTCCGATGACGCGGGAGATGGCGAGCATGACGCCTGTCGTGATGCCGGCGAGTGCGGTGGGGAGCACGACCTTGGAGATCGTGAGCCACTTCGGCACGCCGAGCGCATATGAGGCTTCGCGGAGCTCGTTCGGGACGAGGCGGATCATCTCCTCCGAGGAGCGCACGACGGTGGGGATCATGAGCACGGTGAGGGCGATGGAGCCCGCGAGTCCGGTGCGCACGTTGGTGAGCGGGATGCCGAGCGTCTGCAGGATGAGCATGATCATCGTGTAGGCGAACAGGCCGGCGACGATCGACGGGACGCCGGTCATGACATCCACGAAGAAGTTGATGGCCTTGGAGAGGCGTCCCTTGCCGTATTCGACGAGGTAGATCGAGGTGAAGAGCCCGATCGGCACGGAGATGAGGGTCGCGACGAGGGTGATGAGGAGGGTTCCGACGATGGCGTGGATGCCTCCGCCGCCTTCCGTCACGACGCCGACCATCGAGGAGGTGAAGAACGTCATGTCGAAGCGGGCGAGCCCGTTCGCGACGAGGGTGAAGAGCAGGGAGAGCAACGGCACGAGGGCGAGCACGAACGCGGCGGTGACGAGCGAGGTGACGAAGCGGTTCGTGGCCTGGCGGGGGCCCTCGATGATGCGGGCGATGATCCACTGGCCGGCGATGTAGAAGATCGCGCCGAGGACGGCGAAGCCGGTCCAGTTGAACTCGCCGCCGCCTGCCGCGAGGAGCAGGGTGATCACTGCGGAGAGCGCGAAGCCGCCGACGAGGATCGCGTACGGGCCCCATTTGGGGAGGCGGCCGTGCGTGAGCGGGTTGATCATCTCGGGAGACGTCTGGTTCTGGGCTGGTTTCTGCAATGTTGACGTCATCAGTTGGCTCCTGAGAATTCCTTGCGGCGGCTCACGATCCATCGTGCGAGGGAGTTCACGAGGAGGGTGATGGCGAAGAGCACGAGACCGGATGCGATGAGCACGTTGATGTCGAGGTTCGACGCTTCCGGGAAGGAGAGGGCGATGTTGGCGGCGATCGTCGACGGGTTGGTGTTCGACGTCAGCTGGAAGGTGATCACGCCGGTCGCGGAGAGGACCATGGCGACGGCCATCGTCTCGCCGAGGGCGCGGCCGAGGCCGAGCATGATGGAGGAGACCATTCCGCCGCGTGCGAAGGGCAGGACGGCCATCTTGACCATCTCCCAGCGCGTTGCGCCGAGGGCGAGCGATGCCTCTTCGTGGAGTCGCGGCGTCTGGAGGAAGACCTCGCGGGTGAGGGCGGTGACGATGGGGAGCACCATGACGGCGAGCACGATGGCGGCCGTCAGGATGGTGCGGCCCGTGGCCGACACCTGGCCCTGGAAGAAGGGGAGCCAGGAGAGGTTCTCGTTGAGCCATACGTAGAACGGCTGCACGAACGGGCCGAGCACGGTTGCACCCCAGAGGCCGAAGACGACCGAGGGGACGGCGGCGAGGAGGTCGATGACGTAGCCGAGGGGGGCGGCGAGCTTGCGCGACGCGTAGTGCGTGATGAAGAGCGCGACGCCGATGGCGACGGGCACGGCCATGAGGAGCGCGAGCAGCGAGGCCCAGAGCGTTCCGAAGATGAGCGGCAGCACGTACCAGAAGAAGTTGCCTTCGGCTTCCGGCTCGGCGAGGTTGGTCGCTCCGGCGACGAAGTGGCTGTTCTCGGCCGCATCAGGGAAGAAAGCTGGGAGCCCCTGGAAGAGCAGGAAGAAGAACACGGCGGCGAGGATCGCGAGGATGAGCGATCCGGAGAACGTCGAGAGGAAGCTGAAGACGCGGTCGCCCGGGCGCGACTTCGCCTTCACCGATGTGCCCGCGTCTGGGGCGAGTTCTGCAGTCATCTGCTGAGGGTTTCCCTAAGTCAATTGGGTGGAACGAGGCGAGCGGCGGATGAGAGCCGAATCGCCCGGTGCCATGCTTTCACAGCACGGCACCGGGCTGAAACGGATCTTCGGTGCTCGCGGACTACTTGATGGCGTCGACCGCGGCCTGGGCCTGGGTGCGGAGGTCGTCCGAGATGGGCGCGGAGCCCGCGTTCTCGGCGGCCGCATCCTGTGCCTCAGGGCTGATCACGTAGTCGAAGTAGGCCTTGACGTTGGCACCGACGGTGGGGTCGGTGTACTCGGCGCAGCCGATGAGGTACGAGACGAGGACGATCGGGTAGACGCCTTCGGCTGAGCGGTCGAGCTCGAACGAGAGGTCGGTCGCGGCGCGGCCTTCCTCGAGCGTGGAGTTGTCGACGACGGCGGCTGCCGCCTCGGGGGAGAGCTCGACGAACTCGGAGCCCGTCTGGATCGCTGCCGTGCTGAGGTCACCGGCGGCGGATGCGTCGAGGTAGCCGATGGTGCCGTTGCCGGAGGTCAGTGCCTGCTGGACACCGGGGGTCTCCTGGGCGCCTTCACCGCCCGAGATGGGCCAGTCGTCGCTGTCCTCGAAGGTCCACACGTCGGGAGCAGCTTCGACGAGGTACGACGTGAAGTTGCCCGTCGTGCCGGACGTGTCGGAGCGGTGGACCGGCGTGATGGCGAGGTCGGGGAACGTGACGCCGGCGTTGAGCGCGGCGATCTCGGGGGCGTTCCAGTTGGTGATCTCGCCCTTGAAGATCTTGGCGAGGGTCGCGGGGTCGAGGTTGAGCGAGTCGACGCCCTCGACGTTGAACGCGACGGCGATGGGGGAGATGTAGGCGGGGATCTCGACGAGGTCGGTGCCGTCGACGCAGTTGCCGAAGCCGCCTGCCTCGATCTCTTCCATCTTGAAGGCGCGGTCGGAGCCGATGAAGGCCGAGGTGCCGTTCGTGAAGTCGGTGCGGCCGGCGCCGGAGCCGCCGCCGGCGTAGTTGATCTGGATGTTCGGCTGGACGGCGGCGAAGCCGGCGATCCAGGAGGTCTGTGCGGTGCCCTGCGACGATGCGCCGGACGCGGCGAGGGTGCCCGTGAGCTGCGCTTCACCTTCAACTGCGGTTCCCGGCTCTGCTGCGGTTGGCTCGTTGCTGGCGCAAGCCGCAAGCGTGAGTGCGGCGATTGCGGCCATGGCGACCGATGCGCCTACTCGCGTGAACTTCATGGAGTTTCCCTTCGGGGACAGGTGACATTCCTTGGGATCAGTTGCGATCCGTCGGTGACGCTATGCGCGAAGGGTGACGAGGAGGGGCGGGGAAAGTGAACGGGGGGTGAACGGGCTGGGAATGCGCGCAGATTTCTTGCCGCTCCCGCTTACTTCATCTGCTCCAGGACGGGCTCGATCTGCGTCCGGAGCGCATCCGAGATGGGAGCGGAGCCGGCGGCCTCTGCCGAGGCTGACTGGCCTTCCTCGCTCACGACGAAGCTGAAGTAGGCCTTGGCGTTGGTGCCGACTGAGCTGTCGGCGTACTCGGCGCAGCCGATGAGGTAGGAGACGAGCACGATCGGGTAGACGCCAGGCGTCGTTCGGTTCAGCTCGAACGCGAGGTCGGTCGGAGCGCGTCCCGTTTCGATGGTGGAGTTGTCGACGACCGCGGCGGCCGCTTCTGGCGAGAACGGCACGAACTCGCCGCCCGTCTCGACGGAGGCGGTCGTGAGGCCGTCGGCGGCGGACGCATCCATGTAGCCGATCGTGCCGTTGGCGCGCAGGGCCTGCTGCATGCCTGCGCTCTCCTGAGCGGCCTCGCCGCTGTTCACGGGCCACTCGTCGACCTCGCCGTAGCTCCAGGCGTCGCCAGCTGCCTCATCGAGGTACGCCGTGAAGTTGCCGGTCGTGCCCGACTTGTCGGAACGGTGCACTGGCGTGATGGCGAGCGCGGGGAGGGTCGTGTCCGGGTTGAGGGCCGCGATCTCCGGCGCATCCCACGAGTCGATGTCGCCGGAGAAGATGCCGGCGATGGCGGCTGCGTCGAGTCGCAGCTCGTCGACTCCCTCGAGCGCGAACGCGACGGCGATGGGCGAGATGTAGGCGGGGATCTCGACGAGGTCGCTGCCGTCGGCGCAGGCGCGGAACGGGCCTTCCTCGATCTCGTCGATGTCGAACGCGCGGTCCGAGCCGATGAAGGCGGAGGTGCCGTTCTGGAAGTCGGAGCGGCCCGCGCCGGAGCCGCCGCCCGCGTAGTTGACGCGCACATCCGGCTCGATGGGGTAGAAGCCTGCGATCCAGGCCGTCTGCGCGACGCCCTGCGAGGACGCACCGGATGCGCTCAGCACGCCGTCGAGGTGCTGCGACCGCGGATCCTTGCTGACCGAGATCTCGTTGAGCGCGCATCCGCTGGTCACGAGGGCGGTGGTTGCGAGGAGCGCCAGGGCGGCGAGTGCTCGGGAGTGGTGCATCGAGATCCTTCTGCCATCAGGGGTCAGGCGAGCCCGGGTCGACCGGGATCGAACTAGGGCCTGAATCAGTATGGACGAGAAGTGGACGCGACGTGACGCGCAGGTGAACGGCGGCGGGCGCGAGGGCTCGCAACCGTGGCCGCGGCTCAGGTGATCGGCCCGTGCGTCTCCGCCGCCACGACGCCCGCTCGCGGGTGGTTGACGGGGACGTGGATGACGGAGCACTCGCCGGTCGACAGCATGGCGTGGCGCGCGAGGGAGCTCGGGCGCGTCGCCGTGTGCAGGGCGATGGAGCGAATGATGGCGGGCATGACGGGGGAGTGGCTGCAGATGACCGTGCTGCGCCGTCTCGAGATGAGCTTGCGCACCACCTCGTCGAGCTCTTCCTCGTCTTTCGTGTACGAGCCCTGGGCGATGCTGCGCTCGACCTGGGGGGTCAGGTCGAGCAGTGAGCTGATGGGGGCCACGGTCGAGCGGCAGCGGACGGCATTCGAGGTGATGACCGCTTCCGGGCCGAACGAGCGGAGGATGGGCACGACCGTCTCTGCCTGCTCCAATCCTCGGGCCGTGATGGGGCGCGAGTCGTCGTCGCCCGGCCACGACTGCGGGGGCACGGCCGTCGCGTGGCGGAGCACGAGGATCGCGAAGGTGCGGTGCAGCCCGCGCCGGTACCGGTCGGCGAAGATCTCGAGCACTTCGCGGTCTCGGTCGTAGCTGAGGAGCTTCTTGGCCTTCTTGAGCGATACCCAGTCGATGCCGTCGACCTCGTCGTTCGGCTCGAATACATGCCCTTCGTACGCGGCGTCGTCGACCTCGGCGGTCCAGTAGTGCACCTCCTTGGGCCTGCCATTCGGCATGACGTACTCGACGTACCCGAGGGGTGCGCCGAGGGTCGCCCGGTAGCCGGTCTCCTCTTCCACCTCTCGGGCGGCCGTCTCCGGGAGCGTCTCTCCGGGGTCGACCTTGCCCTTGGGGAGGGAGTAGTCGCCGTGCCGCCCGCGGTGGATGATGAGCACCTTGAGCTTGTCGTCGGCGATGTCTTCGTGCCACAGCACAGCGCCTGCCGCGTAGACGGTGCGCGAGGCGGCAGGGATGTCGATCGTCATGCGGCTAGGCCAGCGTCGTCGGCCTGCGACGCTTGCTGATGCGTCGCATCATCTCGTCGTGCAGGTCGGTGAGCCGGTCGCCGTTCTCGTCCCTGGCGTGGCGGATCCACTCGGCGTCGGAGCCGAGGTGCCAGGTCGCGGTGGTGTCGGCCATCGCGAGGTCGAACATGCCGCCGATGTCCGCCGCGTGGTTCTCGTCGGTGATGCGCACGAGCGCCTCGATGCGGCGGTCGAGGTTGCGGTGCATCATGTCGGCTGAGCCGATGAACACGCGCTCGTCGCCGTCGTTCGCGAAGCAGAAGATGCGGGAGTGCTCGAGGTAGCGCCCGACGACGGAGCGCACTCGGATGGTCTCGCTGAGGCCGGGGACGCCGGGGCGGAGGCCGCAGATGCCGCGCACCCAGATGTCGACGGGAACGCCAGCCTGGCTGGCGCGGTAGAGCGCGTCGATGATCTCCTCGTCGACCATGGAGTTGACCTTGATGCGGATGCGGCTCGGCTTGCCGTCGAGCGCGTTCTTGCGCTCCTTGTCGATGAGGTTGAGGAGGCCGGGGCGGAGGTGCATGGGGGCGACGAGGAGGCGCGTGAACTTGCGCTCGATGGCGTAGCCGGAGAGCTGGTTGAAGAGGCGCGTGATGTCGCGGGAGATCTTCTCGTTGCACGTGAAGAGCCCGAGGTCCTCGTAGATGCGGCTCGTCTTCGGGTTGTAGTTGCCGGTGCCGATGTGGTTGTACA
This sequence comes from Pseudoclavibacter sp. RFBJ3, assembly GCF_002931375.1. Classification (NCBI taxonomy): domain Bacteria; kingdom Bacillati; phylum Actinomycetota; class Actinomycetes; order Micrococcales; family Microbacteriaceae; genus Pseudoclavibacter; species Pseudoclavibacter sp. RFBJ3. The sequence continues at coordinate 180,419 of NZ_PSXZ01000009.1, read as the reverse complement.
TCTTGAGCTCGTTGTCTTCCTTGCGGATGACCTGCAGCAGCTTGCAGTGGGTCTTGAGCCCGACGGTGCCGTAGACGACGTGCACGCCGGCCTTCTCGAGCTTGCGAGCCCAGACGATGTTGTTCTGCTCGTCGAAGCGTGCCTTGATCTCGACGAGGACCAGCACCTGCTTGCCCGATTCTGCGGCCTTGATGAGAGCGTTCACGATGGGGCTGTCGCCGGAGGTGCGGTACAGGGTCTGCTTGATGGCGAGCACGTTCGGGTCGGCCGCGGCGACCTCGAGGAAGGCCTGCACGCTCGTCGAGAACGCCTCGTATGGGTGCTGCACGAGCACGTCGCGGCGGGCGATGGCGCCGAACATGTCGGCCTTCTCGTCGCTCTCGGACGTCCGGAAGGCGGCTGCGGTGACGGGCACGTGCGTCCGGTACTTGAGGTCGGGCCGGTTGATCGCCCCGAGCGCGAAGAGGCCGCCGAGGTCGAGGGGGCCGGGGAGGACGTACACCTCGTTGTGGGTGATGTCGAGCTCCGTCATGAGCAGCTCGAGGGTCTCGTCGTCCATGTCGTTGGAGACCTCGAGGCGGATGGGCGGGCCGAAGCGGCGGCGCAGGAGCTCCTTCTCGAGGGCCTGCAGGAGGTTCTCGGTCTCGTCCTCCTCGATCGTCATGTCCTCGTTGCGGGTGAGGCGGAACGCGTGGTGGTCGAGGATCTTCATGCCGGGGAAGACGTGCCCGAGGTGCTGGGCGATGAGGTCCTCGAGGAGGATGAAGCGTGCCTTGCCGTGGTCGGACTGCAGCGGGTAGAAGCGCGGCAGCACGGGGGGCACCTTGAGGCGGGCGAACTCCTCCTTCTCGCTGCGGGGGTTGTAGACCCGCACGGAGATGTTGAGGGAGAGACCCGAGATGTAGGGGAACGGATGCACGGGGTCGACGGCGAGCGGCATCAGCACGGGGAAGATCTGCTCGTCGAAGAGGTCGCCGAGCTCGACGCGCTCGGCGTCGGAGAGCTCGTCCCAGCTGACGATGTGGATGCCCTGGTCGGCGAGCTCCGGGCGCACGCTGCCGTTGAAGATCGCGGCGTGCCGCTTCTGCAGTTCGTAGGCCTTCGAGCGGATCGTGTCGAGCGCCTCCTGCGGCGGAACTCCCGCGGGGGTCGGGACGGCGAGGCCGGTCGCGATGCGGCGCTTGAGGCCCGCGACTCGCACCATGAAGAACTCGTCGAGGTTCGACGAGAAGATGGCGAGGAAGTTCGCGCGCTCGAGGAGGGGCGTCGAGGGGTCCTCGCCGAGTTCGAGCACACGCTGGTTGAACGCGAGCCAGCTCAGCTCGCGGTCGACGAAGCGGCTGCGCGGCATCTCCTGCGAGTCTGCACCGGCCTCGGGGGCGCGGAGTTCGATAGTCATGCGGTCATCCTTCCAGGTGTGCGGAGAGGAACGGCGTCTTGTCGTCCGAGTCTCGCGGGAGTTCGTCCCTGTCCTGCAGGAATCGGGGGTTCCTGCCGGTGAAGATCAGCAGAGTCACGCGAACGGATCATGAACGGGTGCGTCGGTACTGCACGTCGATCGAGAGCTGCTCGTAGCCGAGAGAGCGGTAGAGCGAGAGTGCGGCGTCGTTGTCGCCTTCGACGTAGAGGGAGGTGCGCTTGGCACCTGTCGCGTGCATCCGCCCGAGGCCTGCCTGCATGAGCGCTCGGCCGAGCCCGCGGCCGGCGGCCTGGGGGGCGACGCCGACGACGTAGATCTCGACCTCATCGCCTTCGCGCTTGAGCCAGTTGTAGCCGAGCAGCGTGCCGTCGGCGTCGCGCAGCAGGAGGAAGTCGTCGGCGTCGAACCAGTCGGTCGACTGCCGCGCTTGGAGGCCGGGGGCGTCGAGTGCGCCCTGCTCTGGGTGGCTGCGGAAGACGATGGCGTTCAGGGCCAGGAAGTCGTCGGCGTCGGCGGGGGTGAAGGGCGAGATCGAGTATCCCTCGGGGGATGGCGCCGCCTCGGCGTCCGCCGCGGTGAGGGGGCGACCGAGCTTCAGGAGCGTGCGCACGGCGTCGAGGCCACGGGAGGAGGCGAGCGCGGAGGCGCCCGCCAGGTTGCCGTGGGCCCAGAAGACCGGCGCGGCCTCGCCCTCAGCGGCGACGGCGTCGAAGAGCTCGCCGCCAAGGCCTCGCCGCCGGTGCTCCGGATGCACGACGAGCTCTCCCTCGACGGTTCCGTCGTCGAGGTCCCGCGTGAGGGCCGCGGCGATGAGCCTGCCGGCATCGTCGATGGCCGTCAGTCGCCGCTCGCCGAGCGACAGGAGCGTGTCCTCGTTGAACGGGGCGACACCGTCAGCCGCAGTTGCGGCATCTGCGAGTTCGCGGACCTCCGCACTTCGAGGCGCAGCCGACGCGGCAGTGGAGAGATCGGGCATCGGTGCTCCTAGGGGGTGGTGGCGTCGTCGAGCGATGAGCCGCCGGTGGGGACCGGCTCGTCCCGTGCCGCTTCGCCGTTGCGCAGGAGCCGGTAGCCGACGTTGCGCACCGTGCCGATGACGCTCTCCTGATCGCCGAGCTTGGCGCGCAGTCGTCGCACGTGCACGTCGACCGTGCGCGTGCCGCCGAAGTAGTCGTAGCCCCACACCTCGCTCAGCAGCCGCTCACGCGTGAACACGTGGTCGGGGTGCGAGGCGAGATACCGCAGCAGCTCGAACTCCTTGAACGTCAGGTCGAGGGTGCGCCCTCGATACCTGGCCGTGTAGCTGTGCTCGTCGATCGTCAACGGACCGATGGCGATCGTGCCGCTCGGCTCCTCGACCGCCGCCTGGGGGCGGAGGAGTCGGATGCGCGCATCCACCTCGGCCGGCCCGGCCGTTCGCAGGATGACGTCGCCGATGCCCCAGTCGGAGGAGATGGCGGGGAGGCCGCCTTCTGTGATGGCGAGCAGCACGGGAACGGACGACTCGATCGTGTTGAGCACGCCGCACAGGCGCTTCGCGCTCGGGAGGTCGCTCGTGCCGTCGATGATGTTCGCGTCCGCCTGGGGAGCGGATGCGAGGGCTGACGCGGTCGGTGGGAGCACCCGGACGCGGTGCGCCAGAAGTGTGAGGGAAGGGAGAGCGTGCTCGACGCCGCCGGCGCTGAACAAGAGGACGTCTGCCAAATGTGGCCTCCTCGATGTTTGGTCGGACTCGCTGGCTAGTCTACGCACCCTCGGGGCAGCTCCAGCGTGCACAATGGGGCAATGACCCGCGAACGAGTGAGCATCGGCATCGTCTGGCTGGCTGCAGTGGTCGGAGTGTTCGGCGTTGCGATCCTCGCGGATCCCTCGCGGCACCTGGTCTGGGTGAGCATCCTCATGCTCACGCTCATCTGCCTGACCTGCCTCCTGCAGCTGCGCCTGCAGGAGAGCGACGGGTTCATCATGCGGATGAGTCTCAGCCTGGTCGGAGCCCTGGTCGTGCTTGGCGTCGCCTCGCTCGGCTTCGCGATGCTCGGCGGCGACGCGGTCGTCGGAACACCGAGTCACAGCTGAACCGCGCCGCCCTTCGCGCGCGGCCGCAATGGCTAGGATGGACGGCATGGACACCGTGCTTGTTATCGAAATCATCTTCACCGGCTTGCTGGTGCTCGCGCTCATCGCCATCAGCTTCGTCTCCGTGGTTGTGCTGAAGAACCTCTTCAAGGGTCAGAACTAGCCAGCCCGTTAGGGCGCCGCAGCTGCTGGATCGAGAGGAAACCCCCGATGGTGTACGACATCCCAACTGACCTCCCTCCCGAGATCGTGCCGCTTTCCTGGCTGCTCGGCGTGTGGGAGGGCACTGGCCACGTCGAGTACAAGGTGGGCGAGGAAGTGCGCGAGCAGGCCTTCCGCCAGCGTGTGAGCTTCAGCCACGACGGCCTTCCCTACCTCAACTACTCCGCGCAGCTGTGGCTCGAGGAGGGCACGGGCGACGAGCCCGTGCAGGTGCCGCTCACGGGCGAGACCGGGTTCTGGCGTCTGGCGCGCACGAGGGACGACGGCGATGTCGGTCCCGGCTACCTTCCCCCGACGGCCCCCGCCACCATCACCGATGCGGACGGCGTCGAGGGGCTCCGCGACGACGAGCAGGCGTTTCCGCTCGAGGTCTCCATCGTGCACCCGACCGGACTCCTCGAGCGCTACAGCGGCAGCGCGCGCGGGCCGCGAATCGACTTGAAGACCGAGGAAGTCCTGCTCGCGCCCGGCGCGAAGGAGTTCACCGCGTCCACCCGCATGTACGGCTACGTGGCGGGGGAGCTGCTGTGGGCCTGGGACATCGCCGCCCTCGGCCAGGAGCTCGCGACCCACGCGTCGGCGAAGCTGGCCAAGCTTGACTGAGCACCCCGTCTCGAACGAGCCCTCGTCTGTCGCCGACGAGCCTCAGCCGTACCGTTCGCCCTTCCTCGCGGTCCCCGGCGCGGTGGAGGGCGTCGGCATCGACGCGGGTGTCGCCTGGCACTACGGGCAGGTGACGGCCGACCAGCGAGAGCTCGCAGCGGGCCGCTCCATCGTGGATGCCTCGCACCTCGGTGTCATCCGCCTCACGGGCGCCGACCGGCTCACCTGGCTCGACTCGCTCACCTCGCAGCGGCTCACGACCCTCGAGCCCGGGCAGAGTGCTGAGACGCTGCTCCTCGACATCCAGGGGCACATCGAGCACGGCGCTGCCGTGCTCGACGACGGTACGGCGACCTGGCTCATCACCGAGCGCGAGTCGGCCCCCGTGTTCGCGGCCTGGCTGAACCGGATGCGGTTCCTCCTCGACGTGCAGGTCGCCGAGGTCACGGACCGGTTCGCGGTCGTCGCGACGCTCGGCCAGCTCGACCTCGGTGCGGCGGCCCCCAACGGCACGCCGCTCGTCTGGAACGACCCGTGGGCCACTCCTCCCGCACACGGCTGGAGCTACTCGCAGTTCCCGGTCGTCCCCGCCGACGGCGCGGTCGACGCGCACCCCGGAGCCGACTTCCCGGTGAAGCTGCATGTCCTCGAGCGCGCGAGCCTGCAGGGGCTCGTCGACCGCGCACTGGCGGGCGAGCTGCCCGTCGCAGGCATGCACGCGTTCGAGGCGCTCCGCATCGCGGCGCTCCGTCCCCGCCTCGGGGCTGAGGTCGACTCGAGGGCGATCCCGCACGAGTTCGACTGGCTCCGCAGCGCCGTCCACCTCGAGAAGGGCTGCTACCGCGGGCAGGAGACGGTCGCGAAGGTCCACTTCCTCGGTCGTCCGCCGCGCAGGATCGTCCTCCTCGACCTGGACGGCTCGCTCGGCGAGCTTCCCGTGGCCGGCAGCACGCTTTCGGTCGAGGGCGATGCCAAGGCGCAGACGGTCGGACGCATCAGCTCGGTCGCGATCCATCACGAGGACGGCCCCATCGCGTTGGCGCTCGTGAAGCGCTCGCTCGCGGGAGACGCCTCGCTTGTCGTGGAGCTCGCCGACGGGCAGCAGGTCTCGGCGAGCGCGACGACGATCGTGTCGCCGACGGCTGGCCGCGCGGCAGACGTGCCCCGCCTGCCGCGCCTCGAGCGTCGCGGGCAGTAGACATGTCGGCTCCGGCGGCTGGCGTCGGGGCCGCGTTCGCCCGTCTGCGGGCCTCGCTTCCGGCGGTGCTGCAGATCACGGCGGCGGCCTTCGCCGCCTACGCGATCGCGCACTGGGGGCTCGGGCATCCCATCCCGTTCCTCGCCGTGACGGTCGCGATCACGAGCCTCGGCCTGCAGCGCGACGCGCGCCCCCGTCGTGTCTTCGACACGGCGCTCGGCATCACCTTCGGGGTACTGCTCTCCAACCTCTCGCTCCTGCTCTTCGGGCGCGGCGTGTGGCAGGTGACCGTCGTCCTCGCGGTCGTGCTCCTGCTCGCGCGGCTCGTGCACCCGAGCCCCGGGTTCGCGATCGGCGCCGCCGTGCAGGCGTCGCTGGTGCAGCTCATCCCCGTCCAGGGCGTCGGCGAGTACTCGCGCCTCCTCGACGCGGTCATCGGGGGAGCGGTGGCCATCGCGGCGACCGCGCTCATCCCGCGCAACGCGTCGGCGCTCGCGAAGAACGAGGCCAAGGGGCTCATCGGCGCGCTCGCCCAGGCGCTCGGCGATATCTCGCAGGCCCTGCGCAGGGGAGACAGCGACGCAGGCCTCGCTGCGCTCGAGGAGCTGCGCATGACGCAGGCCACGCTCGACGCCTGGTCGACCGAGCTCGAGAGCGCCGCATCCATCGCCCGGATCTCGCCGTTCATGCGCCACCATCGCGGGAGGGTCGAGCGGATGGCGGAACTGCGAACGAGCATCGACCTCGCCACGCGCAATCTCCGGGTGGTCGCGCGGCGTGCCTGGTCGCTGTCGTGGGATGGTCGCCACCGCGAGGAGCTCGCCGACCTTCTCGGCGACATCCAGTCGGGGATGCTCGAGCTGCAGCTCGGTCTCGACGACGACGCGATGCTCCACCAGTCGCGCCAGACGCTGCTCATCGCGGCGGCCAGGCTGGAGCCGGAGCACCTGCATGGAGCGCAGCTCGGCGACTCGGTGCTGCTCATGCAGTGCAGGCCCCTCGTCGTCGACCTGCTCATCGCGAGCGGGATGGAGGCGGAGGCCGCACGAACGGCTCTCCCCGAGGTCCACTAGTCGCCGCGCCGTGGCCCCCGACGCGCGGACTACGAGGGTGCGAGCGCGCCGGAGGCGGGGGCAACGGCGTCCCACGAGACCGTGATCTCGCCGAGGCGCCAGCGCTTCCGCGAGTCGGCGAGCGGCCAGCCGGCCGCGCGCATCCGCTCGCACACGGCGATGAAGCGCTGCCTCGCGCCGAACGTCTGTCGTGGGGCCTCCCGCTGCCAGGCGTCGTCGAGTGCCTTCAGGTATTCGTGCACGCCTTCGCCAGGCACGTTGCGGTGGATGAGGGCCTTCGGCAGCCGTTCGGCAACCACGAGCGGAGACTCGAGACTGGCGGTGTGCAGCGAGACCGTGAACGTCCGAGGTCCGGCCGCGTCGACGCCGATCCAGGACGATACGCGGCCGACCTCGTTGCACGTTCCCTCGGCGAGCAGGCCGCCTGGCGCGAGTCGACCGGTCATCCGGGCCCAGGCCTCGGCGACTTCCGACTCGTCGTACTGCCGCAGCACGTTCATGGCTCGGATGACACTCGGCTGCTCGCCGCCGGGAGTCGGCACCTCGAAGCCACCGACGGCGAAGCTCACTCGGCCCGCGAGCTCTGGCCGATCGGCGAGCTGCGCTCTGGCGAGCGCCACGCGCCCCGGGTCGATCTCGAGGCCGTGCACTCGCACCTCGGGCGAGGCCCGTCGGAGGCGATCCGCCAGCTCGAATGCCGTCGCGCCGCTCGCCCCGTAGCCCAGGTCGACGACAAGCGGGCGCGGGGCGGACTGCAGCGCGGGGTGCTCCGCGATCCAGCGGTCGACTCTCCGCAGGCGGTTCGTTCCCGTCGTTCCGCGTGTGAGTCGACCCAATGGCATGCGACGAGACTATTTCAGCTTCGGTCTCCTCGCCGTCGCACGCGGGTCACCCCCACTCGGTACGCTTGGACCATGACTGAAGCGCTGACCCTCATCCTGGTCCGTCACGGACAGAGCGAATGGAACGAGAAGAACCTCTTTACCGGCTGGGTGGATGTTGAGCTCACCGAGCAGGGCCGCGAAGAGGGTGCCCGCGCGGGCCGCCTCATCCGCGAGTCCGGCCTCAAGCCCAACGTGCTCTACACGTCGCTGCTCACGCGCGCGATCGACACCGCGAACCTCGCGCTGAAGGAAGCCGGCCGCGGCTGGATCGACGTCGAGCGCACGTGGCGCCTCAACGAGCGCCACTACGGCGACCTGCAGGGCAAGGACAAGGCCCAGGTCCGCGACCAGTACGGCGAGGAGCAGTTCATGGAGTGGCGCCGCTCCTACGACACGCCGCCGCCCGCCCTCGACGACAGCAGCGAGTTCTCGCAGGCGCACGACGAGCGCTACGCGGACCTCGGCGATGAGCTGCCCCGCACGGAGTGCCTGAAGGACGTCCTCGTTCGCTTCCTCCCGTACTGGGAAGAGGAGGTGCTGCCGACGCTCGTCAAGCGCGGCACCGTCATGGTGGCCGCCCACGGCAACAGCCTGCGTGCGCTCGTGAAGCACCTCGAGGGCATCAGCGACGACGACATCGCCGCCGTCAACATCCCGACCGGCATGCCCCTCGTCTACCGTTTCGACCCCGAGACGCACGAAGTCCTCGGCAAGGGCGAGTACCTCGACCCGGAGGCAGCAGCCGCAGGAGCTGCCGCGGTCGCGTCGCAGGGCAAGTAGCACCGGGCCTTGCTGCACAGCAGAACGGCGGATGCTCCAGGAGAATCTCCTGGAGCATCCGCCGTTCTGCTGCTGCTCAGAGCCGGGCCGTTTTTCAGCCTCGGGCTGTCACGCCCGGACCTGAGGACCCGAGACGCCTAGGCGCCGGGGGTGACCGGGGCGACCGGAGTGGAGGGCTCCTTCTCCTGCATCCACTCGCCGCTGGTCAGGTACTGCACCTTCTGGGCGATCGAGACCGCGTGGTCGGCGAAGCGCTCGAAGTAGCGGCTCGCGAGCGTCGCGTCGACGACCTCGACGCTCTGCGCCTGGATGTCGTCGGACAGGAGCGCGTCGAACGTGCTGCGGTGCAGGTCGTCGATCTGCGTGTCGCTCGCCTTGATCTCGTCGGCGATGCGGTTCGTCTCCTCGTCGTTGCCCGCGTCGAGCAGGGCGACGAGCTGACGGGCGACGGCCACGTCGAGGCGGCTCATCTCGGCGAACACCGGACGAAGCGTGTTCGGGCCGACACCGCCGGGGAAGCGGTAGCGAGCGAGCGCCGCGATGTGCGCCGCGAGGTCGCCCATGCGCTCGAGCGAGGAGCTGATGCGCAGCGCGCTCACGACGAGGCGCAGGTCGCGCGCGACGGGTGACTGGCGGGCGATGATCTCGATGGTGTGCTCATCGAGGGCGATGGCGAGCTCGTCGATGCGGGCATCGTCGGAGATGACCTGCTCGGCGAGGGCGACATCGGAGGTGGTGAACGCAACGGCGGCGCGCTGCATGGCGGACTCGACGTGGCGGGCGATCTCCACGAGGCCGTTGCTGACCTCAGCGAGTTCCTGCTGGAAAACTTCGCGCATGTTTATCCTCTTGTTTCGTGGCAACGGGCGATGTGCCGCTGCCCGCGTTTCTGGGCAGACCGGTCGCCCAGTCCCTCTGGGAGTGACTCTGCTCTCACGGGCGATTCTACGGAGCCAAGGTAACCGACTCGTGTACGACGGGTGTCGAGTCCGCTGGCCCATATGCTGGGCACATGGACTCGTCCGTCGCAGTGGTCCTTGCGATCGTACTCGGCTTCCTCTTGGGTGCAGGTTTTGTCTGGCTGCTCCACGTCGCCTCGGTACGTCAGGCAAAGGCAAGAGCTGCATTCTCCCCCCGCCTCCCCGAGGGCATCGAGCATCTGCTCGGCGCCCTCGACTCGATCGTGATCGTCACCGACCCGTCCAGGAACGTCTACCAGTCCTCCCCGGGGGCTACGTCGAAGGGGCTCGTCCGTGCCGGCGGGCGCCTCGACGAGCGTGTCGGGGCCGTCGTGGATGAGGCGAGGCGTCAGGGCGAGGCGGTCACCAAGGACCTCGAGATCGCCCGTGGCCCCTTCGGGCGCTCGGAGATCCACGTGAGAGTGCGTGCGGCGCCCCTCTCGACGCGGTTCTTCCTGGTGCTCGCGGAGGATCGCACGGAGGCGCTTCGCGTCGAGAGCGTGCGCCGAGACTTCGTGGCCAATGTGAGTCACGAGCTCAAGACCCCCATCGGCGCGGTCACGCTGCTCGCAGAGGCCATCGCAGAGTCTGCGGGTGACGTGGAGCAGGTCAAGTACTTCACGGGGCGGCTCAGCAAGGAGAGCCTGCGCCTCGCCTCGATCACCAACGAGCTCATCGAGCTGTCCAGGCTGCAGTCGAGCGACTCCCTCGCAGACCCGGAGCTCCTCTCGATCCACGAGATCCTCTCGCTCGCCGTCGACCAGTCGCGCGTGCCCGCCGAGGTGGCCGGCGTCGACATCGTGCTCGGCGACGACGTGGATGCGTTCGTCTACGGCGAGCGGGCTCACCTCCTCATGTGCTTCACGAACCTCGTGTCCAACGCGGTCCAGTACTCTTCGCCGAACTCGCGGGTGGGGATCGGCACGCGACTCGTCGACGACACCGTCGAGGTCGCCATCTCAGACCAGGGCATCGGCATCGCCCCGGAGGATCAGGGGCGCATCTTCGAGCGCTTCTTCCGCGTCGACCAGGCCCGTTCCCGACGCACCGGCGGCACGGGCCTCGGCCTGAGCATCGTGCGGCACGTGGCCGAGAACCACGGCGGCGACGTGCGCGTCTGGTCGCAGCCCGGGAAGGGATCGACGTTCACGGTTCGCCTCCCCTCCGCCGATTCCGTCGTCGCGGAGATCGACCTGCAGCGCTTCACCGAGCGCCGCTCAGCCTGAGACGCGTCGGGCGGCCCCGACCGACGGCACGCCGTCGAACGGGCGCGGCCCTTGGCACGTCACTCAATGTTCACGAAAGATATGCACAATGGCCTCCGTGACCCGCATCCTCCTCGTCGAAGACGAATCCGCACTGCATGAGCCGCTCTCCTTCCTCCTCGGACGGGAGGGGTACGAGGTCGCTGTCGCCGAGACGGGCCTCGACGCCCTCGACCTGTTCGACCGTGATGGTGCCGACCTGGTGCTCCTCGACCTCATGCTCCCTGGCGTCCCCGGGACCGAGGTGTGCAAGCAGATCCGCCTCACGTCGAAGGTGCCCATCATCATGCTCACGGCCAAGGACAGCGAGGTCGACATCGTCGTCGGTCTCGAGCTGGGTGCCGACGACTACGTCACGAAGCCGTACTCCACGCGCGAGCTGCTGGCCCGCGTGCGCGCCGTGCTCCGCCGCAACGAGCAGGAGGACGAGGGCGAGGATGACAGCATCATCGAGGTCGGCGAGGTTCGCATGGACCTCGACCGGCACACTCTGCAGGTCTCGGGCAAGGTGACCCCCATGCCGTTGAAGGAGTACGAGCTGCTCGAGTACCTGATGCGGAACTCGGGGCGCGTGCTCACGCGTGGGCAGCTCATCGACCGCGTCTGGGGGCCGGACTACTACGGCGACACCAAGACGCTCGACGTGCACATCAAGCGCATCCGCAGCCGCATCGAGGAGAAGCCGTCGACCCCCGTGCGCCTCGTGACGGTGCGCGGGCTCGGCTACCGCTACGAGGGCTGAGCGACTTCCAGACGGCGCAACACGAGAAGGGCGCATCCACTCACGTGGATGCGCCCTTCTCGGCAGTCTGCGTGCGTCGGCTAGGCCGTGCCGCCTTCTTCCGGTACCTCGGTGGGTGCCGGCGTGGGGGCGATGCTCGGCGGTGCCGCGGGCGGCTCGGTCTGGGCAGGGCCGGGAACGAGCGTCGAGTACTCCGGCAGCGTGCCGTCGAGCACGGGGACGGTCACTGCCTGCATGGTCTGGACGCCGTCGAGGGTCGCCGTGAAGTCGACGTCGTGGGTGGAGCCCGGGGTGAAGTCCATGCCTTCGAGGAGCACGGTCGCGCCCTCGCCGAAGCCCACCTGCGTGACGCCCGCGGATGCGTCGACGGGAACGGTCACGACGACCTCCTGCTCGACGCCGTTGATGAGTCCCGTGTACGTGATGTCGAGCGAGCCGGCGCTGCCCGTGTGGTTGACGACCGAGAAGATGAGGTTCGCCCGGTCGGTCACGTCGGTGCCGACCAGCGTGTCGGTGATGAGGATGGCGTTGCGGACCTCGAGGTCGCCGACGTTGGCGTTCGTGCCGTCGCTCGCCGAGTACTGCGTCGTGGTTCGCTGGGGGGAGATGTAGTTGCAGCCGGCAAGCCCAACCGCGACTGCGGCGGCAAGGGTGACGGACGCGACGGCGCGGATCTTCACGTCTGGAGCCTCCAGGTTCGGACCGTGCGGCTGTCGCCGCACGAATTCACAGGATGCAGGAAGCCTATCTGATCCAGGTGCCCCTCCTGGACAAAGCGGCGGCGGACTCTACCACCCCAGTCCTCGAATGAGCCGTTTTGACATGGTACTCTTAGGTGCCGAAAGGGGCTTGTATTTATGCAGTTTGAGGTCGGGGAGACAGTCGTCTATCCCCATCACGGCGCGGCCACCATTTCAGAGGTGAAGATCCGAGTCATCAAGGGCGAAGAGAAGATGTTCCTCAAGTTGAACGTTGCACAGGGAGACCTCGTCATCGAGGTTCCTGCTGACAACGTCGACCTGGTAGGAGTACGCGACGTCATCGGACAGGACGGTCTCGACCGTGTGTTCGAGGTGCTGCGCGCCCCCATCACCGAGGAGCCGACGAACTGGTCCCGCAGGTACAAGTCGAATCTTGAGAAGCTCGCCTCCGGCGATGTCATCAAGGTGTCGGAGGTCGTGCGCGACCTCTGGCGACGCGATCAGGATCGGGGCCTCTCTGCGGGTGAGAAGCGAATGCTCGCGAAGGCCAGGCAGATCCTCGTCTCGGAGCTCGCGCTCGCCGAGAAGACCGACGAGGAGAAGGCCGGCGACGTCCTCGACAAGGTCCTCGCTTCCTAGTCAGCACTCCGGGTGGTTCTGCGGCTCGTGAGGGTCGTTCAACGCACACCATGCGCTTTGCCGTCAGGGCCGCGCGGACGTCCATTCGTCCGCGCGGCCCTGACGCGTATGCTGGTGCAGTGAATCAGCGCATCTACGACACGCAGACGCAAGCACTCGGCGACTTCACGCCGATGGTGCCAGGCGAGGTCTCGATGTACGTCTGCGGGCCGACGGTGCAGTCAGCGCCCCACGCTGGTCACCTCCGTTCGGCGCTCGTCTACGACCAGTTCCGGTCATGGTTCGAGGCGAGCGGCCTCCGGGTGACGCTCGTGCGCAACGTCACCGACATCGACGACAAGACTCTTGCCGGAGCCACCGCTGGCGAACCATGGTGGGCACTCGCGTACCGCGTGGAACGCGAGTTCAACGCCGCCTACGAGGCGCTCGGCATCCGCCAACCCACGTACGAGCCTCGCGCGACGGGGTCCATCCCGGAGATGCAGGAGCTCATCTCGCAGCTCATCGAGCGCGGCCACGCGTATCCGGCCGCCGACGAGAGCGGCGACGTGTGGTTCGACACCGGCAGCTGGCCGAGCTACGGGGAGCTCACGCACCAGCGCCCCGAGGACATGGCAGAGGGCGAGGCGCCGAGCCGCGGCAAGCGCAGCGCCGCCGACTTCGCGCTCTGGAAGGGGCGCAAGCCCGGCGAGCCGGAGTCGGCCGCCTGGGCGTCGCCCTGGGGCTCAGGTCGGCCGGGCTGGCACATCGAGTGCTCGGCGATGTCGACCAAGTACCTCGGGCCGACCTTCGACATCCACGGCGGTGGGCGTGACCTCCGCTTCCCCCACCATGAGAACGAGCTGGCGCAGTCGCGCGCCGCGGGCCTCGAGTTCGCTCGCACGTGGGTGCACAACGGCCTCGTCTCGGTGGCAGGACAGAAGATGTCGAAGTCGATCGGCAACACGGTCTCGGCGCTCGACCTCCTGTCCTCCGCTCGCCCCGTCGTGGTCCGCTACTTCCTCGGGTCGGCGCACTACCGCTCGACCATCGAGATCGGCGACACCTCGCTCGAGGAGGCAGCCGCGTCGTTCGCGCGCATCGAGTCGTTCCTCGAGCGCGCGGAGCGGGCCGGCCTCCCGGTTCCAGCCGAGCCGGCGGGCACGGTGCGATTCGACGGCCTCCCCGCTGCGTTCGTCGCCGCGATGAACGACGATTTCGCGGTCCCCCAGGCCATAGCGTCGCTGCACGAGACGGTGACCGTCGGCAACCAGGCGTTCGACACGGGCGCAGCGGATGCGGCGGCCCGAGCAGCACGCGAGGTCACCTCGATGCTCGACATCCTCGGCATCAACCCACGCGCCGAGCAGTGGGGCGGGGGAGCGGATGCGGCCGGCGACACGGCCCTCGCGGCGCTCGTCGACTCGCTGCTCGTGGAGCGCAAGCAGGCCCGCGGTGCGAAGGACTTCGCCCGCGCAGATCAGATTCGAGACACGCTGGCAGCAGCCGGCGTGCAGATTGAAGACTCGCCGAACGGCAGCTTCTGGACGTTGGAGAAGGCATGAGCACGAATTCGCGCGGCAACCGCAGCAAGAAGGGCCCCACGAAGGGCACGGGCGGCAACGGCCGCAAGTCCCTCGAAGGTCGGGGCAACACGCCGCGCGCCGAGGACCGTTCCTGGCACGTGGCCGGCAAGCGCAAGGCCGCGAAGGAACGCCTGGAAGCCGCTCGCGGTGGCTCCAAGCCGCGTCCGGCGCAGCGTGAGGGCGGCGCCCCGCGCCGCGCGCGGACCGACGACAGCACGGAGCTCGTGACAGGCCGCAACTCGGTGGTCGAAGCGCTGCGCGCCGGCATCCCCGCCACGACGCTCTATGTCGCCGCGCGCGGTGAGATGGATGAGCGCGTCAAGGAGATCTTCAAGATCGCCACCGAGCGCAAGATCCCGATCCTCGAGGTCATGCGTCCCGAGCTCGACCGCATGGCGGGTCGCGACGCAGTCCACCAGGGCGTCGTCATCAAGGTGCCGGCGTACACGTACGCCGACCCGATGGAGGAGCTCGACCGCGCCATCCAGCGTCGCCGGAACCCGCTGTTCGTCGCGCTCGACGGCATCACGGACCCTCGCAACCTCGGCGCCATCGTGCGTTCCGTGGCGGCGTTCGGCGGCGATGGCATCATCGTGCCGCAGCGACGCTCGGTCGGCATGACGGCCTCCGCGTGGAAGACCTCTGCCGGCGCCGCAGCGCGTCTGCCCGTCTCCATGGCCTCGAACCTGACGGCCACCATCAAGGCGTACAAGAAGGCCGGCGTCTTCGTCATCGGCCTCGACGGCGACGGCGACGTCTCGCTGCCGTCGCTCGAGCTCGCGACCTCTCCGCTCCTCGTCGTCGTCGGCAGCGAGGGCAAGGGCCTCTCGAGGCTCGTCACCGAGCACTGCGACGCGATCGTCTCCATCCCGATCGACGGGGCGACGGAATCCCTCAACGCTGGCATCGCGACGAGCATCACGATGTACGAGGTCTCGAAGCTGCGGGCCGCCAAGCGCGCCGCCAAGTAGGCGCAGCAACTGCGATCAGATGGGCCTCACCTGCGGGTGGGGCCCATCGTCGTATCTGGTCCCAGGTCGTGGAGACGGGTCAGCGGCACCACGAGGTCAGGAAGCCGGTGAGGCGGCGGAGCTCCGCGCCCGTGGCGATGTCGATGACGGTGGTCGTCGACTGCTTCATGCCGGGAAGCACGGCGTAGCCGTCCGGCCCCTGCGCGCCGAGGCCCGTCTCGACGGCGAGGTACTGGCCGTTGGGGGAGACGCAGATGTCGCGCAGCCACTCGCCGCTGTCGCCGGGGTCGAAGAGCGTGCGCTGGCCGTCGGCGTCGGCGAACTCCACCGTGACGTCGGCGAGCCCGGCCGCCGCATCCGCGACCGCGGAGATCTGGGTTCCCTCCGGGTCGAGCACGCTCGTCTGCGTGAGGTACTGCGTCTCGCTGAGCGTCATCGGAGCCGGGGTGAGCTGCTCAGCGGTCCCCGAGCTCAGATCGAAGAGGGTGTAGCCGCCGACACCGGAGGTCACGGCGGTGGCCGTGCCGGGAACGAAGCCATGGAAGTGCTGCGCTTGGCCGATCGGCTCGGCTGGGGTGCCGGCGAGCACGTTCACGAGGTACAGCTGCTCGTCGAGGGTCTGCGCGATGAGCGCCCCTGTGCGGGGCGCGAACGCCCACGTCGAGACCATGAGCGGTGTGCCGTCGGGGCCTGCCACCTGCTTGGGGCGGAACGACGTGTCGCTCGTGTCGAAGACGAACAGCGAGCGCACCAGCTCGGTCTGCCCGTCGGCGTGCACGCCGTCGACGACGAAGCCGATGAGGCCGCTCGCCGCGTCGGCGGCGAGGCTCGAGAAGCTCCCGGTCGCGTCCACGTTCAGCGGGACAGCCGGTCCGGGCTCAGCGCGGGGCGAGACGCCGACCGTGCCGAGGCCTACGGAGTCCTGTTCGATGACGGCGACGAACGCGTCCGTGAGGGCATACTCCTGGATGCGCGGGGCGGTGAACAGGATGCTCGGCTCACCCCCGCCGGAGACGTTCGTCTCGATGACCCGGTCCTCGAGCGTCCCGCCGGTCGAGATCGCCCCGCGGACGAGTGTCGACACCTCGAGAGGTGGAGTCGTGAACTCGGTCTCGAGGGTCGATGAGACGCCCGTCGAGGAGCTCACGGCATTCGTCACTGTGAGGGTGTAGCTCGTGTCGTAGGCGAGCAGCTGCTCGAACGTCACCGTGATCGTGCCGTTCTCCTCCGTGAGGCTGTAGTCGGCGGCTGGCTCGAGGACGACCTGCGCGGGGTCGATCTCGCGGAGGCGCTGGTTCGGTGTCAGCACGAGGCGCGTGCCCTGCTGCTCGACCGTGCCGATGGCGTTGACCGCCGTCGACGCGACTCGCGGACCCTGCAGGATGTTGCCGACGGCGAGCCCCGCGGCGAGCAGTGCGAGCACGATGACCGCCAGGATGAACGTCCTCCGGAAGCGGCGTCCGCCCGAGGCGAGATCAGTAGACATAGGGGTCGTTCGGCTGGTCGATCGCGGTGATGGTCGTCGGCATGAGTGCGACGCGCTCGGCGCTGGAGGCGCTCGGGTTCGTGACGAACGCGCCGTCGACCTCGACCCAGGAATCGACGGGGTAGCTGCCCTGCCAACCGGGCTGGTGCACGGCGACGCCGACCGGGGCGGCGTCGATCGCGCAGCAGTTCACGACGAAGCGCGCCAGGATGAAGGCGTCCGGCGAGTCCGGGTCCTCGGTCACGAACCCGACGAGCTTCGCGCGTTCGCCGAGCACCTGCTGCTCCCCGTCGCCCTGGCGGAGCATCGCGGCCCAGTCCTTGACGGTGAAGGAGCTGGTGTCGCGGCCCCGGAGCGTCTCGCCCTCCGAGATCGGGGAGTCCACGGTCTGCGCGTTGGCGTTGAGGGAGCGGTTCTCCACCGCCGCGGAGCTGAGCGTCACCGGCGGCGCGATGATGAGCGCCACGAACGCCGTGGCGACGACGACGAGCGTGACGGTCGTCGAGGCGATCACGGCGATGCGCTGACGTGCGCCGAGCCGCGGGCGGCGGTTGCTCCGCCGTGTGGTCGATGTGCCGAGCGCATCCGACTCATGCGAGTGGTCGTGGTCATGTCCGTGGTCGTGGTCGTCGCGACCCGGAGTGACGGCGATGGCCGCGATCGCGAGGACGCCGCCGATGACCGCCATGATCGAGGTGAACACGAAGTAGCGGGGGTGGATGTAGAGCGAGAGACCGCCCGTCATGGAGAGCCACACCGTGGCGACGACGGTGAAGAGCGTGAGCGCGACCCCGCGCCATCTGGAGAGCAGTCGTTCAAGCAATGAGGTTCACTCCGAGTCCGAGGGTGAAGGCCGACAGCGCGACGATGAGGGTGATGCGCGCGAGGACCGCGCTCGTGTAGGTCGTGCGCATGAGCGCGAGCATCTTGACGTCGATCATCGGCCCCATCACGAGGAAGGCCACGATCCCGCCGGGCATGAACGTGCCGACGAAGGACAGGGCGAAGAACGCGTCGACGTTCGCGCAGATCGAGATGACGAAGCCGAGCGTCATGAGCACGAGCACCGAGAGCACGGGATGCTCGCCGAGCGTCGTGAGGAGATCGCGTGAGACGCCGACCTGGATGGCACCCGCGATGGCGGATCCGATGAAGAGCGCGGGGAGCATCGTGGAGGTCTCGGCGCCGAACATCGACGCGCTCGCCCGCAAGCGGTCGCGGACGCCGGAGCGGCCCCCGTGTCCGTGCTTCGCCTCCAGCTCGCAGGTTGCGGCGAAGCTCGGCGTGAGCAGTTCCTGTGGTCTCGGGTGGCGGCTGAACAGGAAGCCGATGACGTTGGCGATGACGAAGCCGCCGATGATGCGGGCGGCCAGGATCCCGTGGTCCCAGCCGAACGCCTGGTACGTCGTGACGATCGTGATGGGGTTCAGGATGGGCGCTGCGAGCAGGAACGTGATCGACTCGGCCGGCGTGAAGCCGCGGAGCACGAGGCCGCGGGCGAGGGGCACGTTGCCGCACTCGCAGACGGGTAGGGCGATGCCGAACAGGGAGATCACGGCGCGTCGGAGCCAGGGGCTCTGCGGCAGGATGCGCATCAGGAAGCCCGGCGGGAGCCAGTGCTGGACGACGATCGAGAGCAGGATGCCGAGCACGATGAACGGCATGGACTCGATGACGACGCTCAAGGAGAGCGTCACGAAGTCGCTGATCGGGCCGAGGGCCGGTGCGTCGTCGAGCGAAGCCGTGAACGTCCTGATCGCGATGAGCGTGAGGATCAGGCCCGCGCCGATGGTCAGTCCGAGCACACCGCGACTTGCGGTCGTGCGCTGAGGGCGCGGTGCGCGCTGCGCAGTCGTGTGCTCGTGCATCCAGCCGAGTATAGTTCGGGCCGCTTTCGGAACACGGAGGCAACGAGGGGCTCGCGCGGGGCGGTGAGGATTCTGGAGCCGACTGCGAGGTTCGAACTCGCGACATCCGCTTTACAAGAGCGGTGCTCTACCAGCTGAGCTAAGTCGGCCTGCTGCAATCGCAGCGGCACCATCATAGCCATGCGGTGCGCGAGGCGCGCACCGCATGGCCACTCGGGTGCTGCGCTCCTTACTCGGAGGGCGTCTCGTCGTCCGGGGTGAAGGAGAGCGAGAGCGAGTTCATGCAGTAGCGGTCGCCCGTCGGGGTGCCGAAGCCATCGGGGAACACGTGCCCGAGGTGGGACCCGCAGTTCGCGCAGCGCACCTCGGTGCGCACCATGCCGAGCGAGCGGTCCTCGAGCAGCTGGACTGCGTCGGGGCGGACCGACTCGTAGAAGCTCGGCCACCCGCATCCGGAGTCGAACTTCGTTCCGGCCTTGAAGAGCTCGGAGCCGCATGCGCGGCAGGTGTACAGTCCGGCGCGCCCCTCTTCGAGGAGCTCTCCCGTGTAGGCCCGCTCAGTGCCTGCCTCGCGCAGCACGTGGTACTCCTGCGGCGTGAGCTCGGCGCGCCACTCGGAATCGGGCTTGTTGACGGCGTAGGACACCGTGCCTCCTGGAGATCGACGAGACCGCTGGGAGCGGTCAGGGAGGAACGAGCATACGCGCGTTGCGTGAGTCCAGTCCGTGAGCCGTGCTCGTACACTTCCTGCATGGAACGGGACGTGGAGCTCAGCGACCTCGAGCGCGCCCTGCTGGATTTCGAAGACCTGAATCCGCGGCAGAACGCAGCGAAGACGGCAGCGATCCGGGATCGCTTCGGCTGGTCGACGACGCAGTACTACCGAAATCTCGCTACGCTCATCGAGACACCAGCTGCGCTCGCTCACCAGCCGATGCTCGTCGGCCGCCTACGGCGTGCGCGCGAGCGGCGGGCGGATGAGCGCCAGCTGCGGCGCGAGCAGCGCATGTCCAGCGCCTCTCCCACCTCAGGACGGATTCGGTAAAAACGTGGACTACCCCAAGGATCGCTTCGACGACATCCCACCCGGCCTCGATAGGCGCGGCGCGCATCGCGCGCCCCGAACCCGTCTCGCCAAGCTCGCCTCGTGGCTCTGGGGCCTGCTGGCCGTCGTCGTCATCGTCGCCGTCGCGGCGGTTGCCATGCAGATCATCAACGGCGCCGTCTCGTTCAGCCCGTCCGCCGAGCCCGAGACCAGCGAGACGCCGGCCGAGGCCGCCCCTGTCGAGGAGGCGCCTGCCGAGGTCGTGCCGCAGCTCGACCCGAACGTCGCCGTCCGCGTGCTCAACGGCACCGAGCTGGCTGGCGTCGCCGGTGGAACGACCACCGAGCTCGCTGACGCCGGCTGGAACGTGACGGAGACGGCGGATGCGCCGACCTCCGACTACGCGACGACCACCGTCTCCTACAACGACCCCGCTCAGGAGGCTGCTGCCCTGGCGCTCGTGCAGTCGCTCGGCGGGGGCACCGCGGTGCTCGATCCGAACGTCGCTGCCGCTGGAACGATCGTCGTCATCGTCGGCCTCGACCTCGCCGGATAGGGGCGAAAGCCCCGGGATTCACCGGGGAATGCGCGCCTTGTGTTCCACGAATGTGAACATCTGGAGACAAAACGTCGCCAGGTGACGTGATCGCGGTTTTCGGCTTCCACGCTCAACAGGTCGCGACCTAGTATCTTGCTCGAGTCCTGGGCACCATCGTTCGTCCCCCTCGCACGCATGCAGGGCTCCGTCGGCTGGCGCTGGCGAGTACTACTGAGCAATGGAGACAAACATGGCGAACGGAACCGTGAAGTGGTTCAACGCTGACAAGGGCTACGGCTTCATCACTGTGGATGCGCTCGACGGCGCTGCTGCACAGGATGTGTTCGTGCACTACAAGGCCATCGAGATGCAGGGCTACCGCGTTCTCGAAGAGGGACAGAAGGTCGAATTCGAGATCGGGGCCGGCGACAAGGGCCCCCAGGCGGAGTCCGTCCGCGCACTCTGATCCCCGACGACAAGCGGCGTCGACCCTCTGTGGGGGTCGGCGCCGTTTTCGGTGCAGGGCGCGGGATCTCCCGTCCTCGTTCGCCCGCAGCGAGAAGGCGTCGGGGCGGCTTGCACTCGACAGGGCCGAGTGCCAATATGGACTTGCACTCGCCTCGTTCGAGTGCCAACCACGAACCTCACGAACCACGTCCGGAAAGGACGCAGTACACATATGTCGAAGATCATTGCTTTTGACGAAGAGGCCCGTCGCGGGCTTGAGCGTGGACTGAACACGCTCGCCGACGCGGTGAAGGTCACGCTCGGCCCACGCGGCCGCAATGTCGTGCTCGAGAAGAAGTGGGGCGCGCCCACGATCACGAACGACGGCGTGTCCATCGCCAAGGAGATCGAGCTGGACGACCCGTTCGAGAAGATCGGTGCCGAGCTCGTCAAGGAGGTCGCGAAGAAGACCGACGACGTCGCCGGTGACGGCACGACGACGGCTACCGTCCTCGCTCAGGCGCTCGTCCGCGAGGGCCTCCGCAACGTCGCAGCAGGCGCAGACCCGATCTCGCTCAAGCGCGGCATCGAGAAGGCCGTCGAGGCCGTCGTCGCCGAGCTGCTCGCATCCGCCAAGGAGGTCGAGACCAAGGAGCAGATCGCTGCCACCGCATCGATCTCGGCTGCTGACGCGCAGATCGGCGAGATCATCGCCGAGGCGATCGACAAGGTCGGCAAGGAAGGCGTCGTCACCGTCGAGGAGTCGAACACGTTCGGCACCACGCTCGAGCTGACCGAGGGCATGCGCTTCGACAAGGGCTACCTCTCGCAGTACTTCGTCACCGACCCCGAGCGCCAGGAAGCCGTCTTCGAAGACGCCTACATCCTGATCGTCAACGGCAAGATCTCCAACATCAAGGACCTCCTTCCTGTTGTCGACAAGGTCATCCAGGCCGGCAAGCAGCTCCTCATCATCGCCGAGGACGTCGAGGGCGAAGCCCTCGCGACGCTCATCGTCAACAAGGTCCGCGGCATCTTCAAGTCGGTTGCCGTCAAGGCTCCCGGCTTCGGCGACCGCCGCAAGGCCCAGCTGCAGGACATCGCCATCCTCACGGGTGGACAGGTCATCAGCGAGGAAGTCGGCCTCAAGCTCGAGAACACGACGCTCGACCTCCTCGGCACGGCCCGCAAGGTCGTCGTGACGAAGGACGAGACGACGATCGTCGAGGGCGCTGGCTCGCCCGAGCAGATCGCCGGCCGCGTCGCCCAGATCCGCGCCGAGATCGAGAACAGCGACAGCGACTACGACCGCGAGAAGCTCCAGGAGCGCCTCGCGAAGCTCGCCGGTGGCGTCGCCGTCATCAAGGCCGGAGCAGCGACCGAGGTCGAGCTCAAGGAGCGCAAGCACCGCATCGAGGACGCAGTCCGCAACGCGAAGGCTGCCGTCGAAGAGGGCATCGTCGCCGGTGGTGGCGTCGCCCTCATCCAGGCTGGCGCACGCGTTCTCGACAAGCTCGAGCTCAAGGGTGACGAAGCGACCGGCGTCAACATCGTCAAGGTCGGCATCCTCGCACCGCTCAAGCAGATCGCGACGAACGCTGGCCTCGAGCCCGGCGTCGTGGCCGAGAAGGTCGCCGGACTCGAAGACGGCTGGGGCCTCAACGCCGCAACCGGCGAGTACGTCAACCTCATCGAGGCTGGAGTGCTCGACCCGGTGAAGGTCACGCGCTCCGCGCTGCTCAACGCAGCTTCGATCGCTGGTCTCTTCCTCACGACCGAGGTCGTCGTCGCTGACAAGCCTGAGAAGGCTGGCGCACCGGCGATGGACCCGGGCGCTGGAATGGACTTCTAAGCACCACGCGCACGACAACAGGCGGGCGGCTCCTCACGGAGCCGCCCGCTTCGTCGTTCCCGCCTCGCGGCTCTACGCGATGGGTCGAGGCACCGGCCGAGCCAAGCCGCCGAGTGCAGAGCCGGTCAGACGCTGAAGAGCCGCCGAACATCGCCTTCCACGGTGCCGTAGCTGGCGCTCGCGCTGCCTAGAGCGCTATTGATGGCGGAGATGCTCGACTCCACCTGAGCCTGGGTCGAGCGCCACTGCTGCACCAGGCCCTGGAAGGCTGCCGCCGCCTCCCCGCTCCACGACCCCTCGAGTGCGGTCAGGTTGCCGAGCAGTGCGGCGACCTCTGCCTGCACTCGCCCGATCGACGACTGCGTGTTCGTGACGGCGAGCTGCAGCTGCTCGCTGTCGACCATGTAGACGGCCATATGAGTGTTCCCCCTTCTTCGGCCACCGGGTGGTTCCGGCGGCACCTCGTGAGAAGGCTAGGAGCAGCTGCGGGGGAGCGGGGATCAGCTGTTCGGGGCTGTGGAGAGAGCGCTGTCCACAGGCGCGGACATGAGCAGCGGGAACTTGAGGCGGAACGTCGCCCCGCCTCCGGGGGTCTCGAGCACGTCGACCTCGCCATCGTGCGCCTTCATGATCGCCGAGACGATCGAGAGGCCGAGCCCGGAACCGCCGGTCTCGCGTGCGCGGGAGGTGTCTGCGCGCCAGAACCGCTCGAAGATCTTCTGCCTGATCTGCGGGGGGATGCCCTCACCGTGGTCGATGATGTCGACGATGGCGAGCTGGTTCTGCAGATCCACCGTCACGCCCACCTCGAGGGGTGACCCCTCCGGCGTGTACCGCATGGCGTTGCCGAGCAGGTTCGAGATGGCCTGCCGGACCTTGTCCTCGTTCGCGTGCACCATGGCGGGCACATCTCCGAGGTCCTCGTCGGAGTCGGCGGTCTCGATCCCACTCGGTTCGGCCCCCTTGCGCCTGATGGGGAAGCCTCGCAGCGCCGGGCGCGGCAGCGAACGCCGTCGCCACAGCGCGCGCTTCGCGGCCGCACCTTCCGGAGCGCTGGCGGACTCTTCGGCCGGGACGATGTCCGCCTCGACGGCAGCAGGCAGCTCGCCGGTCGTCTCGGACCCGAGGGGCTCCGCCTCGTCGCGGGTCTCCTGGATGATGTTCACGGGGAGAGCCCGCACGACGCGATCCTTGGCGGTCGCGTGCGCATCCATCGCCGCGTCCTCCGCAATCGGCTCGAGGTCGATGACGTCCTTGACGAGCTCGCGCGTCTCGTCGAGTCGAGCGAGCTGCAGGAGGTCCTCGACGAGGCCCCCCATGCGGAGCGCCTCCTTCTCGATCCGCTCCATCGCCTGGCCGACCTTCTCGGGGTCGTTGAGGGCACCCATGCGGTAGAGCTCGGCGTATCCGCGGACCGTGACGAGCGGCGTGCGCAGCTCGTGGCTCGCGTCGCCGACGAAACGACGCATCTGCGCGATGGTGCGCGTGCGCTCGTCGAAGGCGTGATCGATGCGGACGAGCATGGTGTTGAGCGACCGGGAGAGGCGCCCGACCTCAGTGTTCGGGGTGCCGGCGGGAAGGCGCTGGGAGTAGTCGCCAGAGGCGAACTGCATGGCTGTGGCCTCGACCTGCCTCAGGGGGAGCAGCGTCGCGGAGACGAGGACTCTCGTGAGGGCCGCGCCGAAGATCACGACCGTCAGCCCGAAGCCGAAGAAGATGGCGAGGAAGTTCACCATCGTCGCGTTGACGCTCGTCAACGGGGCCGCGATGAGCAGCGTGCCGCGCACCTGATCGGCGGCGTACTCTCCCTCCGGCACGGTGATGGTCCGCCAGGTCGCCCCGAGCGGGTCCTCCATGTCGAAGAGGCTCTGGCTGCCGCGGACCGCGGCGTCTGCTGGCACCTCGGGCGCGATCGCCTGCGGTCGCTGCCACTGTCCCCAGTTGTCGACGACGACCTCGCCGTCAGCATCGAGGACGGCCACGTAGATCGTGGACGGGGCGATGCGGATGGCGTCGTACGTGATGAGCCTCGACGAGGGGTCGGCGGCGAGGAACTGGGTGGGATCACTCGCGTACACGCTCAGCTGCGAGTCGGTCTGTGAGACGAGCGTCGGCCGCAGCAGCAGCGTCGTGCCGATTCCGGCGACGACGATGCCGAACGTCAGCAGCGTGATGTTGACGATCGTCAGCTTGTTGCGGAGTGAGAGCCGATCCCAGCGCCATGCCTTGAACGGCACCGCCTACTTCCCCTCGTCGTCAGGCTTGGTCACCTCTGCTATGCCTTGGCCCCGGAGACCTTCAGCATGTAGCCGAAACCGCGCTTGGTCTGGATGAGCGGCTCCTCGGTGAACTGGTCGAGCTTGCGGCGCAGGTAGGAGATGTAGGACTCGACGATGCCGGCGTCGCCGTTGAAGTCGTACTCCCAGACGTGGTCGAGGATCTGCGCCTTCGAGAGCACGCGGTTCGGGTTGAGCATGAGGTAGCGCAAGAGCTTGAACTCGGTGGGGGAGAGCTCGATCGGCTCGTCGCCGATGAACACCTCGTGGGTGTCCTGGTCCATCGTGAGCTCGCCAGTGCGGATGACCGCCTCTTCCTCGGCCTGCATGGTGCGGCGGAGGATGGCCTTGATGCGGGCGACGATCTCGTCGAGGCTGAACGGCTTGGTGACGTAGTCGTCGCCACCTGCGTTGAGGCCCTCGATCTTGTCGTCGGTGTCGTCCTTGGCGGTCAGGAACAGGATGGGGCTCGTGTAGCCAGACGCGCGCAGGCGCTTCGTGACGCCGAAGCCGTTCATGTCGGGGAGCATGACGTCCAGGACGATGAGGTCGGGCTCCTCTTCGATGACAGCGGAGATCGCGGCGGCGCCGTTGCCGACGGCACGCACCATGAACCCTGCGAAGCGCAGGCTGGTCGACAGGAGTTCGCGGATGTTTGGCTCGTCGTCAACAACGAGAATCTTGGGGCCATCAGTCATGGACTAAGTATCTTGACGCCGTCTGAGTGAAGTCTGACGGCGCGCGGTGTCGCGGCAGTGCGGATGCGCTAATCTTCTGGGTCGTCCTCACGCGGGTCCGGGCGCGCGGTGCGCTACTGTGCCGACATGGACGACTCCGTAGCCCCGAGGTACACCCATGGCCACCACGCGAGCGTGCTCCGCTCGCATGGGCGGCGTACGGCCGAGAACTCCGCCGGCTACCTCCTCCCGGAGCTGCGAGAGGGCATGCACGTGCTCGACGTCGGCTGCGGGCCGGGCTCGATCACCCTGGATCTCGCGCGGCGGGTCGGGACCGCCGGCCGTGTCGTCGGCATCGAGGTCGTGGATGAACCCCTCGAGGCGGCGCGTGGCGCCGCACTCGAAGCCGGGGACACGCAGACGGATTTCCTGCTCGGCGATGTCTACTCGCTCGACTTCGCCGACGGCGAGTTCGACGTGGTGCACGCGCATCAGGTGCTGCAGCACCTCTCCGACCCGGTCGCGGCGCTGCGGGAGATGCGGCGAGTGACGAAGCCTGGCGGACTGGTCGCGGTGCGAGATGTCGACTACGGAACGTGCGTGTGGTCGCCGCAGCTTCCGGAGCTCGACCATTGGCTCGCCGTGTACGACAAGGTCGCGCGCTCGAACGACGGGGAGCCAAACGCGGGCCGGGTCCTGCGGCGCTGGGCGCGTTCGGCGGGACTGGAGGATGTGCGTCTCTCGGCGAGCGCTTGGATCTTCACGACACCGGAGGAGCGCGCCTGGTGGGGGTCGACGTGGGCGGAACGCGCCACCAGGTCGCGGTTCGCGGAGGACGCGCGGGCGCGGGGGATCGCGTCGTCAGGCGACCTTCAGCGCATCGCCGATGCCTGGTCGGAGTGGGCGGACGACGAGGGCGCCGAGTTCGTCATGACGCACGTGGAGCTCCTCGCCCGCGTGTGACCTCCGGGTCGTGGTACAGAGCTAGGCCGGTTCGAGGATGGCGTCGGCGTCGAGGATCTCGTACGAGTACCCCTGCTCCGCGAGGAAGCGCTGCCGGTTCTGCGCGAAGTCCTGGTCGACGGTCTCGCGCGAGACGAGCGTGTAGAACGACGCGGTCACGCCGCTCGAGCTCGGGCGAAGCAGCCGGCCGAGGCGCTGCGCCTCTTCCTGCCGCGAACCGTACGAGCCGGAGATCTGCACGGCGACGGACGCATCCGGCAGATCGACCGAGAAGTTGGCGACCTTCGAGACGACGAGCACCTTCTCCCGCCCCTCCCTGAAGGCCTGGAAGAGCTCCTCGCGCTCCGCGACGGGCGTCTGGCCCGTGAGCTTCGGCACTCCGAGCTCCTCGGCGATGCTGTCGATCTGATCGAGGTACTGGGCGATGACGAGGATGTTCTCGCCTCGGTGCTTGCGGATGAGGGCCTTGACGAGCTCGTGCTTCGCGGGCGCCGTCGCGGCGATGCGGTAGCGCTCGTCGTCGCTCGCGGCCGCGTACTCCATGCGCGTCTCGTACGGCAGGTCCACCCGGACCTCGTAGCACTTGGCAGGCGAGATATACCCCTGGGCTTCGATGTCCTTCCAGGGAGCGTCGAAGCGCTTGGGGCCGATGAGGCTGAAGACGTCGCCCTCGCGGCCATCTTCGCGCACGAGGGTCGCCGTGAGGCCCAGCCGCCGTCGCGCCTGCAGCTCAGCCGTCAGCTTGAAGACGGGGGCCGGCAGCAGGTGCACCTCGTCGTAGACGATGAGGCCCCAGTCGAGGGCGTCGAGCAGGGAGAGGTGCGTGTAGACGCCCTTCCGGCGCGCGGTGAGGATCTGGTAGGTCGCGATCGTGACGGGCTTGATCTCCTTGACCTCGCCCGAATACTCGCCGATCTCGTCTTCCGTGAGCGTGGTGCGGCGGAGCAGCTCGTCGCGCCACTGCCGCGCGGAGACGGTGTTGGTGACGAGGATGAGCGTGCTCGTCGATGCGGTGGCCATGGCACCGGCGCCCACGAGCGTCTTGCCAGCGCCGCAGGGGAGCACGACGACCCCGGACCCGCCCTCGAAGAAGTGGTCGACGGCCGACCGCTGGTAGTCGCGCAGCTGCCATTCGGACTCGTCGAGCGCGATGGCGTGCGGCGTGCCAGGCGTGTAGCCCGCAAGGTCCTCCGCGGGCCAGCCGAGCTTCACGAGCTGCTGCTTGAGCTCACCTCTTGCCCAGGCCTGCACGCGGAATCCGGACTCACCGGTCGGTCCCTCGAGCAGCGGTGCGACGTGCTTGGCCCTGGAGATCTGGAGGAGCACGGCAGGGTCGTCGCTCGAGACGACCAGCTCGCCCTCCTCGTCGCGGGAGATGACGAGCTTCCCGTAGCGGGCCACGGTCTCGCGGATCTCGCCCGAGACGGACGCTGGGACGGGGAACTTCGCGAAGCGCTCGAGGACGTCGAGCATCTCGTCGGCCTCGTGGCCGGCCGCGCGGGCATTCCAGAGACCGAGCCGCGTGATGCGATACGTGTGGATGTGCTCAGGCGCTCGCTCGAGTTCGGCGAAGACCGCCAACGCGTGGCGGGCGGCTTCGGCGTCGGGATGCGCCACTTCGAGCAGGACAGTTCTGTCGCTCTGTACGATCAACGGTCCAAGTGCCATAGCGGTCAATCATACCCGCCGGGTCCTGCGCGTCAGCGGTGTCGGCGACTTCTCGCAGCGCTACTGGTCTTCGGGCACCTCGGAGAGCTGTACCTCGAGGATCGCGCGGATCGGGAGGGTCCGCTCGACGTCGGCCGCGAGGTCCCTCGCCCGGAGGCGGCCTGCCGCGACGCTCATCGGCACGAGGCGCAGGGTGGTCTCCTTGCCGCCTCCCAGGTCGACCCGCACCGTGACCTCGCTCTTCGCTCGTCGCGCCACCTCGAGCTGACGCTGCACCCACGTCTGCGCATCGTCTCCCGCGTCCAGGCGTGTCGCCTCGTCGTGGAGGGCGTCCGCGAACCTCAGCGCGGCCTCGCTCGGACGCCGTTCTCGCGCCGGGGCGGTCTCCCGGGGGCGGAGCGGCACGAGCTGGCCCGTGGCGTTCTCGGCACTTGCCGGGTAGCGGGCGTCGAGCAGCATGAGCACGACCGTGTCGCGGGATGCCGAGGAGACGAGCGCGCCCTCTCCGGACTGGCGGAGACCGAGCGGCGCGACGGCCGCGTCGACCCTCAGCGCATCCATGAGTGCCGGGTCCTGACTCGTCACGATGGTGCCGGGGCGGACGGGGTGCTCGCGAACTCGCACCCGGCCGTGCCGGTTCGAGGCCTCGCGGAGCAGGTACTCGACGGGCTGGGGGATGCCGGTGAGCGAGAGCCGAGTGAGCGTGGCCTTGATCTCGCCGATCGAGAGCCCGGTGCCGAGCGCGTGCGTGACCGAGGCCTCGGAGAGCCGGTAGCTCGAGGCCAGGCCGCGTCGCTCGAGGGATGCGACGGACTGCAGCTCCTGCTCGTCGGCGGGGGCGAGCGGGCCAGGCGCGATGATCGAGAGATCCGGCTGCAGGTAGACGCCGGGAACCTCGTCCGGCAGGGAGGCTTCGAGGAGGTCGGCCGCGCCGTCGAGGTCGTCCTGTGCGAGCAGGACGCCGAGCTGGCTGAGCTGGCCCTCGACGGTGATGCCGAGGAGCTCTGTCTGCGGCGTCGCGTGCGACTTCGCGTCGACGAGCAGGCCGGTCCTGTCTGCGACGCGGAGCTCTGCGAGCCAGCAGTCGGCGAGCTGGCGCCACCGCGACAGCGGGGCGCTGAGGCGGAACACGCGCCCGAGCGAGGTGGGGCGCATGGCGTCGGAGACCGGGCTGCAGAGGCCGAGGTCCAGCATCCATTCGAAGAGGGGGGACAGTACGGCCTGTTCGGTGTGCAGCTCTGCTGCGATGCGACGGACCGTCGTCGCGCCCAGCTGGAGTCCGCCTCGTCCGTCGCGGTAGGCGCGCGGCGCGAGGTCGAGGGAGGCGATCGCGTCGGCCGCGAGCTGTGCGGCACTGTGGGCGCGCTCGGTGGCCTGGGGGAGTGGCGCGAGGTTCGACGCATCGAACTCGGCGGCGTCGGGTGATGCCGCGAGGAGCTCGGACAATGCGGAGGCGGTGGTCGAGAGGAGCTCGGGTGCCTCCGGCGTTCCGACAGCGAGGCCGCGCAGTCGAGCCGTCTGCAGCGCCTCCGGTTCGCCTGAGGCGAGTCGCGAGGCGTCTCGCCAGCCGAGCCGCGCGACGGCTTCGTTCAGGGCGGTCTCTTCTGCGAGTGCCTCGGCGATGTCCATTGCACCGCTCGAGCCGCGCATCGACAGCCTGCGCCAGGCGGCGAGGCTGGCGAGGTCGGTGCGATCGAGGCTGCGAAGGAGTTGGAGGATCCGCAGCGCGCTCGGGGAGGCGTCTATCAGCTCTCGGACCTGCCCCGCGAGCGTCGGTTCGCGACGACGCGCCAGATGATGAGCGACAGGATGAGGAGGAACGCGACGGGGAAGCCGATGTAGGTGACGAACAGCAGCGTCGGCCAGATCGGGTTGCTCGCGTCGACCTCGATGCCGAGGAGTGGCGTCGCGAGCAGTACGAGCAGCGCGATGAAGGAGATCGCCGCGATGCCGAGGGACATGAAAGCGAGGATGCGTTCGCCCTTCGCGATGGGGGCGCCGTTGGAAGAGGTCACCGAACCAGACTAATCGACATGCGCGCCACCGTAGACTGGTTCGGATCAGCCGCACGCCGCGGCCGACCAGGGGAAGCGAAGTTCGCCGCCCCGCCTGTGAAAGTTCGATCTGGTGCTTCGTGCGCCGAACAAGGAGATGGCCATGCCCACCGGCAAGGTGAAGTTCTACGACGAGGACAAGGGATTCGGCTTCATTGCGGCCGACGACGGTCAGGAGATCTTCCTGCACGCGACAGCGCTGCCAGCAGGAACCTCGTCGGTGCGCCCGGGAACGAAGCTCGAGTTCGGCATCGCCGACGGACGACGCGGTGCGCAGGCGCTGTCCGTCCGCGTCCTCGAGGCTCCGCCGAGCGTCGCGCGCATCCAGCGCAAGTCGCCTGATGACATGGCAGTCATCATCGAGGACCTCGTGAAGCTGCTCGACTCCGTCGGCGGCGCGATGCGTCGCGGTCGCTACCCTGAGAAGCCGCAGGGCGCGAAGATCGCAGCGATGCTCCGTCGCGTCGCGGACGACCTGGACGCCTGATGACGAACGAGGCCGTGCTTGCAGCCCCGCTCGGGGTCGCCCTTGACGCCGTCGAGCTCGAGTCTTCGCGGAGGCTCGCCTGGTCGGCTCTGCTGGACGTGACGCCGGCCTCCGAGCTCGGCGAGCTCGTCGCCGTCGTCCCCGAGGAGGATGAGGGCGTCTACACGCTCCAGTACACGACACGCCTGCCTGGCTACCCGGACTGGCGATGGAATGTCTCCCTCGTGCGCCTCGTCGACCAGGCGGAGCCGACGGTCCTCGAGGCCGAGCTGCTGCCCGGCGACGGGGCCCTGCTGGCACCTTCGTGGGTGCCGTGGTCCGATCGGCTCGCCGATTACGAAGC
Source organism: Pseudoclavibacter sp. RFBJ3 (assembly GCF_002931375.1). Taxonomy (NCBI): domain Bacteria; kingdom Bacillati; phylum Actinomycetota; class Actinomycetes; order Micrococcales; family Microbacteriaceae; genus Pseudoclavibacter; species Pseudoclavibacter sp. RFBJ3. The sequence continues at coordinate 149,617 of NZ_PSXZ01000009.1, read as the reverse complement.
TGCGCAGCTGCTCGAGGCCGGCGAGGTCGTTGACGTCGACGGCGAGAACGCAGAGGCCGCGGGCGCTGAGGCTGCGCCCAGGTCGAGCAAGCGCATCCGGCGCACGCGGACACGACGTCGCATCGGTGCAGACGGTGCGGCCGAGGCCGAGTCGACCGCAGGCGGTTCTGCGGACGACGAGTCGACTCAGGTGCCCGCGAGTGAGGATGTCGCAGCCGGTGCTGGCTCAGAGCCTGCCGTCGGCGAATCTGCAGAAGCCGAGAAGCCCAAGAAGAAGAAGCGCAAGAAGGAGAAGTCGGCCAAGAAGTCGAAGTCGGACGTCGACACCGACGGCACTCCGAGCGACACGGCTGCCGGCGAGGCTGCTGTCGAGGTGACCGATGCGGAGACGCCGCCCGCCGAGAAGCCCAAGCGGTCGCGTCGCAAGCGCGTCGACCAGGCGAAGCCTGACGCCGTGGCGGAGGAGACGACCCCGGACGCACACGGCGACGCCGATGGCGAGGCGGCCCAGAAGAAGCCTGAGCGTCGGAAGCGCAAGAAGGCGGGCAAGGCCGTCGACGGCGAGTCCGGTGCCGACGACACCTCGGGCCAGGAGCTCAAGGCAGGCGCGGTCGAGAGCGACAACGTTGCTCAGGAGCCGAGCGCGCCGAAGACGAAGCGGGCCGCCAAGGCGCCCGCCGCGCTCGCAGACGAGGTGCAGCCCGAGAAGAGCAGCTCACGGGGCAAGCGGCGTCGGGTCGTCGTGGTCCCTCGCAGCGAGGACGAGCTGCCAGCGCAGGAGGCCGCCGAGTTCGGTGAGGCCGCCGATATCCGGGAGTTCGCCGACGACATGGACGACGTCTTCGACGGGGTCGACTTCGAGCCCGACTCCGAGGTGTCAGCGCCCGAAGGCGACGCCAAGAGCTAGCCCGGCGGATGCTCGGTGGCCGAGGGCCGAGTTGTGGTCGTCACAACTCACCCGACGCGACCACAAGTCAGCTCCCGGCTCGCGCGGAAACGCGACACGCTGGATCGCGGAGCAAGACACGCAGGACAGACAAGACGCGCAGGACAGACGAGACACGCAGGACAGACAAGACACGCAGGACAGACAAGACACGCAGGACAGACGAGAGGAGCGTCACCAGCAGCTGCTGGTGACGCTCCTCTCGTCTGCGCTCGGGGTTGGACCCGGCGGAATCAGCCCAGGTGCTCGACGACGTAGTCGATTGCGCCCGTGAGACGGCGCACGTCGTCGGGGTCGACCGACGTGAACGTCGCGACCCGCAGCTGGTTGCGGCCGAGCTTTCGGTACGGCTCGGTGTCGACGATGGCGTTGGCGCGGAGCGCCGCCGCGACGGCAGCCGCATCCACCCGCTCGTCGAAGTCGATCGTCGTGACCACCTGCGAGCGCTCTGCAGGGTTCGCGACGAACGGAGTCGCGTACTCGGATGCCTCCGCCCAGTCGTAGATGATGCCGGAGGAGGTACGGGTGCGGTTGTCGGCCCAGGCGATTCCGCCGTTGCCGTTGATCCAGTCGAGCTGCGCCTCGAGGAGGAGCAGCGTCGAGATGGCCGGCGTGTTGAGCGTCTGGTTCTTGCGCGAGTTCTCGACGACGTGGCTGAGCTTCAGGAAGTCGGGGATGTACCGCTCGGAGGCGGCGATGCGCTCGATGCGCTCGATCCCAGCCGGGGACGCGATCGCGAGCCAGAGGCCACCGTCGGCGCCGAAGTTCTTCTGCGGCGCGAAGTAGTACACGTCGGTCTCGCTGATGTCGATGTCGACGCCGCCCGCGGCGCTGGTCGCGTCGATGACCGTCAGGGCGCCGTCATCACCGTGGACGCGACGGATGGGGGCCATTGCTCCCGTCGAGGTCTCGTTGTGCGGCCACGCGTAGACATCGACGCCGGCGACTGCCTCCGGCGAGGCGATCGTGCCCGGCTCGGCGGAGCGCACGTCCGGGGCCGTGAGCCACGGGGCGGCTGCCGCCTTGGCGAACTTCCCGCCGAACTCGCCGAAGGTCAGGTTCTGCGCGCGCTCGGAGATGAGGCCGAAGGCCGCGGAATCCCAGAATGCGGTGGACCCGCCGTTGCCGAGCAGCACCTCGTAGCCGTCGGGGAGACGGTAGAGCGAGGAGAGGCCTGCGCGCACGCGGCCCACGAGGTCCTTGACGGGTGCTTGGCGGTGGGAGGTGCCGAGGATGCTGGTGGCCCCTGCGACGAGATGATCGATCTGCGCGGGCCGGACAACCGACGGGCCGCAGCCGAATCGGCCGTCGAGCGGAATGAACTCTGTCGGGATGCGAATGTCAGGCATGCTGCAAGCCTATGCGCGCAAGCAGGCTCGCTCGCCGCTAGGCTTGGCTGACCAATGCAACGGAGGGTGGCGGGGCGTGACCAATCTGGTGGACACCACGGAGATGTATCTCCGCACCATTCTCGACCTCGAGGAAGAGGGCATCACCCCGCTTCGGGCTCGCATCTCCGAGCGGCTCGGGCACTCGGGTCCCACGGTGTCGCAGACGATCGCGCGCATGGAGCGCGACGGACTCGTCTCGGTCGCCGGTGACCGCCGCCTCGTGCTGACGACCGACGGGCGTGCCAAGGCGACGCGCGTGCTGCGCAAGCACCGGATCGCCGAGGGCCTCCTCGCCAATGTCATCGGACTCGACCTCGCCCAGGTGCACGAAGAGGCCTGCCGCTGGGAGCACGTCATGAGCGACGAGGCTGAGCAGCGGATCTTCGAGATGCTCGGTCGCCCCAGTGAATCGCCGTACGGCACCCCGATTCCGGGACTCGTCGAGTTCGGCGCCGAACCCGCCGAGGAGTTCCTCGCCGGAGTCGTGAGCGTCTCGGCGCTCCTTGAGGAGTCTGCGCGCGGAGCCACCTCCACGGAGCCCGTGCTCGCGAAGGTGCGTCGCCTCGGCGAGCCCGTCCAGTCCGACCTCCAGACGCTCACGCTCCTGCGCGAGGCAGGCGTGCTTCCCGGCACCGAGGTCACCCTGCAGCGCCGTGGTGCGTGGATCGGCCTGCTGCCTGCTTCTGGCGGCATCGGCGTCGAGGTCTCGCTCGAAACCGCCGAGCACGTGTACGTGGATGCGATCCTGAGCCCCGAAGGTGCGCTAGGCTGAGATCTGGTCACGGCCAGCTGAAGATCTCCTCCGCATTCTGCGGGCCTTCACGTGCCTGACATCCCCGGAAACTCAGGGTTCGTTACCTCGGCGTTAGGGTTCTGACACCGAAGCGTGACAATTCACAGCTTTTCCACTAGTGTTGTCCGAGTCATGAGCTATGCAGTCTGCGTAGCTGGCAGGCCGAGGCGCCGCATCCCGCTCCTCGACCTAGCTCCCCCTGGTAACAGGCAAGAGCGGGATCGGCTCCCAGGAGTCAGGCGCTGGAGGAACGACTTGGAAAACTTGACGAACGCCACGGCACCGCTGACGCGACGCCAGGCTCGTGAGATCGAGCGCCGCACGGGCCAGCGCCCAGTGGCGACTGTCGGTGTCGCGGGTGTGTCCGCGCCGGTGATCGAGGCTTCGGTCGCAGAGATCAACTCGGCATCCGTGCCGACGCCCTCTGCTTCAGCATCCTTCGTGCACGACACTGCGCACATCCAGCGCAACGAGCTCGGCGCACTCGTGTCGGTGCTCCCCACGACCACTGCCCTCCCGCAGGTCGCCGGCGATGAAGCCGTCGAGAAGCTCGCAGAGGTCATCGACATCCCCGAGGCGTTCACGGGCCGCTCCGTGAGCATCCGCGCTGCGAAGCCGGCGTCGCTCGTCGCTCGTCAGCGTCGCCGCACGGCTGGTGGCTTCGCCGCTGCAGCAACCGTCGCGGCCATCGCCACGGCAGGCGTCGTCGTGCCGGCGGCAGTCGCCGACGGCAACAACGCCAGCCAGGCGCAGGCCAACCTCCTCGCCGCCACCACGGTCGAGACCGAGGCGCCGGCGGCTGAGACCGACGCAACCGCTGAGGCTCCGGCAGAAGAAGTTGTCGAGCAGGCCTCCGTCGACCTCGTCGCCGCTCCAGAGGTTGCGGTCGACCGCACCGAGACCAGCGTCGTGACCCTCTCGAGCGACCAGGTCGCCGAGGTCGTCGCAACGCCTGAGCCCACCGCAACGGCAGACTCGAGCGCCTCCACGGGCGGCACGACGTCGACCGGCGGCAGCACCTCGGGCAAGACCAACACCGCATCGACCGGCGGACAGAGCGTCGACTCGTCGAGCGTCTCCGCTGCGGCCATGAGCTACGTCGGCGGCTACTTCGGCTCGTGCGACCTGCTCACCCAGGCCGCCTACGCAGCAGTCGGCATCTCGCTGCCGCGTGGCGTCTCCGCTCAGGCGGCAATGGGCACGCCCACCTCCAACCCGCAGCCCGGCGACCTCGTCGTCTGGCCTGGCGAGCACATCGGCATCTACGCCGGCAACGGGATGGTCATCGACGACCCCGGCTACGGCGGACGCTCCGTGCAGTACCGCTCGATCTCGTGGGGCAGCCCCTACTACGTGACGCTCCGCTAAGGAACGAACCACCTCGACAAACGCGCTCAGCTTCGGCTGGGCGCGTTTCGTCGTTACTCCCGCGTGACCGCTCATGCATCCATTTGTGATCTGACCGTGACAATTCCGTGACCTTTGTGTAGGCTCGGACGCGTCGAGGATGCCGGTTCCAACGGTGTTCGAAAGCACCGAGGAGAAGTCTTGAGCACATCGAGCACGCCGCGCACGGACAGCACCACCGTGCTGACCCGCCGCGAAGCCCGCGCGATCGAGCGGCAGACCGGAGTCCGTCCCGTCGTCACGTCGGCCGTGGCCGGGGTCTCTGCCCCCGTCATCGAGGCCTCCGTCGCCGAGATCGCCTCCACTCCTGCCGTCGCCTCTGCACCCTTGGTGCACGACACGGCTCGCATCGAGCGCAACGGCCAAGGCGCCCTCGTCTCCGTCCTGCCGTTCTCGCAGCTCGCCGCAGATGCGACCTCAGAATCCCAGGGCCTCATCGAGCACTCGGAACCCGCCGCCGTCACCGACATCTCCGCGGCCTTCACCGGGCGCTCCGTGAGCATCCGCGCCGCGAAGCCGGCCGCGCTCGTCGCACGGACCCGCCGGCGCACCGCCGCCAGCTTCGCCGCGGCAGCTACCGTGGCCGCTGCAGCCACTGCCGGGATGGTCGTCCCAGCCGCGGTCGCAGACGGCCAGAGCGAGGTGCAGTCCCAGGCCAACCTGGTTGCAGCCACATCGCCAGACGCCGCCGCGACGACACCCACAGCGGACCCGGTGCCACCTGCTGAGGAAGCCGCCGTGGAGGAGGTCGCCCTCGTCGCTGCGCCAGAGGTTGCCGTCGACCGCACGGACTCCACGGTCGTCTCGATCTCCAGCGACGATCTCGCTGCCGTCGCTGAGACGCCGACGCCGACTCCGACGCCAGAGGAGACCGAGGCTCCTGCAGAGTCGAGCTCGTCGACCTCGGGAAACACGTCCTCGGGTGGCAGCTCGAGCAACCAGACGTCCTCATCCTCGTCCGCGGGGTCCGCCGCGCCGAGTGGTGGGTCTGGCAACGTCGACACCTCGAGCCTCATCGCGGCGGCGCACAGCTACGTCGGCTCCTACTTCCCGGCCTGCACCGACCTGACCAAGGCCGTCTACGCGACGCAGGGCATCTCGCTCTCGGGGTCCGTCAGCAACCAGATCGCGGGCGCACGCCAGACTTCGAACCCGCAGCCGGGTGACCTCGTCGTGCAGCCAGGCGCGCACATCGGCATCTACGCCGGTGACGGCATGGTCATCGACTCTCCCGGGTACGGCGGCAAGGTCGTCCAGTACCGCTCCATCTGGTGGGGCAACCCGGTGTACTACACCTTCAACTAGACATCTCGAGCTTCGGCTCACTCCGGTGGGCAACGCCGCGCGCAGCTTCTGCTGCGCGCGGCGTTCTGTCGTCGTGATCAAAATGTGATGATTTGCGACCTGACTGTGACCTGAGCGTGACATTTTCGTTATAAACGGTTACGCTCGTGGAAGTCCAGGGCACCAACGGGTGCTCAGCTCCACCCGAAGGAAATCCATGAGCACCACGCTGACTCGTCGCGAGGCCCGCGCCATCGAACGCCAGACCGGTGTGCGCCCAGTCGCGGACGCCACGCAGTCGTTGAGCGCCGCCGCGCTCGCCTCCGTCGCCGGCACCCGAGCACCCGTCGCCCTGCAGCCCGAAGAGACGGGCCGCATCGAGCGCAACGCGATGACCTCGCTCCTCTCGGTTGTCCCCGCAGACCGCGTCGCAACCGCGGCGACCGAAGCCGAGGCGCCCAGCGTGCCCGCGGCCTTCGCCGGCGAGCGTGCCATGACGGTTCGCGCTCCACGCCCCAGGCAGCTCGTCGTCCGCCGCCGCGTCGCCGGAACCCTGGCCGCCGCCGCGTCTCTCGCCGCGGTCACCGCGGTCGGAGCCGTCGTGCCGAGCACCATGGCAGCGCCCGCGCCCGCCAGCGAAGCCAGCCTCTCGAACGCGGTGGCCACATCAGGTGACACCAACGCGGACGCGCAGACCGAGCAGGCGAGCGTCGAAGCGGCCATCGCCGACGCCGTCGCCGATGCCACCCCCGCCGTCGCAGCACCGGAGACCGTGACCGATCGCACGGAGACCGCGGTCGTGAGCATGAGCGCTGACCAGGTCGCCGCAGTCGCGACCCCAGAGCCCACCGCCGACGCCACCGCAGACGCCGCCGCCGCAGATACGAGCGGCGCGGGCAGCAGCTCCGCAGGCCAGAGCGTCGCCGGCTCAAGCGTCGTCGAGACCGCATCGCGGTTCATCGGCGTCTCGCCGTACGTCTTCGGCGGGGCAACCCCGGACGGCTTCGACTGCTCGGGGCTCGTGAAGTACGTGTTCGGCCTCCACGGCATCGACGTGGCACACGGCGTCAGCGCGCAGGCGGCGGCGGGCACACGCGTCTCCGATCCGCAGCCGGGCGACCTCGTCATCTTCCCGAACTTCCACGTCGGCATCTACGCCGGCAACGGCCAGATGATCGACGCTCCCACCGAGGGCCGCATGGTCGAGCTCGGTGGCCTCGACGCGGGCGGAAGCTACTACTTCGTCCGCCTCTGAGCGACGCGTCTCCCACATGCGGGAGGGGCAGCTCCCTGTCTTCGGTCTTTCCGGCCGGTGAACAGGGAAAGCTGCCCCTCCCGCATTCTGCATCCGTGGTCTACGCTGTTGCCAGATCGACGACACTCGGGAGCGTCAATGAGGGCACGCAGCGGCATCCACGCCAAGGATGCGCGCGCGTGCTCAGCCCTCGACGTCTACCAGAGCGGTGAAGCCTGTCAGACCGTTCGAATACAGGCCGACGAGTCTCGTCCGTCCATCTACCTACTCGATTCAAGGGTGCCGCCGATCCGGGCGGTGCCCTTTTTTCGTACGGATGCGAAAGCAGGTCCAGCATGCGAACCCTCGTCCTGAACGCAGGCTACGAACCGCTCGGGGTGGTCTCCGACAGGCGGGCACTCGTGCTCGTGCTGCACGGCAAGGCCAGCGTCATCGACGTCGATGAGGAGCACCCGGTGCTGGCCTCAAGCGGCGTCTGGGAGCGGCCGCGCGTCATCCTGCTGACCAGGTACGTGCGCGTTCCCATGGCTCGCATGCAGCCGGTGAGTCGCAAGGGCGTGCTGCGGAGGGACGCGAACCGCTGCGGCTACTGCGATGGCTTCGCGAACACGATCGACCACATCCTGCCGCGGTCGAGGGGCGGGCGCGACAGCTGGGAGAACCTCGTCGCCTGCTGCCTCAGGTGCAACAACGTCAAGGGTGACAAGACGCCGGGGGAGATGGGCTGGCGGCTTCGCCTCACACCGAGACCCCCACGGGCCACCGGCTGGTCGCCGCGAAGCGTCGAACGAGAGCTGCCCGAGTGGGCGGCGTACCTCCCCGCCGCCTAGCTCGTTGCTGACAGCGTCTCGCCGGCTTCCGAGAGCGCCACTGCCCTTTCCTTGAACGCGGCCGCGCGCTGGTGCAGCTCGCGGTCGAACGCTGGCTTGGTCGCTGCCCCGAGCGTGGACGCGAAGACAGGCGAGGCGAGCTTGTACGTGAACTTCCACGTCGCCTTCGTGCCGCCCTCGACGGCCTCGAATCGCCAGCCCTCGCCGAACGAGGTCAGCCAGGCCGGCCCCTTCACCATCTCGGCGGAGCTCACGAGCGGGGCGTGCACGACTCGAAGCTCGAGGATCATGCGCCGCCCTCCCGGAGTCTTCGTGAAGAAGTGCGCTCCGGAGACGGGCGCCGTGGCCCCGCGGATGAACTCGCTGCGGATGACGCCCGGATCCCAGCTCCGGGCCTCGCCGACGGTGTGCGCGAGCGCGAAGGCCGCTTCGACGGAGAGGGGCACGACGACGGACGCTTCCAACTGGGGCATGGCACCAAGTCTAGGAGTGACTAGCCTGGTGCCATGACTGATGCCGACGCCCGTATCGAAGCCGCACGCAGAGCCCTCGAGGAGGCCACCGCTGCGCTCGCGGCCGCCGAGGCCGAGGCGAAGACCGAGAGCGAGACTGCCGCTCAGGCGGGCCCGGGCGTGGTGCCCGAGCCGGCGGCGCAGGCCGGACCGCCAGCGCCTGCTGCGCCTGCGGCTCCCACAGCGTCCTCCGGCCCGTTGGATGCGCAGCAGCTCGAGGCGGTTCGCGCCGGCTACGCGTTCGAGGGTGCCGCGCTCGAGATCGGAGCGATCGTCAACGGCGAGGCGGTCGCAGGCGTTCCCGTGCGCATCCCGCTCGCCATGACCAACCGTCACGGCCTCGTCGCCGGCGCGACGGGCACTGGCAAGACGAAGACCCTGCAGGTGCTCGCCGAGCAGCTCTCCGCCGCCGGCGTGCCCGTGTTCGCGGCCGATATCAAGGGCGACCTCTCCGGGATCGCGACGCCGGGCGAGCCGAGCGACAAGCTCCTGGCGCGCACGAAGGGCATCGGGCAGGACTGGGCCCCGGCGGCCGCACCCACCGAGGTGTTCTCGCTCGGCGGGCGAGGCATCGGCGTCCCCATCCGAGCGACCGTCTCGAGCTTCGGGCCGCACATGCTCTCGAAGGTGCTTGGGCTCAACAAGACGCAGGAGTCGAGCCTCGGCCTCGTCTTCCATTTCGCCGACGAGCAGGGGCTTGCGCTCGTCGACCTCTCCGACCTGCGGACCGTGCTGCAGTACCTCACGAGCACCGAGGGCAAGCTCGAGCTGGAGTGGATCGGCGGGCTCTCGAAGCAGACGGCAGGCGTCATCCTTCGCGAGCTCGTGAACTTCTCCGAGCAGGGGGCCGACATCTTCTTCGGGGAGACCGAGATCGACACCCGTGAGTTCCTGCGGGTCACGAACGAGGGGCGCGGCGTCGTCAGCCTCCTCGAGCTACCCGGCGTCGCCAGCAACCCCGCGCTCTTCTCGACGTTCCTCATGTGGCTGCTCGCCGACCTGTTCAACGAGCTGCCCGAGGTCGGGGACCTCGACAAGCCGAAGCTCGTCTTCTTCTTCGACGAGGCGCACCTCCTGTTCTCTGGCGCCTCCAAGGCGTTCGTCGAGCAGATCACGCAGACGGTGCGGCTCATCCGCTCCAAGGGCGTCGGGATCTTTTTCGTCACGCAGACCCCGAAGGATGTCCCGGACGATGTGCTCGCGCAGCTCGGCTCGCGCATCCAGCACCAGCTGCGTGCGCATACCCCCGACGACGCGACCGCGCTGCGCCAGACCGTGCGCACCTACCCGAAGAGCGGGTACGACCTCGAGGAGGTCCTCACGCAGCTCGCGACGGGCGAGGCGATCGTCACCGTCATGAACGAGAAGGGCGCCCCGTCGCCGGTTGCGTGGACTCGCCTCCGCGCCCCGCAGGCCTCGATGTCGCCGACGCCCGAGGACGGCCTCCGCCAGCTCGTCGCCTCGTCGTCGCTGTACCCGCGCTATTCGCAGGTGCTCGACCCGCAGTCGGCGCACGAGGTGCTGACGGCCAAGATGAACGCAGCGGCGGAGCGCGAACGGGCCGAGGCCGCGGCGATCGAAGCGGAGAAGCAGGCGGCGAAGGATGCGAAGGAGCGGGAGCGGGCGGAGAAGGCGGCCCGCTCGCGCACGCAGACGCGCACGACCACCAGGTCACGGCCGGATGCGGGCAGCGGCAACGTCGTGAGCGACATGCTCGGGTCCCGGACCGGCCAGACGATCGTCCGCGAGGTGGTGCGCGGCGTGTTCGGCACGCTCTTCAAGAAGCGCCGCTAGCTCGGCGCGCGAGACCCCGGCGCAGCACGGAGAAGGCGGGTGACGGATCTCTTCGATCCGCCACCCGCCTCAGGCTGTGGTCTGGTCGCTAGCTGAGCGCACTCGAGCCGACATCCACAGCGAACTCGGTGCCGCCCTTGAGCGCGGAACCGGCGCGACGCCCTCAGGCCGTGGTGACGATGGGGACGCCCTCGCTCGGCTGCACGACGACGAAGCCTGGCCCGTGGAACGCGAGCTGGAACGACTCGCCGGACCCGCGGCCGATGAGCGAGCCCATCTTGAAGTCGTTCTTGATGGTGGGCTGCAGGTTCTGCGACCAGCAGATCGCAGCCTGGGGGTCGACGAAGGTCGGCTGCACGGAGCAGTCGAGGACCATGGGCGGGCCGTCGCTCGAGACGGCGACGGTGCCGTGGCCACCGACCTCGAGGTTGAAGAGGCCGCCCGTCATCATGCCCGCGTTCGCGAGCATCTTGATGTCCCACTGCAGGTTCGCGTCGAAGGCGAGCAGGTTGGCGGTGTTGATGGTGATGCCCTCGCCCTCGAGGACCAGCGTGAAGACGTCAGCAGCCTGGCGGGCGAAGAACACCTCACCCTGACCCCCGACGCGCATGAGCGAGCCGCCCTCGCCGGAGACCATCTTCTTCATGAACTTGCCGAGGCCGCCTGAGCCCTCGTGCTTGAACTCGAACTGGCCCTGGTAGGCGACCATCGCGCCCTTGGCTGCCAGAACCTCAGGTCCGAATCCGACGCGAAGCATCTTCTTCGATTGCAGCACCCAACGCTCGGTGCTCTGGCTCTCCCGGTTCGCTTCCGCGAATAGCTCGCTGCGCATGCTGAGTCTCCCTGATCTGTGGTTTCTCGGACGTCCGATGGCTGTATTCGCAGGGCCCGTGGCCCCGCTGTTCGGCATCCTATTGCCGTTCGCTGGCGTGGCGCATGGGGAGTGCTCCCCATGCGCCACTGGAGCCGTTCAGGCTCGTGCTGTATTGCCGGGGGCCTCCCGGCGTGCTCGGCCGGCTAGCTCAGCGCGATCTCGTTGGGAACGCCGGGGAGCGTCGCGGAGCTCGTGATCTCCTCGGTCTCCAGGTTGACGGCGTGGATCGTGCTCGTCGCCGGGTCGGTGACGTAGGCGACGCCGTCCTGCACCTTGAGCGCGGGGTGCGCGTCCTGCCATTCGGCGGGGCCCTCCCACGCGTCGATCACGGGGATCGAGGTGATGGGTGAGCCGTCCTCCTGCGAGAAGAGATGCAGCGAGCCGTCGGAGCCGAGGATGATCGCCTCGTTGTCGGAGCCGCGTGCGAGGTCGCGGAACGTGTAGCCGACGCCGTCGGGCAGCTCGGTGACCGAGATCTTGCCGCTCGCCGTGTCGACGAGCGCGAAGGCCTGCAGGAGGTAGCCCTCGGCATCCGGGTCGGTCTTGTAGTCGCCGAGGGCGATGGCCGAGTCCTCGGTCGTGAGCATGTTGCCGATGCGCCCGAACTCGTCCGGGGAGGAGAGCTTCGTGATCGTGCCGTCCGAGTAGGCGAGCGCGCCGTTCTCGCAGCCGACGACCACGACCTCGTCCTTCACCGTGCCTTCGCCGTGCACGCCGGGGCAGTCGGTGGAGCGAGCGAGCTCGGTGCCGTCGGCGTCGGTCGCGACGATGCCGGTGCGGTCGCTCAGCGTCGTGACGAAGGTGCCGTCCGAGAGCTCGATCGAGACGCCGTGGTGGGCGGCGTCGCTCGCAACCGTCTCGGTCTCGGGCAGCTTCGTGCCGTCGTCGAGGAGCGCATCCGTGTCGAAGATCACGGAGTCGCCGCTGCCGTCGAAGAACAGCACCGTCTTGCCGGCGTGCGCGACCGCGTGGCCCGCCTTCGAGCCTTCGAACGTGACGCCCGTGAGCGCCGGCTCCTGAGTGTCGAGCACCTGGAAGCCGGCGTCGGTCGTGACGAGCACGTTGCGGCCATCGCCGACGGGGTTGACGCGGGTGAACCCGTCGATGGGGACGTCGCCGACGACCTCGAGGGTCGTCGCGTCGAGGACGACGAGTCCGCCGTCGTACGTGAGCGTCACGCGTTCGGCGGTGGCCGCTGCGCCGGGGGTCGCCGCAGCTTCTCCCGTCGCGGCGGGAGCGGTCTGGGTGCAGCCGGTGAGGGCGAGGATGCCGAGGGCCGTCACGGCGATGGCGCCGCGGGTCCTGGTGGGGGAGGCGAGGGTCATGGAGACTCTTTCTGTGTTCGGGCTTGCTACTTGGGGTATTGGCGCTCGCGGTCGAGCGAGCTACGAGGTGAGGCCGGTGGTGATGCGCTCCGTGTTGGCGCGCATCATCTCGAGGTAGGTCTCTGCGCCGCCGCCCGCGGGGGTGAGCGACTCGGTGAAGAGCTGCTCGACGCGGACGTCGATGCCGGCCTCCTCCGCGAGGGCGCGGGCGAGGTCGTCGGGGCTGGAGGAGTCGGCGAAGATCGTGGGCACGCGGGCGGCGGTGATCTCGGCGCTGAGCTCGGCGAAGTCGGCGGCGCTGGGTGCGGCGAGCGTGGTCCCGCCAGGGATCACGGTGCCGACGACCGTGAAGCCGAAGCGCTCGGCGAGGTAGCCGAACACGTGGTGGTTGGTGACGAGGCTCTTCGACTCGCTCGGGATGGTGTCGAACTCGCCCTGCATCCACTCGTCGAGTTCGTCGAGCTCGCTCTCGTAGGCGGCGACGGAGGCGTCGAGGGCCGCCGCGTCGAGCCCGTCGAGGTCGGTCGCGAGTCGGGTGCCGAGCGCGTCGACGACCGCGGACATTCGGGCGGGGTCGGTCCAGAAGTGCGGATCGTCCATGCCTTCCGCGTCGCCTTCCGTGTAGGAGAGGGGCTCGAAGGCGTCGCTTGCCACGAAGTGCGGGATGCCGGCCGCATCGACCTGCTCGAGATGCTGCGCGACGCCCTCTTCCAGCCCGAGTCCGTTGGAGACGACGAAGTCCGCGTTCTCGATCGAGGCGGCCTCCTGGGCCGTGAGGCTGAAGGAGTGCGGGTCGGCGCCGGGCTTCATGAGGGTCACGACGCTCGCCTGGTCGCCGACGAGCTCGGTGACCACGTCGCCGAGGATGTTGGTGGTGACGACGATCTCGGGACGGTCATCTGCTGCGGTCGCGCTGCAGGACACGAGGCCTGCCGCGATCGCGAGCGAGGCGACGATGCCGAGTCCGTTGCGGGTGGACCGTGAGGCCGTCGATGCGCGCATGCTCAGTTTCCCGTCTCGAAGGCGAAGGCCGGGGCGGTCGGCAGCTCGAGGGTGCGGGCGACGCGCGCGCCGTCCTTGTAGTCGATCTCGTGCAGCTCGGCGGAGGCCGGCGTGCTCAGGTAGGCGCGGCTCGTGTCGACGGAGAGGTGGATGCTCGAGGCGGACTCCGGAGTGCCGATCAGCCCAGCCTGCGACCCGGTCACCTCGCCGCTCTCACCGTCGATGACCAGCAGGGTTCCCTCGTCGTCCACGGCGACGACGCGGTCGCTGTCGTCGCCGACGGCCACGGCCGTCAGGATGGGTCGTGTCGTCGGCAGGAGGGTGACCTCCTGCGAGCGGGAGGAGGCGAGCCAGATGCCGGAGTCTCCAGCGGGACCGGCCACGGCCGGGCGGTGGGGTCGGCTGTCGAGCGAGGTCGCTTGGCCGGGTGCGGTAGTTCCAGCCGCGTCTGCGGACGCGGCGTCCGGGTAGGCGACCTTCGTGATCGACGGTGCAGCGGCCGTGTCCTCGCCCTCGGCGGCCGCGGCGAACACGAGCCCATCCGCGCAGGCGAACGTCGCGCCGAGGCTCGTCTGCTGCACATCGCTCAGCCCCGGGCAGTCGACTCCCTCGCCGAGCTTCGTGCCGTCAGACGAGTAGGCGGTGAGGACGGGGGAGGCGCCCGCCGACGCGACGCTACTTGCGACCACGGCGTCGCCCACCGGCGCGGCCGCGGCGGAGTGGGCCGCCGACTCGATGCGGGTGAGCTCGACGGTCTCGCCCTGGCCGAGGGCGTGCCGGTCCAGCACCACCGTCGTGCCGGACGTCTCGAAGCTCAGGGCGGCGATGCCCTCGTTCGAGGAGACCCGTGCAGTTCCCGTCTCGGTGAGCTCGCCGACGAGGCCAGGAGTCGCACGGTAGTAATGCACGTGATCCCCGTGGGGCACCGTCCACACCCCGGTGTCGATGATCTCCGTCTTCCCGTCGGCGGCGTCGGCGCCCGAGAAGATGAACCGGCCGTCGCTGACGGCCCACGACGCGGGCGCCACGGCATCGAGTGCGGTGCTCTCGCCGGTGAGCAGGTTGAGGACGCTCACGGAGCCGTCCGCGCCGATGCTGCCGATGCTCGTCTGGGCTTCGGCGAGCTCCTCGGCCCCCGCCACGAAGCCGTGCGCCTGCTCTTCGGTGGTCGGCGCGCTCGCGGTCGGTTCGGTCTCGGAGCCCGGCGACGTGCATCCGGCGAGGGCGAGCATGCCGACGAGGGCGAGGGATGCGCGAGGTGCGAGTCCTCGGGCGGGGACTCGGGGGAGCGGGGAGATCAGGCGTGTGCGGGGCAAGACTGGTCGCTTTCTGCTGGAGCGGTGGTTCGGGGGATGGGACGGCTGGAGCGCGGTGCACGCAGCACCGAGGCGACGCCGACGGAGATGACGGCGGTCAGCGCGATGGCAGGACCAGCCGCGATGGCGAGATGCCACGAGGCGTAGAGGCCGACGACGACGGAGGCGATGCCGATCGCGCTGCCGAGCGCCATGATGCCGACGACGCTCTTCCTGCTGAGGGATGCGGCGGCCGGGGGAGCGAGGAGGAGCGCGGTCACGAGGAGCGTTCCGATGGTCTGGTAGGAGGCGATGACCGCGACCGCCACGAGGGCGATGAGGGCGAGGCTCGCGCGCTCCGGCCGCAGTCCGAGCGTGAACGCCTTGCGCTCGTCGAAGGCGAGCGCGGTGAAGGGCCGGTGGCAGAGGACGAGTCCGGCGGCGGCGAGCGCGAGCGCTGCGCCGATCAGCCAGAGCTCGCCTGGCCCGATCGCGAGCACGTCGCCGAACAGCATCGCCGTGACGTCGACGGCGAAGCTCCCCGACCTGGACACGATCGCGATGCCGAGCGCGAGCATCCCGACGAAGAGGATGCCGATGGCCGTGTCGTTGGAGAGCCGTGTCCGCTTCGTGAGGGTGCGCACGCCGACGGCCATGACGGCCGCCGAGACGGATGCGCCGGCGACCGGCGGGAGGCCGAGGAGGACTGAGACGGCGACGCCGGGGAGGATGCCGTGGGCGAGCGCCTCGCCGAGGAAGGCCATGCCACGCAGGACCACCCAGGTGCCGACGCAGGCGCACAGCACGGCGGCGAGGGAGCCGCCGAGGAGGGCTCTGGCGAAGAAGCTCGCCTCGAGGGGGTCGGTGAGGAAGGGCACGAGGAAGGACCGTAGCATAATGAAAACGCTTCTCATTACCGATAGGGTGGCGCGCATGGCTGCCCTCATCACGCTCGCGAACGCCACTGTCCGCTACGACGCACACGCCGCGCTGTCCGACGTCTCGCTTGAAGTGCGACGCTCCGCGATCACCGTCGTCGTCGGGCACAACGGCTCAGGCAAGAGCACGCTCCTCGGCGTGCTCGCCGGGACCACCCCGCTCACCTCGGGGACCCTCGACTGGCACGATTTCGACGCCAGGCCCGGCAGCATCGCCTACGTGCCCCAGCACGCCCGGCTGCCCGAGGCCTTCCCCCTGACGGTCGGTGCCGCCGTCGCGATGGGCCGCTGGGGCAGAGCGGGAAACCGGCCGAGCGCCTCGAGCTGGCGCTGGGGGCGAGGCGCGCAGGCCCGCACCCGCGACGCCGAGCTCGTCGACGCCGCCATCGAGCAGCTCGGCCTCGAGGAGCTCCGCGGACGTCTCCTCAGCCAGCTCTCCGGCGGGCAGCGGCAGCGAGCCCTCGTGGCGCAGGGCATCGCGCAGGACACGGAGGCGCTGCTCTTCGACGAGCCGACCGCAGGGGTCGACGCGGAATCCAGTGCACGCATCGCGGCGTGCCTCGCCGCGCTCGCCGAACAGGGCAGGACCGTCGTCGTCGCCAGCCACGACGCCGGAGAGATCGCAGCGGCGGACACCGTCGTCGCGCTGCGCGACGGACACGTGATCCCCGGGGAATCGCGGATGACTGCGCGAAGCGCTGCATCACTAGGATGACGACTACCCCTCGCTCCACGGACGAGGAGCGTCGGCGCCGTGCACGGCGCATCCCCGTCGAAGGAGCCCGCAATGAGCCAGTCAACCCCGATCGTGCGTTTCAACCTCGACCCGAGTCTCCTCAGCCAGAGGCAGGTGAGCACGCTGCGCTGGATCTTCGGCATCGGCGGAGCCGTGGCGATCATCCTCGGCATCGTCGCGCTCGTCTTCCCGATCAAGGCCCTCACCGCCATCGCCTGGATCTTCGGGCTGTTCTTCATCTTCTCGGGCACCCTGCGCCTCATCCGCGCCGTCGTCTCCAAGGGCATCCCCACCGGCTGGCGGGTCTTCAACGGCGTCGTCGGGCTGCTGCTCATCGCGGGTGGCGTCATCGCCCTCGTCCAGCCCGTTGCCCTCATCGACGCGCTCGGCATCCTCATCGCGATCACCTGGATCATCGAGGGCATCGCGGCGCTCGCGGATGGATCTCCCGGCCAGTCCCGCGGCTTCGCGATCCTCTCCGGCGTGCTCAGCATCGTCGCCGGCCTCCTCATCCTCCTCTGGCCTGCCGGCGTCGTCGTCGTCGCCCTGTGGATCGTGGCGATCATCCTCGTCATCGGCGGGATCACGCAGCTCGTCATGGCGTACCGCTTCGGCAAGCACGCGAAGAAGGCCTGACCCGACATGGCAACCATCACCTCCAAGATCCGTCTCGTCGACGACGCACCCTCCTCGCGGCCGCGCACCTTCACGCGCATCCTGCTCGGCGGCTTCCTCGTCTTTGCCGGGGTCACGCACCTCACAGTCGCCCGCGAGGAGTTCACGGCGCAGGTGCCGAAGTCGGTGACCAAGCACACGCCGCTCTCGACCGATCAGGTCGTGCTCGCCTCCGGCGTCGCCGAGATCGCGCTCGGCCTGTCGCTCCTGTTCGCGCGCCGCTCGGCCCGTCCGACCGTGGGCTGGATCGCAGCCGGATTCTTCACGGCCGTCTTCCCGGGCAACCTCGCGCAGTTCGCGCGTCGCCGCGACGCGTTCGGGCTCGACACCGACAGGAAGCGCTTCCTGCGCCTCTTCTTCCAGCCGGTGCTCATCGCCTGGTCGCTCTACTCCACCGGAGGCTGGCGCCGCCGCGTGAAGTAGCGGCGTTTCTCGAAGTGCGGGCGCTCCTACCCCGCACCGCCTCACCCTCTGGCCATCTCGGGATGGCTTCCGCGCTTCCCGATGGGTTGCAACCCATCGGGAAGCGCGGAACCCATCCCGAAACCTGTTGAGGGGATGGTTCGGATGTGCCGCGTCAGACCGGGTGGGCCGAGGGGGCAGCCTTCTCGACGCGTGCTGGTGCGTCTCTGAGGTCACGAGTATGTCCGATCTGGTGAAAGTGAGTGTGCTCCGAAGGTCTCGCAGACCGACGCTGATGTTCCCCCACCGCCTCAGAAGCGTGTAGATGTTCCGTCGCACTCGACGCTTCTGCGCGTCGCCCCGGTCCCGATACATCTGCGAGTGCGACACTGCAGGGGTGGATGCACACCTCCGACCATGGGTGGCCGACGATGCCCCTGCACTTGCGAATGCCATGCGAACGTCGCCCGACCTCGCCGCGCAGTTCCCGGGAGGTGTGCCCTCGACAGAGCTCGACTTCGTCTCCTACATGGCGCAGCATCTGGTCTCCGGCACCGCGAAGCACGACCTGGCGATCATCGTCGACGGCATCGCGGTCGGAAACGTCGGGCTGAGCAACATCGAACACGTGCACCAGACCGGGTGGGCCTACTACTGGCTGGCGAAGGGTGCTCGCGGCAGGGGCCTCGCGACGCGTGGCCTCGCGACGATCGCGGACCTGGCGTTCACGGAGCTCGGCCTCTTCCGCCTCGAGCTCGGCCACCGGACCGGGAACGCGGCGTCCTGCCGTGTCGCGAGTCGTGCCGGGTTCAGGCCCGAGGGCATCGAGCGGCAGAAGCTCCGCTACGGGAAGCAGCGGTTCGACGTCGAGACGCACGCGCGACTGACGCTCGACCCGGTCCCCGACATCGAGCTCATCCCGCGCACCGCCTCCCTGGCGGGGCCGCGGCAGCCGGACCTCACGCGGCCGGACCTCGGCCTCGCCTGAGGCCAGGCGGGTGGCCGAGGTCGGGACCTACTCGGTGAGGATGCGCCTCAGCGGGGGAGTTCACGCGGGGTAACGCGATTCCGCGGGGCGTCGCACGGGATGGCAGGTTGGTATCTGATTTCCCCGATCTCGACTGCTGAGGACTCCCACGTGCGCATCTCCCCGACCGTTCCCGAGTCGATCGCCTCACTGAGGGCCGCGAAGCCCGAGGTGGTCGAGCAGACGCTCGCCGCCTACACGGCGCTCTACGAGATCCCGCAGGTGATCGAGCGCGGCCTGCTCCACGGCTTCGCCAGGACGGTCGCGCGCTGGCAGGGCAACGCGCAGCTCGCCGACTGGCATCTGGCGCAGGGCGCCGATGCTCGTCTGCTCGGCGACGAGCTGCCCGCCGACGCGAAGCTGCGCGCGCTCGTGGAGCACGTCGACCTCATCACCGTGTCGCCAGCACTGGCCACCCACGAAGACCAGCACGTGCTGCCGGTCGCCGGGGTCACCCCGGACGAGATCGTGCTGCTGAGCCAGCTCGTGGCCTTCGAGAGCTACCTGGCACGCATGCTGGACGGCGACGCGCTGCTCGCCGGAACCGCGCCGGAGCGAGTGGATGCGCCCGCCCGCGCCACGGTTGCCGCCGGTCGGTCGAAGGACCTCTCGGGTCGCACCATCGCCGGACTGGCGAAGCCGACCGAGTACACGCAGGAGCAGCTCGAGTGGTCGCCGTGGGTGGCCGCCCCCGACGAGGCGGAGCTGACGGCCGAGCAGGTCGACTCGTTCGCCGCGAAGGCGACCACCAACAGCGTCTACTTCCGGCTCCTGTCCAGGGTTCCTGCGGTGCTGAAGGCCCGCAGCGCCATCGACAACGCCGTGTTCCTCGGCAAGGGCGGGCTGCCTCGCGCCGAGCGGGAGCTCGCCGCGGCCGTCGCCAGCAAGGTCAACGACTGCATCTACTGCGCCTCGGTGCACTCCAGGAAGGCGACCTTCCAGTCGAAGCGCCACGACGACGTGCAGCGGGTGCTGGACGCGGGCCTCGCTCGCGACGCCCACTGGCAGCCGACCTCGCTCGACGCGCTCAGCGACGGGCAGGACGAACGCTGGAGCGCCATCATCCGCTTCGCCGCGAGCCTGTCGACGCTGCGCCCGAGTGCCACGCCCGCGCAGATCGACGAGCTGCGCGCGCTCGGCCTCGACGACGCCGAGCTGTTCGACCTCGTTGGGTCGACGGCATTCTTCGCCTGGGCGAACCGGCTCATGCTGAGCCTCGGCGAGCCGAACTGGCCCGCCGCAGCCGCCAGCAGCTGAGCATCCGCGCCACTGCGCCGCCCCTGAACGTTCTGCACGACCTGCCACCGAGAGGTACCGATATGCCCATCTCACGCCGACTGCCCGCCGCCATCGCGGCCCTCGTCGCCAGCTCCCTGCTCCTCGCCGGCTGCGGCACGGTGACCCCCGAGGGCGGAGCCGACGCCGAGACCATCACCGTCGTCGACGATCAGGACCGCGAGGTCACGATCAACGGACCCGTCGAACGGGCCGTGGTGCTCAACAGCTACGGCAACGAGTTCGTGCGGGCGATCGGAGCCGGCGACACGGTCGTGGGCGTCGACCGCGCATCCATCAACCGCCTCCCGTACCTGCCGGTCGACGAGAGCGACGTCATCGCCGAGGGCCTCGACCAGATCAACTACGAGGCGGTCGCGGAGCTCGACCCCGACGTCGTCATCATGCCCCGCAACGCCGTCTGGCAGGAGGCCGCCGAGCAGCTCGAGTCGTTCGGCATCCCCGTCGTCGTCGCGACCGCCTGGGACTACGCGGTGTTCGACGAGACCGTCACCCTCCTCGGCCAGGTCTTCCAGAAGGAAGAGGGAGCAAGCGCCGTCACCGACTTCTCGAACGAGATCCTCGACGTCGTCGCCGAGCGCACCGAGGGCGTCGAGCCCGTGCCCGTCTACTGGGAGACGGTCGACCCGTACCTGACGGTGCTGCCCGGGTCCGGCTTCCACGCCATCATCGAGGCGGCAGGCGGCACGAACGTCTTCGAGAACGCCGCAGGCGGTGGCGACGAGCAGGAGGAGATCACGGTCGACCCCGCCGAGGTCGTCACCCGCAACCCGGCCGTCATCGTCCACGAGTTCGAGCCGAGCGCGACGCCGACCGGCCAGGAGCGCTTCGACACGCTCGGCGCAGAGATCACGTCCCGACCGGGCTGGTCGAACATCACCGCCATCCAGGACGGCGAGGTCTACCTCGCCAACGGCTGGGCGACCAGCGCCGTCGCGAAGTCCATCGGCGCCCTCTACCTCGCCAAGTGGCTGCACCCGGAGGAGTTCGCCGACGTGAACCCAGATGAGTTCCTCGAGCGCTGGGTCGTCGACTTCCAGCAGACCGACTTCCCCGGCGCCAGCGAGTACATCCAGCAGTACCAGGCGGCCGCGTAGTGGCAATCACCACGCCGAAGACCGGCACGGATACCCCGGGCGAGCAGAACGCGGTCGCCTCGAGCGAGCGCAAGCGCGCGAACGTCAAGCGGCTCGCCATCATCGGCGGCGTGGTCGTGAGCACCCTCGCCGTCGTCGCCGCCGTCACCATCGGCACGGCCGGAGTGACCTTCGGCGACGTCTGGAAGGCCGTCACCCTGTCGATCTTCGGCGGGACGCTCGAGAACGACTTCGCGCAGAAGTTCTCCATCGTCACCGAGCTGCGCCTCCCACGCGTGCTGCTGGCCTTCGCCGCCGGCGCAGGCCTCTCGCTGTCGGGTGTCCTCATGCAGGGGCTGCTCAGGAACCCGCTTGTGAGCCCCTTCACGCTCGGCGTCTCGCCGGCGGCCGCGTTCGGCGCTGCCCTCGCGATCACCATCGCGGGTGGCACGACGCTGCCCTCGTGGGCGATCATCGCGAGCGCGCTGGTCGTCTCGCTCGCCGTCTCGGCGCTCGTACTCGGGCTCGCCTCCGCCAAGGGCATGGCCATCGCCACGCTCCTGCTCCTCGGCATCGCCATCACGCAGCTGTTCGAGGCGCTCACCGCCGCACTCCAGTTCACGGCCAACGAGAACACGCTGCAGGCCATCGTGCGCTGGACGTTCGGCTCCGTGAACGACGCGACGTGGGGTGACGTGCAGACGGTCGGCGTCCTCGTCCTCGCGACGATCCCGTTCGTGCTGTGGTTCGCTAAGGACCTCAACGCCGTCGCCTTCGCGGGCGACGACGCGGCCAAGAGCCTCGGCGTCAACGTGCAGGCGCTCCGCGTCGGGCTCATCGTCGTCGCGGTTGTGCTCGCCGCTGTCATCGTCAGCTTCTGCGGCGTGATCGGCTTCGTGGGACTCGTCGGCCCGCACATCGCGCGCCTCATCATCGGCGCAGACCACCGCTACCTCATCCCGTTCTCGGTGCTCACAGGAGGGCTGCTGCTGCTCGTCGCCGACACCGTCGGGCGCACGATCCTGGCACCCGCCGTCATCCCCGTCGGCATCGTGGTCGCCTTCATCGGCGCGCCCATCTTCATCCAGCTCATCCTCACGAGGAAGACGGCCCTCAAATGAGCCTGACGATCGACGGCATCGAGTTCGCCTACGGCAAGCACAAGGTGCTGAAGGGCGTGAGCCTCGAAGTGCAGGACGGCACCTTCTGCGCGCTGCTCGGACCGAACGGCTCCGGCAAGTCGACGCTCACGAAGATCATCGCCCGCGTTCACAAGCCGAGCGTGGGGACCGTCACGTTCGACGGCACCGACGTGCTCGGCCTCGGCAGGCGCGAGCACGCGCGAACGGTGGCCTACGTGCCGCAGTCCGGAGAGGCGCCCTTCGACCTCACGGTGCGCGAGGCGGTGCTGCTCGGTCGCACGCCCCACTATGGGATGGCGCCAGGCGCCGAGGACTGGCGGCACGTCCAGGACGCGATCACGCTCCTGAACCTCGACTCTCTCGTGGACAGGAACATGTCCGAGCTCTCCGGGGGCCAGGCGCAGCGTGTGCTCGTGGCCAGGGCTCTCGCGCAGGACCCGAAGGTGCTCCTGCTCGACGAGCCGACGAGCGCGCTCGACCTGCGCTACCAGATCGAGACGCTGCAGATCGTGCGTCGCATCACCCGCACGAAGGGCATCACGGCCCTCATCGCGATCCACGACCTCAACCACGCCGGCCGCTTCTGCGACCAGATCGTCATGCTCGACCAGGGCACGATCATCAAGAGCGGAACACCGGCTGAGGCGCTGCAGGAGGACACCCTCAAGCAGGTCTACGGGCTGCGCGTGACCGTCGAGGAGCGCGAAGGCTTCGTCGAGGTTCGGCCAGTCGTCGAGGACGACCTGGAGTACCGCATCTGATGTTCGACGCCGTCATCGTCGGGGGCGGTCCGCGCGCCGTCGCCACGGTCCTCAGGGTGGTGGCGCGCCGACCAGACGCGTGCATCCGCGTAGCCATCGTCGACGCGATCGACGTGGGGGCCGGAGCGACCTGGCGCATCGACCAGCCGGCAGAGTTCCTCAACAACACGACCTCCGGCTCGACGACCATCCACGCCGACGAGTCGACCAGGATGACCGGGCCGATCGTGCCGGGCCCGGACCTCGTCGACTGGGCGGCCGCGATCGTCGACCGTGGCGAGCACCCCACGCCGTGGGTGCTCGAGGAGGCGCGCGCGGTGCGCCCCGGCAGCTTCCCCTCTCGGCGGCTGCAGGGGGTCTACTTCCGCGAGCAGCTCGCAGCGGCCGAGGCGAGCGGGCACGTGGAGCTCGCCCGAATCCGGGGAACCGCAGTGGACGTGCGCGACGACGGGCCCGACGCACGCACCGTCGTGCTCGCTGACGGCACCGAGCTGCGGGCGCCGATCGTCGTACTCGCCCAGGGCATGGTGCAGACGCTGCCGACCGACGAGACGCAGCGCTTCGAGCGGGCAGCGCGAGAGCTCGGCCTGGTCTACATCGCCCCTGGAATGCCGGCCGAGCAAGACTGGGGCAAGGTGCCAGCGGGCGAGGACGTCATCGTCCGCGGCCTCGGCGCGAACTTCTTCGACGTCGTCGCCGTGCTCACGGCGGGGCGCGGCGGACGGTTCGAGCCCGTCGCCGGCGATGTACGAGGGCGACTTCGCTACCTGCCGTCGGGAGACGAGCCCATCCTCCACGCAGGTTCGCGCCGGGGCGTGCCGTACCGCGCCAAGGCGGACGGCTGGGCGGAGGCGTCGCCGTTCGTGGCACGCACCGCGAACCCGGACTGGTTCAGGGCGCTCGCCGCGGCCGAGCCGGAGTCGTTGGACTTCCGAGGCGACGTCTGGCCATCCATCGCGCGCGAGTTCGCTGTTGCGTACCTCGCCGCCCTCTCGGCTTGGGCACCCCACGCCCTCACCGTCTCGCTTCCGGAGGCCCTCGCCGCCCTCGACGATGCCGAGAGCGTCAGCGCCATCGACGACGTCCTCACGGCGTCCATCGACCAGCGTGCTGACGACGGTGCCCACGCGTTCACGATCGACTCGCTGCGACGCCCGACGCGGGGTCAGCAGGTGAGCCCCGAGCGGTGGCGGCGTCAGGTCGAGCAGCTCGTCGAGAGCGAGCTCGGGTCGATGTCCTCGCCAGACGAGCATCCTCGCGCCGCGGTCAACCGCGCGATGGGGGCTCTGCGGGGCCAGGCGGCACGACTCGCCGTGAGCGGCGTGCTCGAGGGCCGCTCGGCTGTCACCGACTTCGAAGGCTGGTTCAACGCGGACGGGCTGTTCCTCGCATCCGGCCCACCGTCCGGGCGGACTCGTGAGGTGCTCGCGCTCATCGACGCTGGCTTGCTCCGCCTGACCGGCCCCGAGACCTCGGTATCGCTCGATGTCGAGGCCGGCGAGTTCGTCGCCCGCTCCGCGATCACGGGCATCGAGGTGCGCGCCCGCGCGCTCATCGAACCCCGCATGTCGAAGGGAAAGGTGCCGGCGACCGACGACCCGCTGCTGCGCGCGCTGCTGGACTCCGGACGCGCTCGAGTGCACGCGCGACGAGCGCGAGACGGAGTGGCCGTCGAGACGGACAGCATGGAGGCGACGGGCGCGAGCCTGGAGGAGGGGGAGCCCGGCCTCAATCTCGTGCGGCGCGACGGCTCCGTCGACGATCGAGTGGTTGTGCTCGGCATCCCGGCCCTCAGCACGCAGCCGGGCAGCGCGATCGGGGCGACGCCGCGCAAGCCCTCACCGCTGCTGGCCGGTGCCGACGTCGCCGCGAGGCAGATCGTCCGGCTCGCGAGCCAGCAGCGTCAGAGCTGAACGCGGTGCGGGGCTGGCTCGCGAGCGCCCCGAGGCACCCACGTCAGCCCGGCCACGAGGACGGCGAGGAGGGCCACGACGCCGAGGATCAGGCCCGCCGGCGCGAGACCGAGCTGCGCGCCCGCGAGGCCAGCGATCGGGTAGCAGAGCATGAAGCAGGCGTGTGAGAGCGAGAACTGGGCCGCGAAGACCGCGGGTCGCTGCTCGCCAGATGCCGCCCTCCGGAGGAGCCGCGAGGAAGGCGTCAGGATCAGCGAGGTCGCGGCGCCGAGCAGCCCCCACACGGGGAGGGCGAGTGGCCAGGCCCACGCTGCATCGGTCGAGAGCACGCCCGCCATCGCGAGGAGGCCGATCGGGATGAGGGCAGCGCCGGCCAGCATGACCCGGCGGTCGGAGACGCGATCGAGCACCCGAGGCAGCGCGAGCGCCACGAGCAGGGAGCCGGCTCCGTAGGAGGCGAGCAGGATCGCCAGGTCCGACTGCGCCCGCCCGAGCTGCGCCTGCACGAAGACGACCGAGTTCACGATCACCATGGCCGTGCCGGCCGCGACCGCCAGGTTCAGCGCCAGGAGGGCCCGGAGGTCGCGGGTGCGCAAGAAGACCCGCAGCCCGGAGGTCAGCCGGGAGATGAAGGGGCTCGGGGCTGCGAGCGTGCGGGTGGGGAACGTCGTCGTGCCGACGAGCGTCGCCGAGATGACGAAGCCGAGGACGGTCCCGACGAACAGCGAGTTGGAGCTGACGACGGTGAGCAGCAGGGCTGCGAGCAGCGGGCTCACGAGTGCCTCGAGGTCGTAGGCGAGGCGCGAGAGCGAGAGCGCCCGCGTGTAGAGGCGCTCATCCGGGAGCACGTCGGGGATGACGGCCTGGAAGGTGGGCGTGAAGGTCGCGGACGCTGCCTGCAGGACGAAGACGAGCACGTAGACCTGCCAGACCTCGCCGACGAAGGGGAGGCCGAGTGCGATGAGGGCGCGGATGAGGTCAGCAGAGATGAGGACACGGCGTCGTGACCACCGGCTCGTGACCGCCGCCATGACGGGCGACACCACGACGTAGGCGATCATCTTGATCGTCAGCGCGGTGCCGAGCACGATGCCAGCGTCGCCGCCCGCGAGGTCGAACGCGAGGAGGCCGAGCGCGACCGTGAGCAGCCCCGTGCCGACGAGCGCGATGACCTGGGCGGAGAAGAGCCGACGGAAGGCCCGGTTGGCGAGGACCTCACGCATCGACGTCTCCCCGCAGCTCGCGACCCGGCTGCGGGTCTCGCCGGTGGTGGGGTGGGATGGCGTCGGCGCCTCCGACTCCGGCGACGGAGTGCTCGGCCTGGAACAGCGCGTCGGCGACGAGCCGCTTCGCGTGACCGTTGATGAGCCGGTAGAAGACGCGCGTGCCTTCCTGCCTGGTCGCGACGATGCGGGCGAGGCGCAGCTTGGCGAGGTGCTGCGAGACGCTCGCCGGCGTCTTGCCGACGGCCTCGGCGATGTCGTTCACGGCGTGCTCCCCGTCGTCGAGGACGAGCACGATGCGCACGCGCGTCGCGTCGGCGAGCATGCCGAAGACCTCGGCGGCGAGTTCGACGGTCGGGTTGTCGAGCTCGATGTGTCCGAGTGAACCCGTGCCGTCTTCCTGCGTATCTGCATGCATACGCAGATAATGGCATAGTTGCGGGTGTCGCGTCGAGCACGCGCCCAGCGCGGCGCTGTCCTGGCCCCTACCCTGGATGCATGACTGCAGCCGACGACTTCGCGCGCCATCCCATCGACCCGACCTCCGCGGCGAAGCTCGCCGAGTCCGGCCTGCGCTACGAGACGCTCGATACCGATGACGCGGCCACCTTCAACGCATGGGCGCGAGCAGACCTCCGTGGATTCCTCGCCGCCGAGCCGAGCGAGAAGCAGCTCGAGGGGATGCGCGCATCCCTGGGCTACCGCCGCACGACGGGCGTCTGGGACGACTCGGCGCCCCTCGTCGACGAGCCCATCGCCACGGTGAGCTCGTGGCCCGCCGACCTCACGCTGCCGGGCGGCAGCCAGCTGACCAGCTGGGCGATCAGCTCGGTGACCGTCTCCCAGGCTCGCCGCCGCCGCGGGATCGCCAGGAACCTGCTCGAGGGGGAGCTGCGCACGGCCGCTGCCCTCGGCCTCCCGCTCGCGGCCCTCACGGTGTCGGAGTCGACGATCTACGGCCGGTTCGGCTTCGGGCCCGCGACCTTCGCCGCGAGCTTCAGCATCGACACGCGCCGCGTCCGCTGGGCCGGCCCGACCCCGGCCGGTCGCGTCGACTACGTGGGGCGGGAGCAGTGGGCCGAGCAGATCGGCGGCCTCTTCGACCGCGTCAGGGTGGCGCGGGTCGGGGAGATCGAGGGCTGGGACGGAATGTGGCCCCGCCTCGCGGGAACGGTGCACGACGAGGACGGCGATGGCAAGAAGCTCCGCGCCATCACCTACACCTCGGAGGCCGGTGACCTCGAGGGGGCAGCGCTGTTCAAGCTCGAGGGCGGCGACCACGACTACGCGAGCCACACGCTGAACGTCGAGTTCCTCCGCGCCGTCAGCGACGACGCCTACGCCGCGCTGTGGCGCTTCTTCCTCGAGGCCGATCTCGTCGCGACCGTCAAGGCGGAGCAGCTCGCCATCGACGAGCCCATCAGGTGGATGCTCGGCGACCAGCGGGCCGCGACCGTCACGACCTCCGACCACCAGTGGCTGCGCATCCTGGACACGAAGGCCGTGCTGGACGCGCGACGGTATTCGTCGCCCGGCGTGCTCGGACTCGAGATCGAGGATGCGCTCGGCTTCGCGGGCGGCTCGTTCGTGCTCACGGTCGGCGCGGATGGCGTCGGGACGGCGGAGCCGGTCGATGCCCTGCCCGAGGGGTCGGCAGCCGTGCGCCTGGGCGTGGACGCGCTCGGGTCGCTCCTCCTCGGCGGCGTATCGCCCGCCGCGCTCCGCGCAGCAGGCTCCCTGCATGAGCTGAGCGACGGGGCGGCGGAGCTCGCGGGACGTGTGCTGCGGGTCTCGCCGGAGCCCTCGCCGGGCATCTGGTACTGAGCTCCGCGGTGCGCCGCTCCGCCGACGGTGAACATCGCCAGCTTGGCGGGGCGGCGCGCAACTAGAATCTGCGACATGGCATCTGGATTCTGGGGGCGCGCTCGCCGCGCGAAGCAAGCGCAGCAGGCCGAGATCGACGCCCACGACAAGGACCTGGCGATGAAGGCGGGTGTTGCGCTCGTCGACGCCGATGAGCGCATCCGGCTCATGAACGACGAGCTCTCGTTCGCGGAGGCCGAACTGGGCTCCGGCGCGACACAGGACCTGAAGGACACGCTCGTCAACGTGCGCAAGTACATGGGCGAGGCGTTCCACCTGAATCAGCTGAACGTCGATGACATCCCGGACACGCCAGACGAGCTGCGCACCAGGAACGCGCGGATCGTGCAGATCTGCGAGTGGGCGATGGGGCTGCTCGAAGAGAAGTCCTCGGTGCTCGAGGAGGCCGTCGCGGTGGTGCGGCAGACGCCCGCCGTGCTCGAGGGCGTCAAGCGGGACTCGGAGCGTCTGCGCGCGCGCATCCCGGACGCGCAGGCCAGCATCGATCGTCTCGCGCTGCGCTACTCGGACGCCGCGCTGCACCAGGTGGGCGACAACCCCGCCGAGGCGGCCCAGCTCCTGACCTTCGCGGAGCACAGCGCCGACGTGTCGCTGCGCCGCCGTGAGGCCGGGCAGAACGAGCAGTCGCGGCTTGCCCTCGAGGCGTCCACGGAGGCCGTGCGCCGCGTGCATACGCTGCTCGACGCCGTCGAGAACTACGAGATCGAGGCACTCCGCGCCGAGTCGACGCTCGCTGCCGTGATCGCGGACTCGAGGGGCGATCTCGTCGCGGCGAGAGACGTGCCACGCAGCCAGGAGGTCGAGGAAGCCGCGAAGCGGCTCACCGATGCGCTCGCCGCGCTCCCTCCCGCGGGCGAGCGAACCGACCCGTTCGCGTCGCTCTCGAGGCTCCGTGCCGCGAACACGGGACTCGACGAGGCGATCGCCAAGGCCAGGGACAGGGCCGCGCGGCCCATCCCGTCGCAGACTCAGGTCGTGACCGCCATCGACGACGCGGATCGGCAGATCGCCGTCGCCAACGACGTCATCTCCGGCCACCGTGGCTGGATCGGCTCGGCGCCGCGCACCCGGCTTGCCGAGGCGGAGCGCATCCGCAACGAGCTGGTCAGCTTCCGGGGCGGTGAAGACGAACGCGAGCAGGCGCTAGCGCTGGCACGCCGGGCGGGTTCGCTCGCGAGCGAGGCACTGCAGCTCGCGCAGCGCGACATCGACCAGTCGCGTCCGCAGCAGCAGCAGGGGTACGACGAGTGGGGCCAGCCGCGTGGCGGCGGCTACCAGGGCGGCTACGGCGGTCGCGGCGGCCGACGTGGCGGAGACATGGGCGACGTCGTTGGCGGCGTGCTCGGTGGTCTCATGATCGGCGGGCTGCTTGACGGGATGTTCGACTAGCGGCTCCGGCACCTCGGTCGGGCCCTCGCTGTTGCGGCGCCCGCCGGCCGTCGTCGGTCGCCGCGTCGCTCGCTACTTCGCGGAGCGCACGGAGAGCAGCTCGTAGCCCTCAGGGACCATCGCCTCGATTTTCGCCTTCGCCGCCTCGTAGGAGTCGGCTTCCGCCTCGATCGTCTCGCTGGCTACTGGACGGATGACTGCAATGACCTTGACCATCCGCTGATCATAGAGCGGACGCGCGGCCCAGGGTGGTACGACGCGGCCCGTCGGGCGCCTGCGGGCATCGGCCAGCGGTGCGTGCCCGAGGTGGGTCAGTCCCGCTCGGGAGAGGACTGCGCATCGCGCAGGATGCGCTTGGTCGCCCTGGCCTCCCACGCCTCCTGGAGCAGTTCGCCGAGCCTCGGCGGGGGGACGTTCGCGAGCCGCACCAGCACGCTCGGGTGGCCGTCGTAGTGGGGTGTCGTGAAGAACGCCGACGGCTCGCCCTGGAGCAGAGCCTCGCGCTCGCCGAGGTCGGCGCGCCAGCACACGAGCACCCCGGGCTCGTCGTGGATGCGCGCGAACATCTTCGTCCCGACGTAGAACGCCGGGGTGCCGTAGGCGGTGCGCTCCGAGGTCTCCGGCAGGCGGAGCGCCAGCCGTCGCACATCGTCGTCGCTGCTCATGACGCCATCGTGCCACCGTCCGGCCGTCCCGTGCCCGGTTGTTGTCGGAACGAGACGGCGTCTTCGTCCGGGCGAGCGGACCGTGCTGTGAGCGGTGGCCCAGGAAGCCGCCATCGCCGTGGACGCGCCACGGAGGGAATAGCGCGGGGCGCCGGCTCGCTGAACCCGGGTATGAAGGCAATCGTCTACTCAGCCACCGGTCCGTCCAGCGTCCTCTCCCAGGTCGAGCGCGAGGTCGCGCAGCCTGGCCCGGGCGAAGTCCGCGTGAGGGTCGTCGCCTCTGGCGTGAACCCCACCGATTGGAAGGCGCGCGACGGCGGTGGCGCGGGCAGTCTGCTCGGCTTCCCGGAGGTGGTCCCGAACCAGGATGGTGCGGGCGTCGTCGATGCTCTCGGCGACGGCGTGGACACGCTCGCCGTCGGCGACCGTGTCTGGGTGTACCTCGCGGCGCACAACCGGCCGACGGGCACGGCGCAGGAGTTCACGGTGCTGCCCGCCGACCGTGTCGTCGCGTTGCCGGACGGCATCGACTTCGACGTCGCCGCGAGCCTCGGCGTGCCCGCCATGACGGCGCACCGGGCACTCACGGTG
Organism: Pseudoclavibacter sp. RFBJ3; assembly: GCF_002931375.1. Taxonomy (NCBI): domain Bacteria; kingdom Bacillati; phylum Actinomycetota; class Actinomycetes; order Micrococcales; family Microbacteriaceae; genus Pseudoclavibacter; species Pseudoclavibacter sp. RFBJ3. The sequence goes on along the minus strand of NZ_PSXZ01000009.1, from coordinate 119,191 downwards.
CACGAGCACGGCCCCGCCCGTCTCTCGCCCGAGGCGCTCGCGGGCCGCACGGTGCTGGTGCACGGCGGCGCAGGAGCGGTGGGCCACGCGGCCATCCAGCTCTCGGTGTGGGCAGGTGCGACGGTGATCACATCGGTGAGTAGCGACGAGAAGGAAGCCCTGGCCCTCGCAGCCGGGGCGCACCACGTGGTCCGCTACCCGGACGCCTCGCTCGCCGAGCGCATCCGGGAACTGGCTCCGAACGGCGTCGACCACATCGTCGAGGTGTCGCCCACGCAGAACGCGGCGCTCGACGTCGAGGTCATCGCCAACCACGGCAGCATCGCCTACTACGCGAACAACAACGGCGACGACTTCACCGTGCCCATCATCGCGAGCTTCGCGAAGAACGTCCGCTGGCAGGGGCTGCTGCTCTACACGGTGGGTCCGGATGCGCTGCACGCGGCGGCCGAGGACGTGACGGCGGCGCTCGTCGACGGCGCGCTTCCCGTGGGGGAGCCGGCTGGCCTGCCCATCACGTGGTTCCCGCTCGAGGAGACGGCCCAGGCGCACGACGCGGTCGAGGGTGGAGCCGTGGGGAAGGTGCTCATCCGCGTCGCGGACGAGAAGGCCTGATCTCAGCGGTTGCAGTGACGTCGGCCGCAGCTCCTCTGCGGGGCTGCGGCCGACGTGTGTCCTTCGTCCTGGCTCTGGCGGCTAGACCCGAACCCGAGCCGTCTCCTCGATCGCGATCCGCTTGCGGCGCTCGCCCGCCTCGATCTCCTCGGCGCGGGTGATGACCTCGTCGGCCTCTTCGCTGCGAACGACGACAACCCCGTCGTCGTCGGCCACGATGAGGTCCCCAGCTTCGACGACCACACCGCTCATCGCGACCGGGATGCCGATGCGACCCGGGCCGAACTTGTAGGGGCCGGCTGGCGTCACCGCGCGGGCGAAGACCGGGAGTCCGATCTCGCCGAGGCCCACGGCATCGCGGATCGCCCCGTCGATGACGAACCCGGCGACACCGAGGCGCAGGGCTCGGAGCCCGATGAGGTCGCCGATGAGCGCTCGGCTCACGTCGCCGCCGCCGTTGACGACCAGCACGTCTCCCGGCTGCGCGACGTCGAGGGCCTTGTGGATGATGAGGTTGTCGCCCGGGCGGGTCCAGACGGGAAGCGCGCGGCCCGCGAGCTTCGCGCCATCCCAGACCGGCCGTATCCCTGAGGCCGTGCCGAGCCGGTCCTGCGCATCCCCGATGTTGGCGCTCGGGATGCCCCGCGCGCGGTCGATGAGGCGGTCGCTGGTCGTCGCGGTGCTGCTTGCGTGCTCGCTGTTCATGCGTCGATCTCCTGCTGGTCGAGCGGCTGATGGGGCGGTTGGTCGAGTGGAGGCGGTGCTACTCACCGGCGATCAGCTCCGCGATGATCGGCTTCGTCGTCGCTTCTCGCTCCTCCCAGAGCGTGGCCACGTCTGCGGCTGGCATCCAGTTGGGTACCGTTCCCGCATTCTCGAGCGCGGCGACGACGTCGGGATCCTCGGTTGCGGCTTGGAGGGCTGCCTCGAGCGCGGCGACCGTTGCAGCTGGCGTTCCGGCCGGGACCGAGACGGCGAAGTTGTTCGACATCGGCGCCACTTCGAAGCCCTGCTCGTTCAACGTCGTGACGTCGGGGAAGAAGGGGCTCGGGACGTCGCTGAGGACCGAGAGCACGTTGATCTCACCTGACTTGGCCTGCCCGATGAACGAGGAGACGCCCCCGAGGGCGAAATCGACCTCGCCGGAGACGAGAGCTGCGATCTTGTCGGCCCCGCTGTTGTAATGCACGATGTTGAATTCGAGGCCGAGCTCCTTCTCGAGGGTGCGGAGGTTGACGTGGTCGTCTCCCGCACGCGAGTCGGTGCCGACGGTGATGGTGCCGGGACTCGCCTTGACGGCATCGAAGAGCTCCTGCGTGCTCGTGTACGGGCTGTCCTTGTTGACGCCGATGACGATGTCGTTGAGCGCGAACGAGCCGACGGGTGCGAAGCTCTCCCGGTCGAAACCGGCCTGCTTGCTCGGGTCGAGGTAGCGGCCGAAGATCGAGGGGATGTTCGTGAAGCCCAGCGTGAGCCCGTCCGGCTTGGCGGAGGCCAGGGCGTTGAGGCCGATGACCTGGTTGCCGCCCTCCTTGTTGACGACCTTGATGTTGACGCCGAGGTCTTCGCCCATGGCGGGGGCCATGATGCGGGCGAGGATGTCGTTGCCGGCTCCGGCCGCAGAAGGCACGATCCACTCGATCGTGGATCCGGCTTCCGGGAACTCGGCACCGTCGTCGGCGGCCCCAGCGGTTCCCGTCGCGCAGGCGCTCAGCAGGGACGCGATAGCTGCGGCTGCGACGACCGCCGTCAGGCGCGTGCTCCTGCTCGCCCAGCCGCGGCGCTTCGGCGACGCCGGGGTGTTCTCGATTCTGGGTGTGGTGAACATTGACTGACTCCTTCGTCGGTCCAGGGGTGCTAGCGGTTGGTGGATGAGGTGGTCTGCATCTCGGGGGTCTGCTCCTCGAGCTCCAGGGCGAGCCGCTTCGCGTTCATCCGCGCGACGCGCTTCGCGAGCAGCGAGCTGAGGAGCGGGCGGGCGGCACCGAACAGCACCGCGACGACGATCACGATGAGCAGCGTCACGCTGATGCCGCTGCTGAGGAACACGGAGTAGTCGCCGCTTGAGAGGGCGAGGGAGCGCTGGAAGTTCTCCTCGAGCATCGGCCCGAGGATCACGGCGAGCACCAGCGGGGTGAGGGGCACGGCGAACAGGTGGAAGAGGTAGCCGACGATGCCTGCCCCGAGCATCACGAAGATGTCGAATGCTGAGCCGTTGATGCTGTAGGTGCCGAGGAACATGAACGCGATGATGACGGCCATCAGGTAGTGGAACGGCACCTTGAGCACCGCGATCCACACTCGCGCGAGCGGCACGTTGAGGATGAGGAGGATCACGTTGCCGACGAGCAGGCTCGCGATGATCGCCCAGGCGACCTCAGGGTTGTCGCGGAACAGGAGCGGGCCGGGGATGAGGCCGTTGATCGTGAAGGCGCCGGCCATGATGGCGACGGTGGCGCTCGTCGGGATGCCGAGCGTGAAGAGCGGGATCATGGAGGAGACGGCGAGTGCGTTGTTCGCCGCCTCCGGCCCCGCGACGCCCTCGACGGCGCCCTTTCCGAACTCCCCGCCCCGGCGCGAGATGCCCTTCTCGAGGGCGTAGGAGGCGAGCGAGGTCGCGGCGCCGGGCGAGCCGGGCAGGAGGCCCATGACGAACCCGATGAAGGATCCGCGCATGAAGGGTCCGGCGGAGCGCCGCAGGTCGGTACCCGTCGGGAGGAGCTTGCCGACCTTGATGGGCTTGCGGATGCCGTCCTTGCCGCCGCGCGCCTGGGCGAGCACCTCGCTCATGCCGAACACGCCCATGACGATCGCGACGAGGCCGAGGCCGTCGAAGAGCTCGGGCATCTCGAAGGTGAAGCGCTGCACTCCCTGGCCCTGGTCGATGCCGACGCTCGCGATGGCGAGTCCGACGCCGACGCTGAGGAGCGCCTTGGCCGGGTCGCGGCCGGCGAAGCTCGCGACGAGCGCCATGCCCAGCACCGAGACGAGGAAGAGCTCGGGGGCGCCGAATTCGAGGGCGAGCCGGCTGAAAGGGGCGACGAGCACGAATCCGATGACCCCGATGAGGCCGCCGACGAACGAGGCGAGGGCTGCGATCACGAGCGCGGGCCCTCCTCGCCCCCTCTTGGCCATCTCGTACCCGTCGAGCGTCGTCGCGATGGACGAGGCCTCGCCGGGTATGCGAAGGAGGACGGCCGTGATCGTCCCGCCGTAGGCCGCTCCGTAGAGGATGGCGGCGAGCATGATGATGGCTGTTGTCGCGTCCAGGCCGAACGTGACCGGGATCAGCAGCGAGACGGCGGCGGCTGGGCCGAAGCCGGGGAGCACACCCACGAGCATGCCGATGACGCAGCCGAGGAGGGCGAAGAGCAGGTGCTCGGGGGTGAGGACGGTGATGAGGCCGCCGATGAGGTTCTCGAAGCCCATGTCAGAGTCCAATCCAGCTGAGGGGAGCGATGCTCGCGTGCGGCAGCGCGGTGTTGAGCCACACCTCGAAGACGAGGCGCGAGAGGCCCGTCACGACGAGTGCGACGAGGAGGGAGATCCACCAGCGGCGCCCACCGACGAAGATGAGGACGGTCGTGAGCATGAGCACCATGACGACCGAGTAGCCGAGGAGGGGGAGGAGTGCGGCGCCGAGGGCGACGCTTCCGACGATCGTGCCGATCCGGAGCCACGCCGCCTTGTCCGGCAGCGACTCGTCGTCCATCTCGTCGCTCTCTTCTCCTTCGAGGAGCGCCTCGAAGGGTGCGTCCGTCCCGATCGAGCCGGTCGCAGTCGGGAGATCCGGGAGGTGCGCTGGGGGCGCGCCGCGGACTCGCTCTGCGGCGAGGCGGAGGGCCCAGAGGAGGCCGGCACCGCCGACGAAGACCGCGGCGACGAGCGGCATGAGGCCGGCTCCGACCCCGGTATCCGCGGTGAGGCCGTAGCTCACCGCGGCGCCGCCGAAGGCGATTGCCGCCACGACGCAGGTGGCTGCGATGCCCCATTCGGCTCTGATCCTGTTCGATGACATCGTTGTCCTCCGCCTCTCTGCGGTTCGAATCCTGGTGCGTTTCGGGAAAGCCCTGCTCCCGGAGCGTTCGCCCCTTCGAGTGAACTTGCAACCTTGCACATGCTTGCAGGATTGTGGGAGAGTGTCAAGCAGAGCAAGAAAAGCTGGCACTGTGTTGCTGTGAGCAGCGGCAGTTGCACGGGCAACAGCATCCACTCAATGAGGAGTCCAGGTGAGTTTCAGATCGGTCATCGCCAGCAGCACCAAGCAGCTGAGCAGCTCAGAGCGCAAGGTCATGGCCGTGCTGCTGTCAGGCGAGCGCGTCTCGGAGGCGCCGGCAGCCGAGATCGCGCAGCGCGCGGGCACCCACGAGTCGACTGTCGTCCGTCTGGCGCAGAAGCTCGGCTACCGCGGCTACCCCGACCTGCGAGCCGATCTGCAGCGGGATGAGGGCTCTGAGGCTGCCGAGCAGGAGAGCTACATGCGGGCAGAGTCGGGCCACGACCTCTACTCGTTCGCGAGCGATGAAGCGGAGGCGCTCGAACGGCTCGCGAAGTACGTGCCGCAGGACGTCATGGAGGCCGCGGCTCGAGCGATCGACGCGTCGACGACGATCTACGTCTTCTCGGACGCCGACGACGAACGACCCCTCCGTGATCTCGCGGCGAGGCGCATGCGTCGGCTCGGGTTCACGGTCGTCACGCTCGAGAACAGCGCGAAGGACCTCGCCGAGAACATGGTCGGATTCGATGGCGATTCGACGCTCATCGCGTACGCCCTCAGGGAGGCGTCGATCCGTCTCGCCCCGCTCATGTCGGAGTGCCAGCGCCGAGGCGGGAAGGTCGTGCTCATCAGCGACGTGCCCGGGTTCCATTTCCGGCCGAACCCGGACCACCTCATCGCGGCTCCTCGCGGCGACGACAGCAGCTACCGCACGCCGCTGGTGCCCATCGCTCTCACCTATTCGCTCCAGCTCGCCGTATTCCACCTCGACCGCAGTCGCTACGCCGCAGTGCGCAGCCAGATCGAGGACCTGACCAGGCACTTCGGTGGCTCCGAGGAAGCTCCCCGGCGTCCATGACGGGGCGGCGACGCCGACCCCCAGCAAGCGGTGAGCAGCCGTGGCGCTTCGCGCTGAGCGTCCAAGCGGCGCTGCTGCAGTCGGCGTGGGTGGGCGCGCGTCTCATGATCGGATACAAGGCGGTCGATCTCGGTGCGACGGGGTTCGCGCTCGGGCTCGTCGCGGCCTCGTTCGCGGCGCCTGCACTGGTGGCGGCGCTTCCGGTCGGACGGCTGTCTGACCTGATCGGGGGAGCGAGGGTCGCGCTGCTCGGCGTCGCCGTCTTCGTGAGCGGCCCAGTCCTGCTCTGCTGGGCCAACGAGCTCTGGATCCTCGTGGTCGCGGCGGCGACGACGGGGATCGGCAGCCTCTTCGTCATGATCGGGCAGCAGACATTCACGGCCCATCGCGGACGCGACGGCACCAGCGACGGCACGTTCGCGGTGCTCACCACCGCCGCATCCCTCGGGCAGCTCATCGGTCCGCCCATCGTCACCCTGACCGCCTCGGTCGGGGCCGTCGAGGCGAGTGCCCCTGACACCGTGCTCGGGGCGATCGCCTGCATCGTGCTGGTGGTGCTCGGACTTCTCGGCACGCCGGCGCTGCTGCGCGCCGACCGGCAGTCCGCAGCGGCGAAGCGTGCCGAGGCCGAATCCGCGACGGATGCGAGCGGCGGGGTGGCGAAGCGGCGCCCCCGTCTTGTCGATCTCGGCAGGGGCAACGGCCTGTGGCGGTCGGTCGCCGTGAGCGCCGCCATCCTCGTGACGGTCGATCTCCTGTACACGTTCGTTCCTCTGTGGGCTTCGGAGAAGGGCGTGTCGAGCGTCGCCGTGGGTGCGCTGCTCGCCGTCAGGGCCCTCGTGTCCGTCGTCTCGAGGGTCGGTCTCAGCCGGCTCGTGTCCCGCTTCGGCCGCAAGGCGCTGCTGCTCGTCTCCATCGGCTGCGGCGTGGGTGCGCTCGTCGCGTTGCCGTTCGTCGCCGCGCTCGGCGCGATTCCCGTCATGGTCGCGCTGGGCGTCGCCCTCGGCATCCCGCAGCCGCTCACGATGTCGTGGGTGGTGCGCATCACGCCGAAGGAGGTGCACGGGCAGGCGCTCGGCCTGCGCATGACGGCGAACCGTTTCGCGCAGATCGTGCTGCCGCTCGGCATCGGAGCGGTCGCTGGGCCACTCGGCGTGAGCGTCATCCTGTGGGCGAACGCGGCGGTGCTCGCGGCCGCGCTGCTCATCGTGACCGGGTCGAGCGTCGATGACGAGGAGGCCCCGCGCTGAGGTCGGGCGCGAGGGCCGTGTGCGCAGCGCATCGGCCCCATCCCAGCTTTCGTCGCCGTGGGGCCGAATCTCACTGGGGGAAGCGAGGGTCCTGGCCGTAGTCGTCGAGGCGGGCGGTCAGGGCGGCGTGCACCTGGGGTGGTGCGTCGTCGCCGATGAGCACACGCAGTCGAGTGTCGCCGGGGTCGCCGACGTGCGAGAGGATCGCGTCCGCAGCAGATGCGGGGGAGGTGCCGCTCGGTTCGACGCCGGCCGGCGGCGCAGGCCAGGGAACGCTCGGCGTTCCGAAGAGCTGCGTCCGCAGGTCGTCGTACGCGCCGATGGGCGTGCTGAACTGCCTGCTGCCTCCCGACCAGTCGGTGCCGAGCTCGCCCGGCTCCACGATCGTCACGCGGATGCCGAAGCCGGCGACTTCGGCGGCCAGTGCTTCGCTGAAGCCCTCGAGCCCCCACTTGGCCGCGTTGTAGAGGCCGAGCGTCGGCACGGTGCCGACCGCGCCGACCGTCGAGATCTGCACGATGTGCCCGGCGCCGCGTGCCCGCATCCCGGGCAGCACCGCCTGGCTGAGCCAGAGCGGTCCGAGGAGATCGGTGTCGATGATGCTGCGAGCTTCCGGCTCAGTGACCTCCTCCGCCGCGGCGATAAGGCCGTACCCGGCGTTGTTGACGAGAACGTCGACCGCGCCGAAATGCGAGGAGGCTCGTTCGGCGACGTCGAAGGCCGCCGCTCGGTTCCGCACGTCGAGGGGGAGGACCAGCAGTCGGTCGTGCTCCGGGAGTGAGTGCTCGCCGCGCACCGTCGCGACGACGTTGTGCGACGCGCCCAGTGCGGCGAGGGTCAGGGCGCGTCCGAGTCCGCGGTTCGCGCCAGTGATCAGCCAGGTCTGCGCTGTGCTCATAGCTCGACGCTAGGCGATGATCCTCCCCGCACGGTGTATCGACGCAGCCGAGCCGAGCCGAGCCGCGGCGCGGGACCCCTTACTCGCCGACGCTCCCGTCGATCGCCTCGCGCAGCAGGTCGGCGTGGCCGTTGTGCCTGGAGTACTCCTCGACCATGTGGATGAGGATCCACCGCAGGCGAGGAATCCGGCCGTCCGAGAACCCCTTCGCGGCGGGGTAGGCGAGGCCCCCGGCGCGGAACGCGCGCTCCGCGGCGGCCCGCGCGCGTGCAACCGACGCCTCCCACTCGGCGAGCAGCTCGGCTGGCTCCTGCGCGCTCGCGGCGTCCCACTCCCAGTCGGGCGTCTTCGTCCAGTCGACGGACGCCCACGGCTCGCGTTGCTCCTCGCCGAAGAGGACAACCCCGAACCAGTCGTCCTCCACGTAGGTGAGGTGCTTGACGAGGCCGCCGAGCGTCATGCTGCTCGGCGGCAGCGTCCTCGACAGCTCGGCCGAGCCGAGACCCGAGAGCTTCCAGGCGAGCGTCGCCCGGTGGAAATCGAGGAAGCCGTTGAGCGTCGACCACTCGTCCTCACCAAGGGGCGGCTCTGGGCGGTCCTGCGCGTCGAAGATCGTCGTCATCGTGCGAGTCTAGGCACCGCCATCTGGCGAGCCGTGAGTCTGGCACATACGCAGACTGCCGCACGGAATGAACAGTGCCCCTGGAGGGCCGCCACTTGAGTTCTTCCACCAGACATAGCGAGGCTGCACGACCTCTGTAGTCGCGCAGCTGGGGAACGAGCGCAGCGCATCTATTCGCCGCCTGCCAGTACCGTTCCGCGTCTGACGATGAGCCGGAACGACAAGATCGTGAAGCTCTACAGGGGCAGTGTGAAAGCCTGTCTACATCGCGGGCGATTGGTACCAGCGAGTGGACGATCCATCAACGCCTAAACAAAAGGGATGTCGAGCGGTGTCCCACGAGCTTCTTCCCCTCCCCAGTCAACTTGTCGAAGCGGTACGGGGCTCTATGAGCTTGGTGAACTAGTCCGGCGGATCCGATCAAGATCGGGTTCAGCGGCGCCACGATCAAGAAGGCCCCGCTCGCGGCCGGCGTCGACGTCCAGGACCGACGTCGAAATAGCTAGCGTCGACGCTTTTCTCTTCCCCTGCGTCGCAGCTTCGTGATCGGCGAACGCAGCAAACAGCGCTCGAACGAGCCGCTGCGGATTGATCGCGGGCCTGACGGCCGAGAAGATGGTCGCGGTTTGGTCCCATCTGTGCTTCTTGCCGTCGCTCGAAACATGCGGGCGCTTGCGGTCGTATTCAAGCGCCGGGCATCAATCGCCGGGCGGCTCGTTGTGGAAGTGACGGGTCGATTTTGCTGACCTCCTGGCGATAGGTGAGTAGGCAGGTCTCGGACAGCTTGTGCGCGCCGCAGAAGTATCCGTAGATATCCCAATGATCTGCCGCGCTGAGCAACGCAAAGCTAACGGGAGCAGAGATCCACGCAGTGGGAAGTTCCTTGTATGTCTGGAGGTGTGTGTAGTCCGTCAGTCTCCCCATGAGGACGGCTCACTATGCGCCTCGCGGAACTCGCGGACCAGGCGGGCAAGCGTGAGCTCGAAGCTAGAGGTAGCTGATGTGTGAGAATGCGAGACGGTCGTGAAATTCTAGGAAGACGTTCGTCGTCGTCAGTACGTTGAACGTCAGGCTGGCGAGATCTTGAGGCTCGCACCGTGGGTCCTCAGATCCGAGGCCGCCAAACCATTGGCCGAACTGCTTGGGCTCAAACTGGGTATTTGACATCACTATCACGCGATTGATTTCGGCGCTCTTGGCCAGTGCGGCCAAGTCGACACCGAGAGAGGTCGGTGACGCCATCCCTGTCGGATCGACGACCACTATGAGATCTCCTTGGGCATGAAGTGGCGAAGCTTCTATTCGAAACTCTGATCCCTCGTCGAACCCGAACTCTGTCGTCATAGGTAGGACCCACTCATAAATGAGGTGCATTCGCCCTTGGAGGACTGTCGGAGCGTCCGAGCTAAGCTTCTTCGCTGGCTCGGCGGAGCGGAAGTCATGTGCCGAAAGGAGCTCACTCACGATCTCGACGAACAGCGCCGGTTCCATTGGAGAAAGAGCGCTCCTTAGCGGATCGATACCGTGTCCGAGAGGTCGTCCTCGCCATGCTGGACCGTCAACGCGCATCGACCGGTGCCGGGGCATCTGCTCGAGCGCGCGTTCTAGCGTCTCCTTCTTGGAGAGCTTGAATGTCGTGGTTTTCTGTGTCGCAATCTTGGCTAAGCCACCGTTGCGCTCGACGTGATCCCGGACGTCAACGACTAGGAACACGTTCGCGGCTTCGACGTAGAGCGCCAGGTAGACGGGCTCAGGGGCGTTGTACCAGGCGCGAACGTGGTCTAATTCGAGCGACGGCGTAGTGATCGTCTCGGCAGCGTCGTAGTCGGCTTTCGTCACGGTCGTGCCGTGGAAGCCCTTGGCCTGAAACCAGACGCGCGGACCGGTTACTTCCTTCTTCCCCTCCACATCGACCCAGAGATGGACACCTACATCGATCGCTGCGCGGTCAACGGGATACTCGACCAGCACACCTTTATTTGTCAGGGCACTGCGGAGCTTCGCCATGTAGTTCTGTTCCAGGACGTCATCGTCGCTGATTAGTGGCACGGCTACGCCGTCTTTGTTTTCCGGTCCGCCTCGTCTGCATACTTCGTGGCTGCAGCAAAAGAGGGGTACCCGGAGGTGCGATCAACCAGCGTCAAGACCATGTCACCCTTTGTGAATCGATCCGTGAAGTAAGTGCCTTCGACCTCTTCAGGCTTGAGTGATGTCGGGTGGAGGTTGCAAGCACCCGCGCTGCGCATGCTTCGGTGTGACTCAGACATCTTTGGGGTGTTGTCGTACGTGAAGGTCAGGTTGTCAACGGAGCTTTCGTGCGCCGGAAGCCAGGTAGTTGCAGTGCTTTTGCTTGCGCTCTGATCCGTGTAGAGACGCAAATGAACGGCCCAGAACGACTGCTTCACTTCAAGGAAGGCGGCGATCGGCCCTCGATTGCCACTCCCGGGGATATGCGAGTTGGGGTGCGGTGTGAGTGTGACGCGCCACAGGCCGCGCAGGTCTGGACGGCGAACAATCTTCTGCACGCCAGGGATGCACCAGAACCATAGGTCCCACAACACGACGCCAGCGACTGTCAGAGTCGGAAGGAATGAGACGACAGAGCGCCACCAGACAGGCAGGTCGTACCCGAGAATGAAGAGCACGACCGAGTAGATCGCCGAGATGACCAGGGTGACGATGCGCACCAATGCCGTAGGCCGACTCATTTACGCGTCCCCATGCCGAAATAGTTCCAGCCGGCGTTGGCGAAGTCACGAGCGTCCTTGCGCGTCCACTTCTGCTCGTAGTGAAACAGAAACTTGGTGTCGTTCACCTCGAGCCAGCGATCGCCGTCATTCGTAGGTTCAGCACCATCGAGGTAGTTGTAGATGTGGGCAAGCACGCCCTCAACCATCGCCGTCCAGCTAGAAGCGGCGAACAACGAGTCGGGGCAGTTGTATGCGAGACACTCGACGAAAAAGGACGGGACCTCTCGGTGTGTCCCGTCTAAGACCATCGCGTTCTCGAGACGCTTCAGGATCCGTACGACCTTCTTGTAGGCCTGATTCGTTCGATTGTTCTTGTTGCGGCCGTTCGTGAGCTGAAGAGCCGGGTAATTCTCGACGTGTGTGCCGTCGGTCTTGTAGACGCGAGCGCCTTCGACCCAGCTCGAGGCGGAGTAGTAGTAGCGGTATTCGAAGCACGGCACGACGTCTGCCTCGACACGTGCTGAGCTGGAGTGAACCTGGATTGCGGTGGATCCTGACGTGTCGACATCCGAGCCGAATTTGGCACGAAGCGCGGCGATGAGTTCGTTTCGAAGGGTCTGCGGATCTCCCCACTCTCCCGAGTAGGGAGTGATAGATGTTCCGAGGTCAGGCGACGTCTTGTCGTAGTAGAACAGGTTGGTGCACTCGACAGCGATGTCGACATCACTATCGGAGCGAACGTTCGTGTTGTTGGCGTACGACCCCTTGGCATACACCTTTTGTGAGAGCGTCTGAAACGCGGGATGCGCGTTGATAGCCTCCCGAATCATACGCTCAGTGCGATCCTGCTTGTCCTGTTCAGTTGTGCTCGACGGGACCGTCCATCCTGCAAGCTTCGTTTCTAGAGCTGTCATCCCCAGTACTCCTCACTTTCTGTGCCTTATTATCGCAGGGACGTCCGAAACGTCAACGGCGCGGCGAACTGAACGCGCAGGTACAGGCCCCCTCTGGGGTGAATTGCCGCCCGGCAGTCCATCGATGCTCAGATACCTCAAGGGTCTTGAACACGCTCAACAAGGGTGGGCGTGCACATCACTCAAAGTGCAGAAAAGGGGAGAAGTAAAACAAAGAACGCCCCCCGTACGAGAGGCTTGCGCGGTCGCCGCGTAGACTCCCCAGTCGAGGGTGACGATCGCCTCTTTGTTGGCTTCAGTTGTCTTGCTCACGGTGTCTGCTCCCGAGCGTTGCCTCGGACACGCTAAGGGCGGAAGCCTAACTGCGATCGCGCTGGATCGGCTCGAAGCATGACTGACGCTGCGGAGGCGCGGGACGCCCCAGCCTCGATGCCTGTCGGCGAGACCTCGATCACGACGGGCACCATTCGCTACGACGCACCAGATGGGCTGATCATCACCGGACACGTCGACGTCTCCGGTTCGTTGACCTTCTGTGGCGAAGTAGCTCCCGGTTTAAGTATCAATCGGCACCACGAGCGCCGACGGTGCCAACGTGCGGCTCACCTCGAAGCGGGCCGGTTTGTACTCATTCCCGGGTTCCGGAGGATGCTGCATTGATCACGATTGGCCCCACTTCATGACCGTCGAATGATTGCGTCCACGAGCCTGTCTACCGCCGTGGATGACACTTCTTGCTCGCCACCCGACTTTTCAGGAGGCGCAGCGAGCAACCGGGCCGACATGGCCGAGTAGACGCTGTTCTTCGTTGCAGCATCCGGAATCGGTTGCACGAACGCGCCGAAGCTGCGGCTCTGGACCTCAAGGGTTTTCGCCCAGTCGCCGAGCTTTCGGTGCTGAGCAGCCTGCCGTCCGAGATAAGCCGATAGTCCGGTCAGTCCCGCAATGATCGCGAACCGGTAGACGAGCGTGTGCCATGCATCTGGATCTGGCATCAGTTCGGCGGGAATGAGCTGCGCATCGAGCCGTAGCACGAGAACGACCGCCACAGCGAGTGCGGCAATCAGGACGCCAATCGTGGCGACGCGATAGAACTTCGCTGATTTGAGCTGGGCATCACCGTAGTCCCTGAACCGGTCCCCGAACTCGTCGAGCCCCTTCTCTCCAGCCGCCTTCCGCGCCTCAACCTCGGCATTTTCCGCTCGTTTGGCGGCCTGGGTGGCACCCTCGGCGATGGTTTGCACATGATGTATCGCTGATTCCAACTGGGTAACAGCATTAGCCGTTGACCGTGTCGCCTGGTCGATTGCAGCGTTGGTCATCCTGGCGGTCTCATCGCTCGTCGCCTGACTTCCGGCTCTGACCAGCAACGTGAGCCACTCGGGCCGACTAATGAAGGCTGACCCCCTTTGGTCGCGTCGGGCGCCAAACACCTCGATGTAGTTCGTAACCCCTGAGCGCATGCTGTCCAGACGTTCTGAGACATCAGCGGCCGGTTCTGTTAGCCAGAACGCCAGCGACGAGGTCAGATTCGAATGCCACATACGGAGATCACCAGCCGTCATGCCTTGGAAGGGGCCGCCCGCGGCTAGGGACAGGAGGTGGCGGAACAGTTGAGCCCAGGGCCTAAGTGCTGTTTCATGCCACGGGTCGTTGCTCTGATCGCTCTGCTCGTAGGGCCGCGCCTCGAGCCACTGGTCGATCTCGTTACCGAGGAAGAGTAGAGACTCAAGCGTTTGCTGATGGAGCGACGACTCGACGTCAGGGTCTGGGTCGACGGGGTAATCGAAGTCCTGAAACCCAGCCGGCAGAGTGTGGTCGTGTGCAGAGTCTGGTTCGGGATGGTCCGGCATGCGTGTGAGCCTACACAGAGCGAAGCGCAGCGCCGTGTCTGCTTTCTAGCGCCCCGACTCAGACCGATCGCAAGCGCCGACACCACCGTGGGGTGGGGGCATCGGATCGCTAGCCGATGCCTAGCCCCACCCCGCCCGGAGTGATCTGTCCTTCTCCGAGGGGGTTGTCCCACCCTGGGCCGCTGTCCCCACCCCGCGGGGAGGTGATCCGCGTGCCGATGACGCCCGAAGAGAAGCGCGAGCGCATCCGAAAGGCTGCGCAGCGCGCGCGAACAAGCGGAACCCGGCCGGTACCGACGCGACGGCGACGTTCATCTCTGCGGCCCTCGAGTCCACCTCGAAGGGTGGGACACAGGGTGGGACATCCGCTGTCCCACCCTAGAAGATGCCGCCACCACCCCCTGGCATCCCCGATTCGATCCTCTCTGCCGTCGACGCGCAGCTCGAGGGCCTCGACATTCCCGCCTCGGCGCTGCTGCTCGCCACTCAGGCGCGCGCGTTCGCCGCGGGACTGGACGACGTCACGCGCGTCCCGCAGCTGGGCAGCCTGAGTGCCTCGCCGCGGCGGGTCATGGAGGCTCTCGAGAAGGCGGCACAGTCCGGCAGCTCCGACCCGCTCACCGGTCAGCGCCAGGCGTTTTGGATCGGGGAGGCGTGGACGGGTGGCGACGAGAACCAAGGCAAAGCCTAGCGCGCGCAGGAAGCCGCGCGGCAAGGTCTACGGTCACGGGTGCCCCCGAGTCTTCAGTCCGCCTCGCTGCAAGCTCACGCCCGCGACGTCGGCGGGGTTCGCTGCGATCGCGTTCGCCGAGTGGCTCCGGCTCGCGGTCATGGGGACCGCGGCCGAGTCGCTCGTCCCCGAGCTCCTGCCCTGGCAGCGCTGATTCCTCTTCCACGCACTCGAGCTCAACGAGGACAACTCCGACCGTTTCAAGGTCGTGCTCCTCTCGGTCGCTCTACAGAACGGGAAGACGTTCATCGTCGCCCTGCTCATCCTCGTCTGCATGTTCATCGACGGCGATGCGCAGGTGCTCGGCGTCGCGCAGAAGCTCGCCACGGCTAAGAAGCCGTGGGAGCACGCCCGCAAGATCATCGCCGCGGTGCCGAGATGAGCGACGAGTCGAACATCAACGGCGAGCTCCGGTTCGAGATCTCGGGCGGCCCTCGTTACTGGGTCGACCCCGCGGACAACGGCGGCCGTGGGCTCACGTTCGATTTCGTGTTCGTCGACGAGTTCCTCAAGCACGAGAACTGGAATGCCTGGTCGGCCCTCACGAGGACGACGACCGCTCGACCTGGCGCGGCCTGTTCTGGTGGTCCTCGCCCGAGGGGGCGGATCTCTCCGAACCGAGGACGTGGGCCTGGGGCAACTCCTCGATCGATCACCTCATCACCGAGGAGGCAATCGCCTCCTCCTGGTCGACCGACCCAATCGCGGTGTTCGATTTCGAGGTCGCGAACCTCTCTACTTCCGACGCGACGGGCGGCCTGGTCCAAACTGGCAAGTGGGCTGAGTGTCGGGACCCGATCGGCGCCGAGCAGTCGAGGCGCCGGTCTACATCTGCGTCGAGGTCTCACACGACCCGCCGGCAAACGCGTGCCTGGGCGAATCTCGGGGAGTCGGCGTGCCCACATTTTGCCCACAACTGGACCCGATTCGGCCCTACTGAAGCCGCTTGAGCGCTCCGAGTAAGACGGTCGACAGCCGGGGAAACAAGCGGGTGTGGGCCGGAGTATGAGCCCCGTGACAGTGCCCCTGGAGGGACTCGAACTGCCAACGCGGCACCCGCACGGAGACGCCGGCGGGTGCCTCTTGGGGCCTGATCTAGCGGAGGACAGGGCGTGGTCGAGACTCACAACTGCGGGCAGAAACAGCGCGATCCCTGCTCGGGAGCACAACGCCGAGCACAACGAATGGCCAGGACGCTGGCACCACTACCGAGGCGCGAAATCGATGTCAGTCAGGGTGTTGACGACGACGGTTTGCCCGGTAGCTGAGTTCCAGGTTTCGGTCACCAGGACGGTGCATACAACGCGACTGTTGTAGAAACGGGCAAGCGCATCCCGAATCTCGACCGCGGCTTCGAGTCGCATCGGGTTGCCCTCGTCTGTCAGGATGCTGAGCTTCTGACTCTCGTCCACGCTTGCGGTCTGGAGGATCCCAGTCACAGTTTCTTGGCTCGTGAAGGTCGAGTTGTCCTCAGCGATCTTGCGGAGGTACCGAGCGCCTCGGCTGGTGAGTCGCGAGCCGCGGTCGTCGCCTTCACTTGTCACCCAGCCCAGATCGAGGTCCAGGCCTTCGCTCGCAAGCACGTCACAGAGAGCGAAAATGTGCTTCGCTGCGCGCGGGCCCATGGTTCGCACGCTCGAGGGCACCGCGGTGCCATCAGAATCTGATTGAACTGCGTCGAGTAGATCGAACAGCCTGTCGAACGACACGTCGAGCAGCGTCTTCTCTTCACTCTCGATGAGCGCAGCGTCATCAGTGTGCCTGTGGCGCATTTCGAGCACCACAGACCCGGGGAGGACAGTGGGCGCAAGTCTCAGCTCCGTGGCGGCGACAATGGTTGCGCTCACGCGCCCACGAGCAGTTGCCTGTCCGACGACTGCCGCTCCGATGCTGGTTACTGCCTCCTGCACAGCGAGAGTTGCGCGCGAGGAAGCACGCACGCTTAGTTCGTGCATGTCAGCTGATCCACCAGTGAAATGCGCGGAGAGGGTTTCACGGGCGCGTGCTACCGCTCCGAACATCCGGTCTGACAGAGTCATATTGAACGCAGCTGCCCCCAGGATCGGGCCGTGAACGTCCGGTTCCGTCTCCTCCATCAGGGCGGCGAGGGCCTCTTTGGAGAGGCTGCTTTTGCGTCGAGTCACAGCGTCACCTCCAGGTATCCGCGTCGCGGGTGGGCGCTTTCAATGCGTGGGGGCTCGTCGGCAGTCTCACCTGTCCGAGTGCGCAGCCACCAATCATCCCACGCGCCCCTCAACTGAGTGTACGTCTGTACGTCGGGATGAACGCCTCCGCTGAGCCAAGGCTGCGCGAACGGCAGGCGCACCATGAGGAAGGACTCGACTCTGAGTCCGGTTGTCTCGCGCATGTAGTTCTTCTTATTGAATTTCCGCAGCTTGGTGCGTTTTCCGTTGCTGGATATCGCATCGAACGCCTCTTGGTTCAGGACGAAAAGGCAGTCGATGTCGTCGGGGTCCAGCTTGTCGGTGACGAAGCTACCTCCCACCCACAGGGACTCGATCAGACCCTCACCGAAGGCACTGATTATGTCGATGGCCCCCAAGAAATCCTCGAAGATGGGACCGCGAGTCGATGATTCGGTGAACCGTTCTGCGTCGACGAAAGCGCCTTCCAGCGAGTCAATGGTGCTGGGGAATCTCCCGACGGGTAGGAACCCCTCGGCGGTGAGTTCGGGCGCGTACATGGCTAGAGGATAGCGGGCGTGCGGGTAATCCAAGGTGCGGAATGTCTCAACTTTGGGGAGGGGGTCCCCTGGCCGGGGGGAGAGACGAGCTCATCAGGGGAAACTCGCCGGCCTCGCCCTTTCGAAAGATGCGAACTCCCCTCCCCGACAGCGAAGGGCACGAGCTCGGAAGCTCGTGCCCTCACCTGATTAACCGCGCTGCTATGCGCCGGTCTGGATCTTCACGAGCGAGCGCAGCGACGGGAACGCGAACCCGACTCGAGCGATCGCGCGGACCGCGACCGAGTCGGAACCGAAGTACGCCTCGTTGCTCACGGCGACCTCGATCGTTGATCGCATGATGACCAGTGCGCGGCTCGCGTCGAGCGCCCACACGGTGCCGTCGGCGACGGCGTTGGTCACGATGAGGGGAATACCGAGCACCTGGCGCGCGGTCGGGCCAGTGGCGTCCACGCCGAGCAGCGGCAGGTTGGAGTCCTTCTCGACGCGCAGCTTGGAGATCGCGAGCGCTGTGCTGGCGTCGGTGACGAACGCGGTGATGGTCGTTCCCAGGTCGTCGGCCACGGCGATCGCTTCCGCGAAGGGGTCCAGGCTGGTGGGGGCGTCGCCGGCGCCCCACCCGACCACGTTGTGCCCGTCGTCGTCGGGGGTGACCGGGGTGAGGAACTCCAGGCCGCGGGGTGCAGGGGCGGGGAGCGCGCCGAAGAACGCCTGGTCGATCTTCCGGGCAATGTCGCGGCTGAGGGACTCACCGACGATGCCGGCCGCCTCGGGCGTGGAGTCGTTCGCGAGCTCGCGGCTGATGCGGCTGATGCCGGCGACCTTCGCGGGTCGCACTTCGAGCTCGTCGAGGACGGCGTCGCTGGGGCTGATCTCCGCGCCCTCGGCGACCCAGGATGCCTGGGCGTCTTCGCGGATGATCGGGACGTGGGTGACGGCAGCGGTGGTCTGGATGACCTTCGTGACGCGGGGGTCGAGGGCGACGCTGAGGCGCTTGATGGGTTCGACGATGAGGTCGGTGTAATCGTCCGGAGTGATGCCGCCGGCGCCGGGGGAGGTGTTGAAGAGTGCCATGAGAGAGCCGCCTTTCAAGCGGGGAGAGGTTCAACAGGAGTCCGGGAGGCGCTGCCATCGACCGGTGTTGTGCCCCGCTGGGGCGTGGTGCTCGAACGGGCCGCCGCTGGCGGGAACTGTTCGAGCACCACAACCTTAACTCAGGCCTGCGCGGATGGGGCGCGGAGCAGGGCTGACCAGGTCGCGCCGTTTGCACCCTGCGGCTGGCGAGCGTCGACGTAGCCGGGGTCGCCCGGCTTCGTGACGGTGACGCCGTCGGGGAGGCCGCCCTCGCGGAGGTGGCGGAACTTGCCGAGCGCAAACGCTCGCTCGAGGCGGTCCCGAGTCGACGACATGACCTCGCGGTCGATGTTGCCGTCCTCGTCGTAGAGGTTGTCGGCCCCGGCGATTCCCTCGAAGATCGTCGCGGCTTCCTCGTCTCCGAACATCTCCCGTGTGAGATTGGCGCGACGGAAGGCGTGGGCCTGTTCGGTGAGCTGCGCCTCGCGTGCTTCGAGCTGCTCGCGAGCTTCGGCCGCCGCGGATTCCTCGCGCTGCTCGGCATCCACGCGGGCGGTGTCGGCTTGTGCCTCTAGCTCGGCGACACGGGCCTCAGCCTCGCGTGCTTGTCGGCGGTACTTCGCGGCGTCGCGGCTGGCGCGGCTCTTCTCGTTGTCGGCGGACTCCAGGGCAGCAGGGGCCGTGCTGGCGGCGTCCGCCTCGGGGTCGGCCTGGAGCTCGTTGGCGGTCGGTTCGAGGGTCGGAGGGGTGTCTTCGATCGGTGCAGTCATGAGTGGTGCCGTTCTGTGAGTGGAGGTGGTGGCGTTGGCATTGGCCGGTTTGTGGTCAGAGTTCGTCGGCGGGGAGGTCGTCGCCCGCGGGCGGTTCGTCGTCGGCCTGCATGCCGGCGAGCGCGATGAGGGGGTGCGGATGCGTGATCGCGAGCGCGGCCATCATCAGGGCGGCGCGGAGCTCGTCGACGTCGAGCGATTCGATGACGGCGAGCCAGCCGGCCTCGTCGCCGCTCGCCGCGGCTACCGCGAGCGCTTGGACGTTGGCGGCTCCTTCTCGGGTGGTCTGGTCGTCAAGCATGGTGGGTTCCTTTCGTGCGGGTGGCGGCGCGGATGATGTATCCACTGGTGTTGGCGCTCTGGAGGCAGTGGGGCACTCGGTGGCCGACGTCGCGGTGCTCGTAGGGCCAGCCGTGTTGATGCGTCTTCTTGCAGTAGGGGCAGGTGACGAAGACCTGTCGCGTGAGCTCCGTGGTCACAACGCGGTCAGGGGCGAGGAGCGGGGCTGTGGCGTTTCCCAGTTGAGCGTTCATGAGTTGGCCTTTCGTGTGTCCGATTCGCAGGAGGGGCAGCGGGTGAATCCTGAGCTGGCGTGGATGGGGTGCAACGGCTGGGAGCAGACGTCGCATCTGACCTCGCCGGTTTCTTCTGTGGCGAGCTCGTTGTTTTCTTCGTCCTCCTCGCCGCGCCCTATAGGCGCGCTGGCGAGGTCGTTTTGACCTTGCCGGCGAGCTGGTGGCGAGGTCTGGCGAGCTGGCGAGCTGGATGGGTTGAGACGATGCATGAACGCTCCATGAGCGCCGGCATGAGTCCAGATGAAGCCGCGATCCTTGCCCGACTTGAGAGCTGCTCGGATAGCTGCTCGACCGTGGGACGTCCCGGCCAGTAGGGCCTCTTCGATCTTCTTGCTGCTAGCGCCCTCGTCCGGGGCTGCGGTCCTGAGGAACGCGACGACGTCGGTGAGCGCGTCGTCACGGGCGGCGTCCTTGCGGCTGCCCCCTTCGGGCGTCAGATGACGCGTGGAGGGGTCGTACTGCAGCCGGGCCTCGGCAACGTCGACGTCGCGACCGAACGCGGAGAAGTAGCGCGAGGAGGATGGATCGTCCTTGTCGGAGCGGATGATCTTCCAGGTGACGTCTGGCCAGTCGAGGATGCGGGAGTCCCCGCGGGAACGTTCCGCTCCGTGCCCCATGTGGTGCACGACGACGCCCTCGCTGATCCCCGCTTCCGCTTTGAGTGCGTCAAACGCGACGAGGAAGCGGCCGGCGTCCTTGTTCTCGTCGAGGCCAAGCGCGTCGAGCACGGGGCGGAGGCAGTCGAAGATGACGAGGTCCGCGCCGCGCAGCTGCGACGCCCAGAGGGCGCGTGTGGCGTCTTCGAGGATGTTGAACGTCGACGTCTTGCCCCGCAGGGACACGACGCGGACGCGGTCGGTGTTGGTGATGCCCTGGTCGCGGATCCAGCGGCGCAGGGTGCGCTCGTCGAGCTCGTTGTCGATGAGGACCACGTCGCGCACCTCGGTCGCGTACTTTCCGAGCACTGGCTGCCCGTCGGCGAGGGCGCGGACGACGTTCCCGACAAACGTGGACTTGCCAGCCTTGTAGGCGGCCGCGAGGATCGCGTTTCCGCCCGTGGGGAGGAGCCCGTCGATGCAGAACTCGGCGTCGTTGTCTTCGACGGCCAGGAACGCGGTCAGCGGGGCGACCGCGGGCAGCTCGAGCGCTGCGGAGAGTCGCTGCTCGTGCTGGGCTCTCGCTTCGTCCCTGACGAGCAGCCGCCACACGGCCTCCTCAACGTCCTGCTTCCAAATTTCAGTGTCGCGGTGGTCGTAGTCGTCGACCGTGCTCGGTGACGGTGCGGTGACGCCGAGAGGGTCGGCGTCCCGTCCGCGCTGCAGGATCGCCTCGACCGTGAGCTCAGCCACTAGGTAGTCCTCCTTGCTCGCTCCGAGCACTTCGCCGATCGGGCGGGTGTCGAATGGGTCATCGGTGAGGCCGTCCTGGTAGGCGGCGCCGGGGCGGGGCACGCCAAGCAGCGTGTGTAGCGCCTCGGTCGGGCATCCCTTGCCCCAGGCGGATGCGCAGTGGAGGAAGATGACGTCCTCCCGGCCCTCGTCGTGGCTGACGAGGAGTGAGGGGCTCGCGCAGACGGGGCAGTGCGCTTCCCATGTGAGGGGGAGGAGCGGGTGCAGCTCGGGTGGCTCGCCGTCCTCGGTGAGCTGTTCGAGCAGGTCCGCGATCGGGGAGGCTGCGAGGGCTGTGGTCATTCGTGGGCCCTCGACTCACGTTCGCGGTGCCAGACGGTGGGTAGGTGGGCCAGGAGTGCGCAGAACAGGCCCAGGGCAGCGAGGAGCGCCCAGGAGCTGAGTACCGTCATGCCGTCGCCTCCCTGGCGTGGGATGGGAACGCGCCGTGGTGATTGCGGGGAGCGTGGACGGATGCGATTCTGGTCATGTCGTCTCGTTTCCTTTGCAGAGGGTTTCGGGGTGCGTGCCCTCGGCAGTGGTTGCAGCCACGTCGGGGGTTTTCTCTTGCTCCTCGTGTCCCGCGAGCGCTGCACGGGCCGCCGTTCGGGTGGGGAAGCCGCCGAACGTGATCGCGGTGCAGTCCAGGCAGCGGGCCATAAAGCCACCGTTGCGCTCGAGCGTCTGGACCTTGTGCGCTCTCTGGCTCTTAGGGCGCTCGCCGGGCTCGGGCTTGGTCACCTTGCGGCCTCGGCGCCCTCGATCAGCGCGAGGAATCGCTCGCGGGGAATGAGCACGCGGCGGCCTAGCTTGAGGGACGGAATGGTGCCATCCGCGATGCCCGCTGTGACTGTGCGCGGGTCGACGCCAAGGACCTGGGCGACCTCTCGACGGCTCAGAGCTGCTGTCGTGGAACGTCGCACATCATCGAGCGTGAGCGGGGTGATTGTTGTGTCGGTCACAATTTCTCCTGTTGAGTCTAATGAAACGCGTTGAGCTGGTTGATGCACGACGTTACCGAGTGGTGCCGATGACGTCAACTCATTACGATGAGATTCATGACACAACTTGAAGGTGGATCTAGGAGCCCCGTGGCCGGGGTCGACAAGGAGGTCGGAGAGGCCATTGCGGCTGCTCGCCGTGAGCGAGGAATGAGCCTCAGGGATCTCTCGCAGCAGATCACCGAGCTCGGAGGAACGATCGACGCTTCAACCCTTAGTCGAATCGAGACAGCCAAACAGCCCGCCAAGGTGCGCGAACTTGACATGATCGCGTCGGTGTTCGGAGTTGACACCGGATCGCTGATTCCGAAGTCCCCGTCTGCAGACGTGCGCCTGCGCCAGGCAGGGCTCGCGTTGCAGCAGGCGACAATGAGTCAGTCGCTGGATTCGATCAGGCTGTTGGAAGCCGTCCAGGCTCTCCAAGAGGTTCTGCGCGAAACACGTGCCGACTCCGATACCTTCCCCTGGCATGCTCATCCACTAGGTCCCCCCATTGAAGCTCCGGTGGACTTCGTGCCGTGGCTAACTGCGAGCCTTTCTGATGAGCGCTATGGCGTGCCGGAAGGGCGCCCGATTCGAGTGGACACCGAGGAAGAGGCCGCTCAGCTGCTCGCTTTGGTCGCAGCGCCGGCTCGCTCCTTCATCTTCGTCGGCCCAGCAGAACAGCACGAGCCCTGGAGCGAGGAGCGGAATGCCTAACCCAGCTCCCCGCCGTCGCGGTCGGTCTGCTGGCCGGGGGAGCGTTTCGAGTTACAAGACGAAGGCGGGAAGGCGCTGGCGGTGGCAACTGTGGGTGCAGCTCAGCCCACACGACGACAGTGACGAGCAGCGCATCGGCGGCACTGGATATGCGGAGAAAGCTGACGCTGAGGACGCTCTAGACGCCAAGCGCCGCGAAGTAGAAACACAGGACGCGATCGCGGCCGGCAAGGCGCCGACGATGGCCGTCTACGCACGCCAGTGGCTCGACTCCCTCCGCATCGCAGACAGCACAAAAGCCGGCTACGCGGGCATCGTCGACCGGTACGTCATTCCGCAGCTCGGAACGCTGCGACTCGACGCGATCAAGCCGACAAAGCTCGCACGCGTCTACCTCGAGCTCGAGCGATCGGGTGGCAAGGGCGGATCACGACTCTCTGCCAACACGGTCCGCAAGACACACGTCGTCATCGGCTCAATCCTCGACGCGGCAATGGACGACGGCCACGTTCGACAGAACGCTGCGCGCAGATCGCGAGTCGTCAACGCCCCGACGGCCAAGCAGGTGAAGGCACAAGCGCCCGAGCTCGAAGTGTGGACTGTCGAGCAGCTGACCGCGTTCCTCGAATGGGATCGAACCGTCTACCAGGACGCCGATCACACCCTGTGGATGGTCCTCGCCCACACGGGCATGCGTCGAGGGGAAGCGCTCGGGCTCAGGTGGCAAGACCTCGACGTCAAGAATCAACGCATCTCAGTGCGACGCGCCGCCAACAGCATCAAGCACGGTGAAACGAAGTCCACCAAGAGCGGCAAGCCGCGAGTGATTGACCTCGACGCGAGTGTCGTCGAAGCGCTCAAGGCGTGGAAGGCGGTACGCGGCTCGCTGAGCCTCGACCTCGCGCGAGCTGATGCGGTCATCTTCGGTGACCTCGCCGGCAATGTCATCAACCCCAACCGGGTCACCGGGCGCTGGGCCGCGCGCGTCGCCGCTGCACGGCGAGCAGGGACCGAGATTCCCAAGCTCGCGCTGCACGGCCTCCGCCACACGCACGCGACCAACCTGCTCCAAGCAGGAGTGCATCCGCGCATCGTCCAGGAGCGCCTCGGTCACGCCGACATCAGCATCACGATGGGCCTCTACAGTCACGTCACCGAGTCCATGCAACGCGACGCAGTAGCTCGCTACATGGCCGTCATGCGGCCGGAGCACAAAACCGAGCACAAGACGCCCGACGCGGGGACCGCTTAGGGAGGAGAATGGCCGGTCAAGCACCATTCAGAACTGGTGCCCCTGGAGGGACTCGAACCCCCAACCGTTTGCTTAGGACGCAACTGCTCTTCCATTGAGCTACAGAGGCTGGCGCGACAATGCTACCGGTGCTGGCGGCCTCCCGTGTGCAGTGGTGCCTGATTTCGGGACGAAATCTTGGTCGAGGTGCGGGCGACGCACGCGCGCCTCCACCCGCCGACGGGCCCAGACACCTACAGTGTCACGCGTGTGGGGTCTGTTTCGTAAACGAGGTTCAGAGCCGGGCGACGCGAAGAGCGACGGTCACGGCTCCGGCAAGGGTGCGCCCACAAACAATGAGACGGAGCCGATACCCGACCTCAGTCCAGTGCGCGAGCGCCTCGAACGTGAGCGTGAGGCGCGCGACAGTGAGGCCCGCGAGGCGGACGACGATCTCGATCTCGGACGCGACCACGAGGACGGCGTCAGGGCACGAGGTGGCGACGGCCCGAGCCTCACGCGAGGCCGTTCCTGGGTCGCGGATGCGGTTGCGCACGAGCGCAGGACCCACCCGGTTCCCTCCGCCGACGAGGAGGCGCTCACTGCGCTCGACCTCGAACGCGCCGAACAGGCGAGGGCGCTCGAAGCCGCAGTCGACGCGGCGCAGGATTCATGGCTGCACGAGCTCGCGCAGCTCGGCGGACCATCCCCTCTTCTCGACTTCGCCGACGAACCCGGCACGTACGTCGAGCTGACCAGCGCGCACCCGGGCGGCATCGCCCCCTTCGCGGCGGGCAAGACCGTGCTGCTGTCTGCCCTCGTCCGCGAGCACTCCTCGTTCCGCGGGGCGCGCGACGCGGCCGACCTCATCGCGCAGAAGGGCACCGAGCTGCTCGCTGGCCGCGGCATGAGCACGATCCAGCTGGCCACGGGCTTCGCCGAGTGGACGCAGGACGGCACCCACTTCCGCGCCCCCATCCTGACCCGCACGGTCGACCTGCGCCGCGCGGGCCGCGACTACGAGTTCACCCTCAAGGGCCCCAGCCGAGTGAACGCGTCCCTTGCAAGGCACCTCGCGCAGCACTTCGGAGTGCGTCTCCCGGTTGCCGAGCTGCTCGAGCTGGCGAAGTCGAACGACGCCTTCCTCCCGCAGCACGTCTTCGACCGCATGCGCGCACTCGGCGCATCCAT
Source organism: Pseudoclavibacter sp. RFBJ3 (assembly GCF_002931375.1). Lineage (NCBI taxonomy): Bacteria > Bacillati > Actinomycetota > Actinomycetes > Micrococcales > Microbacteriaceae > Pseudoclavibacter > Pseudoclavibacter sp. RFBJ3. Next base: position 93,908 of record NZ_PSXZ01000009.1, on the reverse strand, counting down.
CCCGCAGTTCACGGTCTCGGCGCGCGCCGTCATCTCGAGCTTCGGGGAGGTCGCAAGCGCCATGCTCCGCGACACGAACGAGCTCACGCACCCCGTCCTGCGGGCACTCGCCGGAGACGAGGAGGCGCGCCAGAAGGTGGCCGCCGTGCAGCCGGCTGAGCAGCGGCCGAGCCCTGACCGCCGCGACCCCGTGGGGGACCGGTTCCTCCTCGACGCGGACACCGAGCAGGAGCGCGTCGTCGACGCCATCGCTGCCGGCAACTCGGCCGTCATCAACACCATGCCGGGCACAGGCCTCACGCAGACCGTCATCAACGCGCTCGGCCTGCTCGTCGCCGACGGCAAGCGCGTGCTCGTCGTCACGCCCCGTTCCGCGAGCATCCGCGCCATCCGGGCGCGTCTCAAAAGCGTCGGACTCGAGGGGCTCGCCGTCACGCCGCGCACCCTGCGCCGCGACGCGATCGCCTCGATCTCGCGCAACGAGAAGGCCCGCAAGCCCGCGATGCACGAGCTCGACGACGCCCTCGTCCGCCTCCGCCACGTGCTCGCCGACTACCGCGACGCGCTCGTGCACCCCGACCCCGCCCTCGGCGTCTCGGCCCTCGACGCGCTGGAGGAGCTCTCCCGCCTCGAGCTGCGCGAGCAGCCCCCGACGACGACCGCTCGACTCGACCGCGACGCCATCGAGGCGATCGCGACTGGCCGCGACGCCATCGCCCGCCAGCTGCGCGCCGCCGGCGAGCTCGGCCAGTTCAAATACGGCCCGGACGACTCGCCCTGGTACGGCGTGTCCTTCGAGTCGACCGACGAGGCGAACCGCGCGCAGGAAGCCGCCATCGAGCTCGACGCCGGCACCCTCGTCGAGGTCATTGACCGTGCCCAGGAACTCGTCGGACGCACCAGGATGCGCCCGGCCGAGACCTACGGCGAGCTCGGCATCTACCTGCGCCTCCTGCTCGACCTGCGCGAGACCCTCGACCGGTTCCGCCCCGCGGTCTTCGACCACTCGCTGACGGACGTCATCCACGCCACGAACCCGAAGCGCGACGGCAGCGACCTGACGTCGGCCCGCCGCCGCCAGCTGCGCCAGCTCGCGAAGGACTACGTGCGGCCCGGCGTCGTCGTGGACGACCTCCACGAGTCGCTCAAGCTCGCCCAGCGCCAGCGCATCCTCTGGCACCGCTACGTCACGGACGGCTCCACGCCGACCGTCCCGACGGGCATCTCCGACGTGCGCAAGTTCCACCGCGAGGTCGCGGAGAAGCTGCGCCTCCTCGACGAGCCGCTCGTCGACGCCGGAGCCGTCTCGCTCAGCGAGCTGCCACTGGCCGAGCTCCCGGCCCGCATCACGGAGCTCGCGGCCGACAGCGAGGTGCTGCACAACCTCGTCGAGCGCCTCACCATCATCGAGCGCCTCGAGAACCTCGGCCTCACGCCGCTGCTCGAGGACCTCTCCGAACGCCACGTCGAGGCTGAGGCGCTCGGCGACGAGCTCGAGCTCGCCTGGTGGCAGTCGGTGCTCGAAGACCTCCTCGACCGCGACAAGGCGCTGCTGAACGCCAACACGCGAGTCGTGACTCGCCTCGAGAGCGACTTCCGAGTCGTCGACCAGGCCCACACCGACCACTCGGCTGCCCAGCTCGCCTGGCAGCTCGCCGAAGCGTGGAAGGTCGCCATCGTCGACTACAGCGAGCAGGCGGATGCGCTCCGCCAGCTCCTGCGCCGTCCCGGCGTTCCCTCCACGAAGCTGGCCGTCGAGGCCGGCGACGTCTCCAAGAGCATCGCCCAGCTGTGGCTGACCACCCCGTACGACGTGCCGCTCGTGAGCGAGCGCATCCACTTCGACACGGTTGTGCTCGTGGATGCTGGAACCATGTCGATCGCCGAGAGCATCGGCGCGATCCGCAGAGGCGACCAGGTCGTCGCATTCGGCGACCCCGTCACCCAGTACCCGACGCCGTTCACGGTCGCCGTGACCCGCCCGGCGGCGGACAGCACCGACGCGTGGGGACTGCGCCACGAGGACGCCGTCGGCGAGTCCGTGTATTCGCGGCTCGCGGAGTTCCTGCCGGAGCACGCGCTCACGCGCAGCTATCGGGCCGGCGGCGAAGACCTCGCGGAGCTCATCAACAGGCGCTTCTACAAGGGGCGCATCCGCTCCATGCCGTGGGCGGGGACCCTGCTCGGGCACTCGAGCCTCAGCTTCTCCTTCGTCGAGAACGGCACGGGCCTGCCTGACCCGATCACGGGAGGGGTGGAATCCACCGACGGCGAGGTCAGCCGCGTCGTGGAGCTCGTCGTCGACCACGCCGTGCACCGGCCCCGCGAATCGCTCATGGTCGTCACGGCTTCCGCGCTGCACACCCGCCGGGTCGAGCAGGCGGTCTACTCGGCCGCCTCGCGCCGGAGCGACATCGCCGACTTCTTCACGGCAGCACGTGGGGAACCGTTCACGGTCACCACGATCGAGCTGGCCACAGCGCAGTCACGGGACCGCGTGATCTTCTCCATCGGCTTCGGCCGTACCCCCCACGGCCGTGTCCTCGCGAACTTCGGAGTGCTCGGCACCGAGCTCGGGGAGCGCGCGCTTGCCGTCGCGATGACGAGGGCGCGTCGCTCACTCGTCATCGTCTCGTGCATCCGCCCCGGCGAGCTCGACCCTTCGCGCATGTCCCGGGGAGTGCTCGGACTCGCGCAGATCCTCGGAGAGGCAGAGACCAAGGGCGATGCGCCGAGCACGGGCCCAGGCCTCGAACAGGGCGCAGGCGTGGAGGCGCCAGCCTCCGACGACGACGGCACCGAGGGCGACGACCGCGAGGTGGAGGCGCCGCCCATGCTGCTCGATCTCGCGAACCGTCTCGAGTCGTTCGGCATGACGGTCGAGCTGTTCCACCGTGGCCGCGTCCCCCTCGCCGCGGCGTACAAGGGGCGCGCCATCGCGATCGACACCGACGGCCTCGACCTGAGGATCGCGGGCTCGGCCGACGCGACGCTGCGGGAGACGTTGCGTCTGCGCCCTGAGCTCCTCAAGCGCCTCGGCTGGTACTACCTGCGAGTGCACTCCTTCGAGCTCTTCGCGCACCCGGAAGCAGTGGCCCGACGCATCGCGAAGGCCCTCAAGGTGCCGCTGCCTGCGGAGACCGCGGTTGTCACGGCCGGTTCCCTGCAGGGCGAGCTCGGTCAGCTCACCTCCGGTGCCGCAGCCCCGAGCGGCGCGGCATCCAGGGCCAACCTCGAGTCGGTCACCCTGCCGGACGGGAACCAGCAGATCGCTATCGGCCGCCCTGGCGAGCCGGGCGGTGCGAGCTGAGCGTGAACCCCGGCAGGCCTGCACCACGGAAGCCGCGACGCCGAGTCACCACGGAACCACCTCCCGGCAGCGATCCGAACCCCCAATCGCCTGACGGCTCGAACGGGCCCGCCGTGCTCGCCGGCGAGGATTCGCCCGCAGCCTGGGGCGACGCACCCGTCCGCTACGCCGACGACCGGGTGGAGAGCCCCCGCGGGCCCAACGACGACCGGCTGCGCGCCGACAAGCCACCGCACTATGGCTGAGCGGGCGATAGAGCCGAACGACCCGACGGTCCCCGGCTCCGACCCCGAGCATCCGACGACCGGCCAGGTCCCCATCGTCTCGAACGCCGACGACGCGCGGCCGCCCATCCCCGCCGAGATCTGGGTCCTGCTCGTCGCGACCTTCTTCATCGCGATAGGCTTCGCGCTCATCGTTCCCGTCCTCCCGCAGTACGCGTTGAGCTTCGGCGTCGGCGCGACGCTCGTATCGGTGGTCGTGAGTGCGTTCGCGTTCATGCGACTCGTCTTCGCGCCCGGGGCGGGAGCCCTCATCAACCGGTTGGGGGAGCGGCGCATCTACGTCGCCGGACTGCTGATCGTCGCCGCCTCCACCGCTGCCGTCGCGTTCGCGCAGGACTACTGGCAGCTGCTCGTGTTCCGTGGACTCGGCGGAGTCGGATCGGTCATGTTCACGATCTCGGCGGCCGGCATGATCGCCCGCTACTCGCCGCCGCAGATCCGCGGCCGCATCTCCGCCCTCTGGGGTGGCATCTTCCTCGTCGGGAACATCGCGGGCCCGGCGGTCGGCGGGGCGCTTGCCCAGTTCGGCATCGGGGTGCCGTTCCTCGTCTACTCGGGAACCCTCGTGATCGCGGCGGCCATCGTCGGCATCATGATGGGCCGCGCCCACCGCATCACGGCGAAGAAGACGGCCGAGGAGGCCGGCCTGCACGACGCCGGCGATGACCGTGCGCCCGCGGCCAAGAAGCTCGAGCCGAAGTCGCTCCGCGAGGCGCTCCAGGACTCCGCGTATCGCGCGTCCCTCGTGTTCGGCTTCGCCAACGGATGGGCGAACTTCGGGGTCCGCACCGCGATCCTCCCGCTGTTCGTCGCGACGAGCATCAGCCAGGAACCGTGGGTCATCGGCGTCGTCATCGCGGTTGGTGCCGTTGGGAACGTCGTCTCGCTCCAGTACGCCGGCCGGAAGACCGACCGCATCGGGCGAAGGCCCTTCATTCTCGTCGGACTCGGCGTCTCCGCGGTCGCGATGTTCGCCACCGCGTTCGCCGGCGACATCGTCACGATGCTCGCCCTCAGCTTCGTGCTCGGGCTCGGCTCGGGATTGGCCGCGCCCGCCGAGCAGGCGGTCATCTCGGACATCATCGGCTACGGCCGCAGCGGTGGACAGGTGCTCTCCACCTACCAGATGACGCAGGACGCCGGCAGCATCCTCGGCCCCATCGTCGCCGGCGTCATCGCCGACCTGTTCGGCTTCACCTGGGCGATCATCATCTCCTCGATGATGCTCGCCATCGCCTGTCTCTCCTGGGTGTGGGGCCGCGAGACGTTCCGCTCGTCCTGAGCCGACCCACCGTCAGCGCTGGAAGCGCTGGAGGCGACGTGGCGCGCGCTTCGGTGGCGGCATCACGGCTGGATGCGACGTGCAGCGTCTGCATGCAGAGACAGGAACGCCGCCGGGGTGACCGGCGGCGTTCCTGTCTCTTCGCAGTGCTCCGAGCTGGTAGCGCTGCTGCGCTGAGCGCGGCGTCCTAGGAGCGGGTCTCGGGGCCCTCGCCCTGGAGCTTCGCGGGTGCCTCCTGCTGTGCCTTGAGAAGGTCGCGGATCTCCTCGAGCACGTCCTTCTCGGTGACCGCGGCCTCGACGGCAGGCTTCGGCTTGCCGTGGATGAGACGGTAGCTCATGTCGTTGAGCTTGTTGATCGGCAGGATGATCGCGAAGTACACGACCGCCGCGATCAGGACGAACTGGATGATCGCGGCGATGACCGCGCCGAAGCCGATGGGCACCGTGCCGATCGTGACCGTGGCGGCCGCGATGTCGTCCGCGTTGAACAGGGCGGCGATGACCGGGTTGAAGATGCCATCGACGATGGCGTTGACGATGCTCGTGAACGCTGCGCCGATGATGACGGCGACGGCAAGCTCGATGACATTGCCCCGCATGATGAATTCGCGGAATCCCTTCATGGGGTCCCCTTTCGTTCGGTGCTGGAGTGCTGAGTCGTGTCAGTTCAGGACGCGGCGGGGGAGCTGCTGCTGCTCGAGGCGGCGGCGGGTGCCGGTTCCTTCTTGGTCGCGGCGGGCTTCGCCTCCGCGGAAGTCGAGGCGGAGGAAGAGCTCGAGCTCTTCTTCGCACTGGCTGCGGAATCGGTCCGGTAGAAGCCGGATCCCTTGAAGGAGACGCCGACGGCACCGAAGACCTTGCGCAGCTTGCCTCCGCACTTGTCGCAGACGGTGAGGCTCGCGTCAGCGAACCCCTGCTGGATATCGAAGGCGTTGTCACATTCGGTGCAACGGTATGAGTAGGTAGGCATATTCTCGCTTTCGGGACCAGAACAGCATAATCGCGCGAGAGAGCCGGCGGGGAAATGCTTCAGAAACGCCGGATTCCCGATGGGGTGACGACCCCATCCACTCGCTCGTCGTGCACTTCGCGGGGAACGACCTCGAGGAGCTCGTCGTCGTAGACGACCGCGTAGACGGGCGGGCGGCCGGCCATGGAGCCGAGCGTGCGGTCGAAGTAGCCGCGACCCCAGCCCATCCGGTAGCCGTCCAGGTCGACGGATGCGGCGGGGATGATGAGCAGGTCGGCGTCGCCCAGGGCGATGGGGCCGAGGAGATCGCCCGTGGCCTCAGGGAATCCGAGCTCGTGCGGGCGCTCAGACTGCCCGTCGGAGACGACCCAGTCGAGGAGCCCGTCCTCCCGCGTGACGGGCAGCAGGACGGTGATGTCAGCTGCACCGGCCCAGGCGAGGAAGGGCCGCGTGCTCGGTTCGAATTCGCCCGACAGGTAGCAGGAGATGCGCGTCGCGCCGTGCTCGGCGACGAGCTGCTGCAGGCGGAGGGAGATCTGCTCCCCGTGCTCTGCCAGGAGCAGTTCCCCGTGGCTGCGGCGGCGCTGTCTGGTGTCGGCGCGGAGTGCTCGTTTCTCGGTCTTCGCATCGGTCGACATGGGAACGAGCCTAGCGAAGCGACCCCTCGCGGGTTGGGGAGAGCTTGGGCGAGAACCCGGAGCTCGTGCCGCAATGACGCGCCACGTGCACCTGCGTTTCGCGATGGCATTCGGTGGCCATACGATACGGCCTATGTCCTCGCGCATCACTAAGGCCGTTATTCCAGCTGCGGGCCTCGGGACGAGGTTCCTGCCCGCGACGAAAGCCATTCCCAAGGAGATGCTCCCGGTCGTCGACCGTCCCGCCATCCAGTACGTGGTCGAGGAAGCCGTCGAGGCGGGCCTGTCGGACGTGCTCATGATCACGGGGCGCAACAAGACGACGCTCGAGAACCACTTCGATCGTGTCGCCGAGATCGAAGCGCTGCTCGAGGCGCGCGGGGAGACGGAGAAGCTCGATCGCGTCCGCGCGGCCACGAATCTCGCCGATGTCCACTATCTGCGCCAGGGGGATCCGCTCGGTCTGGGGCACGCGGTCCTGCGTGCGCACCAGCACGTCGGCCACGAGCCCTTCGCCGTGCTGCTCGGCGACGACATCATGGCGGGCGGCTCGCTGCTCTCGCGCATGATCGAGGTGCACGAGGCGACCGGCGCGAGCGTCGTCGCGCTCCAGGAAGTCGACCCGGCCATGATCTCCTCGTACGGCGTCGCCGCCTACGACGCGTCGTCGAGTGTCGAAGACGGCGTCCCGGGGGCCGGGCCGGACACGATCCAGATCACCGGGCTCGTCGAGAAGCCCGCGCTCGAGGACGCTCCGTCGAACTACGCCGTCATCGGCCGCTACCTGCTGCGACCTGAGGTCTTCGGGGTGCTCGAGCAGACCAAGCCGGGCGCTGGGGGAGAGATCCAGCTGACCGACGCCCTGCAGGTGCTCGCCGCGAACCGCGAGGAGCTGGGTGGCGTGGTCGGTGTCGTCTACCGTGGTCGGCGCTTCGACACGGGCAACAAGCTCGACTACATCAAGGCGATCGTCGAGCTCGCCGTCGACGACCCGAAGCTCGGACCCGCGCTCAGCCCGTGGCTGAAGCAGTTCGCCGCCTCGATCGGCGAGTAGACTCCGCTTTCTATGAGCGCATCCGTCCCCACGCTGACGCACGGCCCCGTGTCGCTGCGTCCCATCAGGGTCCGGGATGCACGGGAGCTGGAGTCCGTGCTGCTCGCGAACCGCGAGTGGCTGCAGCCGTGGGAGGCGACGAGCCCGGGCGGCGGTGGCCGCTGGGATGTTCGGGGTGGTATCCGCTCGCTCCTCTCCCAGGCCTCAGCGCACACGGCTCTGCCGTTCGTGATCACCTACGAGGGTCGATTCGCCGGACAGCTGACGGTCTCCGGCATCAGCTACGGGGCCCTGTCATCCGCGACTCTCGGCTACTGGGTCGCACGTGAGTTCGCCGGCAAGGGGCTCGCGACGATCGCCACCGCGATGGCCACCGACCACTGCCTGCAGGGCCTCGGCCTGCACCGCATGGAGGTGTGCATCCGGCCGGAGAACGCAAAGTCCCTGCGGGTCGTCGAGAAGCTGGGCTTCAGGTACGAAGGCCTGCGTCGCCGCTACATCCATATCGACGGCGACTGGCGCGACCATTTCTGCTTCGGCGTCGTCCGCGAGGAGGTCCCTCAGGGCGTGCTGCGGCGCTGGCGCGAGGGTGTCGCAGACGAGCGCGAGGCGCAGGTGCCTCAGGCTGACTGGGAACGGACGGCGCAGCCCCTCGTCTGAATCGCCGCGACGCTGCGAGCGTTGATATCCGCCTGCTTCGCCGGTTGTCGCAAGAACTTCGACAATCTCGAATCAGACACTCCGCACCAATCGGGGTCGGCGGCTCGGTCCGCGCTTAATGTTGACGCCATGCAGTTCGGCAGCAGTCTCGTCCTCGCCCTGGCGGTGACGCTCTGGCTCGCCTATTTCGTGCCGACGTGGGTGCGCCGTCGCAACTACCTCGCAACCGAGGAGAACGCGATCCGGATGCAGCAGGCGCTCCACTCGCTCGCGAACACGAGCGAGCTCGGTCAGGCGCGTGTGCGCGCCGACGGTCGCAGCGTCGTCGAGCAGGAGCGACGCATCAAGCGCGCGAAGGCTGAGGCAGAGCGCGCAGAACGCGAACGCGACGAAGCCGCGCGGCGTGCTCTTCCGACGGTCGCCGTCCCACGCTCCATCGAGGACCGCCAGCGGGCCGCCCGCGCAACGCGTCGCGGCCGGCTCGTCACGTCCCTGCTCACGCTCGCCGGTCTCATCGCTGTCGGCGTGGGAATCGCACTCGGCTCGAGCATCGGCGTCTGGTGGGTGCTCGTCGCCGGCGTCGTGACCGTGCTCGCCGGAGTCGCGGGCCTCCAGCGCCTGGCACGCATCGCGAACGCGCAGCGCCTCGCGGTGCGCGCGGCGGGCGGCACGCAACGGGTGCCGCGCGCTGAGCGTCGCCCCGACTCGACGATCGACTTCTCCGTGAGCGACGCGCCCACCGTCGAGATTCAGCCGATTGCGGCTGCGGATGACGCTGAGCCGCTCGCGAGCTGGGTTCCGGTTCCCGTGCCGAAGCCGCTCTACCTCGAGCGCCAGCCAGTCGAGGAGCTGACAGCTGTCGAGAACACGGGGGACGCCTCCGGTCGTCCGGGGCCGGATGGTCCCGGTGGCGGCGTCGAGGTCGAGAAGGTCAACCACCTCGAGCTGCTTCGCGAGGCTGCTCGTCGCTCCGAGCAGAAGATCCGGGATGCACACGCGCAGCCGGGCATCGCGACGTTCTCGACGCGCGCATCCGCTGCGACGGAGGGCATGCCGCTTGCGCAGACCGCTGCCACCCGGGCGGGGCTCGCGCAGTCGTCGCCCGCGCTGAGCGAGGTCGTCCTGAACCCGATCGTCGTCGCCCCCGTCGAGAAGCGGCCGAGCCGCTGGGCGAGCATGGGAGTCATCGAGGAGATCGAACCCGGGATGGGCGACCTCGACGCAGCACTGCGCCGCCGCCGCGTCGGCTAGTTGCCGCCGGGCTTCGCGCCCCATCCACTAGTGTGGTCGGATCATGGCTTCACCAGTAGACGGCGATCCTTTCGCGCTGACCGACAACGCATCGATCGATGTGCCGAACGGCATCTTCGCGGCGGGCGACGAGACGCTTGACCGCACTGGCGCGACGAATGCGCGCCTGGTGCTCGGCGGCCCCTTCGCACGGTTCCGCGCGGCGCCGTCCGCTGCTCGCGTGAGCTGGTTCGTCGCGGCGGTCGCGCTCCTCGTCGTGGTCGTCGTCATTCCCGTTGCGATCGGCTCCTTCGCGACGGTCCGCAAGGAATCCCTCGCGGCCTCCACCGCTGCTCCCGACCAGCCAGCCGTTGTGGTGCTGAGCGCCGAGACTCTCGCGGTCAGCGCGCAGGTCGATGCCATCGAGCCCGCCTATGTCATGTCGAACGGCCTCGTCACGGATGAGTCGAAGACGAAGATGGGCGACATGCTGACCGAAGCTCGTGAGCAGATCAACGTGAATGATGCCGCCGGTGCTGCCACGACGATGGAGGCGGCCGTGCCGTACTTCGTATCGGAATACTCGCAGCGCGTCGCGACGGCCGCCGAGACGCAGGTCGAGGAATACGTCCAGTCCGAGTACGAGACCGACGAGCGCCTGGCCGAGCTGATCGCGATCGTTCGGGAGAATGCGGACGGGCAGGACCTCACGGCGCTCGTGTCTGCCGTCATCGAGATCCCCCAGGTTGTCGGTGACGCGCGCGCCGAGCACTTCGGGAACAGGAGGACGTACGTTCCACCGGCGCCCACGACGGCCGCCCCAGCTCCGACGAGTTCCGCAGCGACCCAGCCGCCCGCAACGGAGGCGCCTCAGCTGACTCAGGCGCCAGCACCCTCGCAGACGTCCGCTCCTGAGCCCTCCAAGGATCCGAAGCCCGAGCCGAAGCCAACCGGTGGGCCCAACTTCACGTCGGCCCCGAACGGCGACTAGCCGCCGCTGCGGTTCCGCTGCTTCGCGCGTCCGGAAGGCGCTCAGACGGTGAGGGCCCGCGCGCGGTAGTGGCCCGGCGTGACATCGAGGACTCGTCGGAAGGCATCGATGAAGGTGCTCGTCTGCGCGTAGCCGAGCGAGCGTGCCACGAGGGCGACGCTCGACCCGTTCGAGAGCTGCTCGAGCGCGGACTGCACTCGGACCATCTGGCGCCAGCTGTGGAAGGAGACGCCCGTCTCGTTCTGGAAGATGCGCGCCAGCGTTTTGCTGCTGACCTCGAGGGAGAGGGCCCACTCCTCGAGCGACGTGCGGTCAGCCGGTTGTGCCCTGAGCGCATCCGCGATGGGGACGATGCGCCGGTCACGAGGCATGCGGACCCGGAGATCGTGGCTGGCCGGGTCGAGGTTGTCGAACAGGACTCGTTCGATGTTGCGACGCTGCACCTGCGAGATGCCCTCGGCCGCGAGTCGTGTGAGGAGCTCGTGGAGCAGGGGTGTGACGGTGACCCCGTACGCTTCGCGCGGTCGGAGGTACGATTCGCGCTCCGAGAAGAATGTTGCCTGGAATTCGCACTGCGCCGATGCGCGGCTCGTGTGGGGTGTGCCCGCCGGGACCCAGACGGCGAAGTGCGGCGGCACGACCCAGGCGCTTCGTTCGACGATGAGCTTCAGGACTCCACGTTGCACGGAGAGGAGCTGGCTGACGGGGTGGGAGTGAGGTCCCCACTCGAGTGGCTGGCCGGATTCCTGCCGGGGCGCCGCTGTCGCCGCGGGGAGCAGCGACGCAGGAGGCGAGATGTCTGGTTTGAGCACGAGGGTGCGAGGGTCAGGTTGCCATGTGGGCAGCGGTCCGGCGGTGTGCATAATCTGACATGCTACACATGCTCGGACCGTTCCAACGCTCTTACATGCGAAGTCAAGAAGCGTACAGGAATTCTGTGCTTGGGAGCTCATCTTTTGGCGATGCCGAGGAGTGATGGCTGGTCGGCGCTGTGCTCATGGTCGACCGTCGGGCGCCCGCGAGATTGGCGGTGTCGGGCGCCTGGTGGTAGAGTTTCCGTTCGTCAGGGCCTATGGCGCAGTTGGTAGCGCGCCTCGTTCGCATCGAGGAGGTCAGGAGTTCGAATCTCCTTAGGTCCACCAGACACAAGAAGCCCGCCGGTCTCCGGCGGGCTTCTTTGTCTGCTGCTGTCCGGTCTCAGCGGACGTGGTTCTGGGTGGGCGTGAGTTCCGATCTTTGAGCTGCTGCGTTGGCGTGCCTTGCGCTCCCACCTCCGCGGTGACCCGTGCGGTCAGCACGAGCGGTCGGGGTTCTTGGATCGTCCTCTCTGCCGACGGCGCGATTGCCGGGAATGCCACCCGAATACGACCAGAGCATTGCGAATTGGTGCATTTTCGACGCGAATACCGCCGGTCTGATGGAGCGCGGCTGCGTCCCGGCTGCGCTTCGCTAGTCTCTGATCGTTCGAGGGGGAAGATGTGGATCAGCGCTGCGGTTTTCGGCGAGTCCTTGCGCCGCTGTCCTTGCTCGACGTTCGTCACCAGGGAGGCATTCGGACGTTGGTTCTTGGCGCGGGGACGCGGCGCGCATGGAAGCGCGCAGCGCGTGCCACCCGTGTGGGACTCGTCGGGCGTCGAATCGACGCGCCGACGGTGCGGGCAGTGGCGGCAGCCCTGAGGGAAGGCGGCTCGCTGCTGGAGACCTATGCGGTACGTCGTTCGACGCGCCGCCTCCTGCGCGCGTTGGGGGACGGGCGCATTCCGGCGCTGATGCCGACTCGGGTGCTCGCCGGGGTGACGGTGCTCGTCGAGTCCTGCAACCTGGACGGCAGCGCGGAGATCGCGCGGCTCAGCTACGCGGCACCACGCCAGGCCGGCGCCCAGGCCCGAGGCGGAGCAGAAGCAGCTCCGCCACGCGCGATGCGCGAGCCGGGCTGAGTGCACGAGTCAGGACGGCCAGCGCCGGTCGGATGCGCTCAGGCGGTCTCGCGATACCGCTTGGCGGCCGCGACCAGGTCCCGCAGCTCCGCCTCGGACGCCTTCGCTCCGTAACCCGGGGTGTCGCGCTGGATGCGCCAGCCCTCCGAGAGCGGGGTGAGCGCGAGGGTGTCGAACCCGAACTGGTCGTAGAGACCGCGCGCGAACTCCAGCGCCTCGTCGCTGTCGCTCGCCGCGACGAGCGCGCGACGCGAATCGGAGCCCGCTGGGCGAGCGTCGGCCGTGATGTCGGCTGCGGCGATGTGGTTGAAGGCCTTGACGACGCGGGATCCGGGCAGGTGCGCCTGGAGGAGCTCGGCAGTTGTGGTCGACTCATCGTCGAGCTCGGCGATGCTGCCGTCGCGCTGCGGGTAGTAGTTGTTGGTGTCGAGCACGATCTTGCCGGCGAGGGCGTCGACGGGGATGCTCTCGTACGCGTGCAGCGGCACCGTCACGACCGCGACGTCGGCGGCCTCCGCGACGTCGAGCGCGGTCGCTGCGCGGGCATTCGGTCCGAGCTCCGCCACCAGCGCGGCGAGCGTCTCCGGTCCGCGCGAGTTGCCGATGACCACGTCGTAGCCCGCCTCGATCGCCTTGCGCGCGACCTGGCTGCCGATGTTCCCTGCTCCGATGATTCCAAGAGTTGTCATGCTCGAGACAACTCGCGGACGTCGGCGGCTCTTCCGAGATGACACCGGGTGACGGCATGTGACGCCGGTAGAATCGCGGCGACACGGAGGAGCTGACATGGCCGGGCATCGCATCTACGGAACCGCGTTCGCGGACGTCTACCCCCACTACGTGGCGAAGGCGGAGCGCAAAGGACGCACCAAGGCCGAGGTCGACGAGATCATCCGCTGGCTCACCGGCTACAGCGAAGAGCAGCTCGGTGGCACGATCGAGACGCGCGTCGACTTCGAGGCGTTCTTCCGCGATGCGCCGCTCATGCAGCCCAAGCGGTCGCTTGTCACCGGGGTCGTCTGCGGCATCCGTGTCGAGGAGATCGAGGAGCCCCTCATGCAGGAGATCCGCTACCTCGACAAGCTCGTCGACGAGCTGGCCAAGGGCAAGGCGATGGAGAAGATCCTCCGCGCCTGAGGCCCGTGCCCGTCGGCGGAGTGCGGCGCGGTGCCCTCTGCCGGTAGCGTGAGGGTGTGAGCGCCCCGAACCCCGCAGGCAACCCGGCCACCTCCTCTCTCGGTCGCCGGCGGATCGGGGGCGGCGCGGGCTCTCGGCGCGGCGGACGCATCTCCGGTCTGGACCTTGCGAGGTTCCTCGCGCTCATCGGCATGATGGCGACCCACGTCTGGGTCACGAACGCCGACGGTTCGACGCCGGCGCTGGCCGCGTTCCTCGGCGGCAAGGCCGCAGCCCTGTTCGCCGTGCTCGCCGGCATCGGGGTCGTGCTGACGACGCAGCGACAGCGCGAGCGCCGAGCGTTCGGCGCCGCGGCCCTCAACGTCTTCGGGCGCGGCCTCGCCCTCATGCTGATCGGCATGACGCTGGGTCTCGTCCCCACACCGATCGCCGTGATCCTCGTCTACTACGGGCTCGTCTTCTGGCTCCTCGTCCCACTGCTGCGGCTCTCGAACCTCTCCCTGCTCATGGTCGCGACCGCGTGGGCGGGCCTGTGGCCCTTCCTCTCCATGCTGCTGCGGGCGCCGCTCAACGTGGGCTCTGAGCTCGGAACGCCGAACTGGTTCGACCTGGCACATCCGCTCGAGCTGCTCCGCGGACTCTTCGTGACGGGTACCTACCCCGTGCTCACCTGGGTGGTCTACGCGATCGTCGGCATGGTGGTCGGGCGGATGCTGCTGGCGGCCCGAGAACGAGGCACGATCCTGCAGCTGAGCCTCGGACTCACGGCAGTCGGCGCGCTCCTCGCGCTGGTCGGAGTCGGCATCAGCATGCTGCTTGCAGGCCCCTTCGGCGGCCTCAACTCGATCGGCGCCTCGACAGGCACGGGGGCGCAGGCCTCCGAGCTCTTCTACTCGGCGGCGTTCGGCACCACGCCGACGGAGAGCAGCTGGTTCCTCGCCTCACCCGCGCCGCACTCGGGAACGACGTTCGATCTCGCCATCACAGCCGGCACTTCGCTCATCGCGATCGGCCTGTGCCTGGCTGTCTGCCTCCGACTCGGCGACACGGCCATCCGCGTGCTCGGACCCGCGCTGGGCGCTGGGGCAACACCGCTCACCATCTACGCGCTGCATGTGGTCGTCGCGGGTGTGACCTACACGACCCTCGTCAGCGGAGGGTGGCTCGCGGAGGCCCCCGAGCTGTTCTGGCTCGTCTCGAGCGCCCCGATCTGGCTGATCCACGTGGCGGGGGCCCTGGCTGTCGGTGCGGTCTTCTTCTGGTGGCAGCGGCGCGGCCCGCTGGAGGCGGCCGTGACCTGGACCGGCCAGCGGTTCGCGGCCCTCGCGGCGCCCCGCGCCTCGCAGACGGTGGAATGAGCCAGCGCCGCCAGTACTGCTCGCGCTGTGCTTGGATTGCTGCATGCTCAGCAAGAACCATGACATCGCGGTCGGGGAGTGACCTCCCGGGTAGACCGGCGCGCGCGCATCGCAGTCGCGGCCATGTTCCTCACCAACGGGGCGCTCTTCGCGAATCTGCTGCCACGCTATCCGGGGCTGAAGGCCGAGCTCGCGCTGAGCAACGTCGAGTTCGGGCTCGTCGTCGCCGCCTACCCGAGCGGGGCCCTTCTCGCGGGGCTGGCGGCCGCGGCGCTCATCCGTCGCTTCTGGTCATCGCGTCTCGCCGTGGCCGGCACGGCCATCACGAGCGTCGCACTGTTCGCCGCGAGCTTCGCCCCAAACGGACTGCTGCTGGCGGCCGCCTTCGCGTTCGGTGGGGCGGCGGATGCACTCACTGACGTGGCGCAGAACTCGCACGGGCTGCGGGTCCAGCGTCGCTTCGGACGCTCCATCATCAACGGCTTCCATGCGATCTGGTCGATCGGGGCCGTGCTCGGCGGCCTCATGGGAGCCGCCGCGGTGGCGCTCCAGGTGCCGCTCCCGCTGCACCTCGGCGTCAGCGGCGCCCTGTTCACGCTCGTCGCGGTCCTCGCCTACCGGTGGATGATCCCCGGCCCGGAGCACGACGACGTCGAGGTCACGACGGCGGGGATCAGGGTCGTCAAGGCCGGGACTTCCGCTCGCGGCGGTTCGGCGAAGTACCTGGTGCTGCTCGCGCTCGTGCTGCTCACCGTGGCGGGCTCGGTCGTCGAGGATTCGGGCAGCACCTGGGCGGCGCTCTACCTCTCCGGTTCGCTCGAGGCCCCGCAGGCGCTCGCGGCCTTCGGCTTCATCGCGCTCGTCGGGGCGCAGTTCGTGGGGCGGATGCTCGGGGACCGGCTCGTCGATCGCTTCGGCGAGCGGCGGGTCGCGCAGGCGGGTGGCCTCGTGACCGCGCTCGGAATGGGCGTCGCGCTGCTGTTCCCGAGCGTCGGGGGGACGATCGCGGGCTTTGCGGCCGCTGGTCTCGGAATCGCCACGCTGGTGCCCGCGGCCCTGCATGCGGCTGATGAGCTGCCAGGGTTCAAGCCGGGCACGGCCATCACGTTGGTGTCGTGGCTCATGCGCCTCGGCTTCCTCGCCGCACCGCCCCTCGTCGGCCTGCTCGCCGACGCGACGTCGCTCCGCGTCGGGCTTATCGTGGTTCCGATCGCCGGAGTCGTGGCGTTTCTATGCGCAGGCGTTCTCGCGGGGCGCACTCGCCGATCAGATCCGACCTCCTAGGAGCAGGCATGCAGCAATCCATGGACCAGGTGTTCGAGATCGTCGCGGTCGTCGTCGAGGCGCTCGGCGCGTCGGCCATCGTCATCGGCATCGTCATCGCGGTGGTGCTCGCCGTGCTGGCGCTCGTGCGAGGAAAGGGCGGCAAGGTCGCCCTCGCGACGCTCCGCACCTCGCTCGGAGCTGGCATCCTACTCGGACTGGAGGTGCTCGTTGCCGCCGACCTCGTCCGCACGATCACGTCGAAGCCCTCGCTTGAGGACGCTCTCATCCTGGGACTCATCGTCGTGATCCGAACGGTGCTGAGCATGTCCATCCAGATCGAGATCGAGGGTGTGCTGCCGTGGCGCCGTGCTCTCACCACGAGCGGCGCACAGCTGCTGGCGGATCAGGTCAGAGCGGCAGGCCGTCCCGAGTCTGCAGGTGCGACCGGGGCCGGTGAGGGGCGCACCGTCGTCTGAGGTGCCGGGTCGAGAGACGAATGTGGCCCGCACCCTGGACGGGGCGGGCCACGGCTCGTGGTGTGCTCGAACGTCAGACGTCGAGGACCGCGCGGAGCATGTGGGCGACGCGCGCTCGGTTGCTCGGCGTGTCCTGCCAGGCGAGCACTCGCCCGAGCGAGTCCACGACGTGGAATCCGGCGTGCGCGACGCAGCGCGCTTCCGAGGCGGAGAACTGCGGCTTCACGGCGCGCAGGAGTCCTGCCCACTCCTCGACGTGGTCGCGCTGGAGCGCGATGAGACGCTCCCGCTCGTCGTCGCCGAGGTTCGTCGACTCGGCGATGTAGACCTGCAGCAGCCGGTGGTGCGCGAGCTGGGCTTCCACGTAGGCGTCGATCAGGCCATCGAGCGCGGCTTCGTGGCTGTCGACGGCGGCGAAGACCTCGCGGGTCACCTGGCCGAGGTACTCGGCGGCACGTGAGCACGCAGCGGCGAGGATGCCGCTCTTGCTCTCGAAGTGCCGGTACACGCCGGAGGCGGTGATACCGACGGCACCGCCGATCTCCTCGATGCTCACGAGGTTGTATCCGCGCGCGAAGAAGAGCTCGATGGACCGGGCGACGATCTGCTCGCGCTTCGCCGTGGAAGGGATTCCGGTCGTTGCGGGAGCGACGTAGGACTCGATCTCGGGCAGCTCTGCCTCGAAGGCGCGCTGGGCAGCCGCACGGAGGTAGTCGGCGGCGGCCGACGAGATGCTGGTGCGGTGCATCGAGACGCTCGCGAGCACGGCGAAGGCCGCACGACTCTGCAAGGCGGCGTCCTCGGTACGCAGGTTCGGGCGCAGTTCCTTGAGCACTGTCGAGAAGCGACCGTAGACCTTGGCGAGGCGCTGGTCGACGGACGCGCGGTCGGCGGGCTCAAGGTAGCGGGACTCCCAGCGGATGATCTCTCCGGTGCCGCGGCGCTTGATGAGGCTGTCCAGCGTCGCGCTGATCAGCGCAGAGGACTGCTCGGCCGGGGGAGCGCCGATGACCGCTGCGCTCTCTGCCGCGTCGTCGGTGGCCGTCTCGACCGCGTCGACGATGCCGAACGCCGTGTGCTTGAAGAGGTCGTACTTGTTCGCGAAGTGACGGTAGAGGGCGGGGGCCGAGATGCCGACCGACGCTGCCACGTCGCTCATGCTCACCTGGTGGTAGCCGCGCAGGGCGAATGCCTGAGTGGCGGCGGACTCGATGCGCTGCTTGCGGTCCTTGGGGCGGACGACTGGGGTATGAGGCCACGTGGGGGGAGTGGTCATGGAGGGAGTGTTGCTCCGTTCGAGGTCTGGTGCTGGTAGTGAACGAGGCATTTCGCGGTCGGGGGTCCGCGCCTCGCCCAAGAAGGATACCTTCCTCCCTGCCAGTCGACCCTGGAACACACCAGATCTTCGGCTCACGGGGGAGGACTCCCCGTGAACGACGAATGCCGCCCTCACGCGGATCGTGTCTGGCCTCGGTGGCGGGAGCCAGAAGCGCCGCCAGCCGCCAGCGCGAGCAGACGGAACTGCCCATTCCGCGTCGGTGAGGCGAGTGCTCTGCTCTCCCACTTCACCAAGGGGGCACACGGGGTTCGCCGCGATCGTCGTCGTTGACAGATCGGAGGCTGCGGGCGAGGTGAAGTCGGCTTCTGGTTTGCAAACCGTGAGGTCATTCGTGGTGAGCGGTCAACGGGATGCACTCGCCGGGACAGACAAAACGAGTGCGACCCGAAGGTCGCACTCGTTGTGCGTGGTCATCCCGTCAGAGGACGGGGACCGCTGAGAGCCTGTATTTAGAGCGGGCGGATGCTCTCGGCCTGGAGACCCTTGGGTCCCTGGGTCACATCGAACTCCACGCGCTGGTTCTCTTCAAGCGTGCGGAAACCCTGGACGTCGATTGCGGAGTGGTGCGCGAAGACGTCGGGCGTTCCGTCGTCCGGAGCGATGAAGCCGTAGCCCTTGTCTGCGTTGAACCACTTCACGATGCCAGTTGCCATGTTTTTCTTCCTTCATTGTTATGCAGCCCGTACTTCGGGCGGGTGATCCGCGAACGGATCTGTGCTTATTAGGCACGGTTTATTTCGCGCAGGAATGCGCTGCCGAATCTCTGACGATTCGGGCTGCTCTTCCACGGCGCCGTAGGAGAGCAAAGATAAGGGGTGGATAAGTTCTTGGGCTCGGTGCTGTCTGGGGGCAGTTCCGATTCGGATGGGGCGCGCGCTCGACCCGTGTTAACTGCGGTGCTACTGGACGGCTTCCCGACGCTCAGCGCGTGAAACCAACGCTATCACGCTCCGCGCCCGCAATCGAAGGTGTTTTCTCGCGGAAAAGTCACGCGGGGTCACGCACTCGATTTCCACCGTTCGGTCAGGCCTGCGCGGCTTCGCTGCGGCCGAGTTTCCAGTATCCGGCGAAGGTCACCTGGGTCTTCGGTACGGCGAGGTCTCTGACCAGGTGTCGGCGGACGCCGGTCGCGAGCTGCGACTCGCCGACGGCGAAGGCGTAGGGCGTCGAGCCGTCGAGTCGGGTGTCTCGTGCTGCCTGCAGCGCCGTCTGGCCAGGGCGAGCCCCGTCCGGGCGTGTCACCCAGTCGAGCGTGAATCCCGAAGGCAGTTCCACGGGCTGCGCGTCCCCTTGAGATGGGATCTCCACGATCGCGTGCCCGCGGGCTGTCCTCGGCAGGTCGCGGAGGATGCCGACGATCGCGGGCATCCCGGTCTCGTCGGCGACCAGCAGCTGCCAGTCGGTGGATGCTGGTGGCGCGAATCCGCAGCCCTGGTCGATGAGCGCGACGGGCGCGCCGATCTGTGCGTCGCGAGCCCACGGGCCGGCGATGCCGGCGTCGCCGTGCACGATCACGTCGATGTCGAGCTGTCGTTGGGCTTGGCGGAACTCGCGCACGGTGTAGTTGCGGATGGCGGGGCGCGTGG
The DNA here is from genome assembly GCF_002931375.1 of Pseudoclavibacter sp. RFBJ3. Classification (NCBI taxonomy): domain Bacteria; kingdom Bacillati; phylum Actinomycetota; class Actinomycetes; order Micrococcales; family Microbacteriaceae; genus Pseudoclavibacter; species Pseudoclavibacter sp. RFBJ3. The sequence continues at coordinate 74,388 of NZ_PSXZ01000009.1, read as the reverse complement.
ACTGCGAGATGAGCAGGTATTTGAGGTAGCCCTTGAAGTCGATGCGGTCGTGCACGCGATCGAAGACGGTCTCGTCCTGCTGGGGGAGCAGCAGGCGGAACCACTGGTCGAAGCCGAGGCCTTGGAAGCGGGCGAGGTCATCGCCCTCCAGCGTCACGCGCACGACGTGCTCGCTCACGCGCTCTCTGGCCGCGAGGCGCGACCTGACGAGACCGCTCGCGGCGTGCGTGGTGGTGATGTTCGACATGGTCGCTCCTTCGTGAGTTAGGTTTACCTTAGTCGCGGGGGTGCAGCTGGGCCAGTGGGTGGATCCGAGAGGTGCGCTGTCCGCGGTGCACACGGTGCCGCGTCTACGCTGGAGCGAGGGTGCGTAGCATTGAGAGCCAGCGAAGGAGTGGATCGCATGACGGGTGACGAGGCAGACGCTCCCGTTCGCGCGCTGCGACCACTCGGCTCCGCCAAGGCGGAACCGCATTCGATCGGGCCAAGAGGGCTCAGTGTCGACCTCACCGGCGGCAGCGTCGGAGTGCTGGTCCGCGTCTCCAGAGAGGGACGCAAGCACGACAATCTCCTGCTGCTCGGGGAGCCGCATGGTGCCACGGCCGAGACGCTCGCCGGGCTCCTCCCGGATGCACACGTCCTGGCGCCGTCCATCGACGATCTGGGCTGGCCGCAGCGTTCGAGAGCGGCGAGAGACACGACCGCGCACGCGGTCGTCGAGCTGATGGACCACTTCTCCGTCGAGCGAGCGGTGCTCGTCGGCACGGAGACGGGCGCGGATCTCGCCGTCGCGGTCGCCGCCGCCCACCCGGAACGTGTCGGAGCCCTGGTTCTCGTCAACGGCGGCCTCGGCGACACCCTGCCCGCCGACGACCAGGGCTCCTCCTCACGCGACGCCCTCGCGGGTCTCCGTGTTCCCGTCGCGTTCCTGTTCGGCGGTGCTGTGGCCGAGACGAACGGCTACACACCCGCGTCGGTCAACGCCACCACGTCGTGGCTGCGCCACGTCGACGCGCAGGAAGTCGCCGAGGGGCAGCACGACCGCTTCGATGAGCAGTCGATCGCCGTCGTCGCCGACATCGTCGAGAGCCAGTTCGCCTCCGTGCGGGCCAGGGCCGCGCATCCGGCGACCGGTTCGCACCGCATCATCGCGCCTGACGACGACGAGCGCTGACTCCAGAGCGGTCCCGTGCCGCCGCGCGTGTGCCTCCGGCGTCGTATGCTGGACAGTTGCACATGCGGGCGCGGCTTGCCCGGAGAAGTATTGGATGGTCTATGAGCGTCGCACCAAGCGTCGATCCCCACACGAACACGAACCCTGGCACCTTCACCGTTCGAGAGGCCCGAGCGGACGAATTCGCCGCCATCGGGGCACTCACGGTTCGATCGTTCGACTCGGGCGGGCACGGCAATGAGCGCTGGCGCGAGTCTCGCCGGGCAGCCGAACTCGACGTCGCCGCCCGCAGCGAAGCCGGGACGGTGCTCGTCGCCGTCACGAACGAACCCGAGCACGGCGCTCCCGAGATCCTTGGAACCTCGACGTTGCTGCGCGCCGGCACCGAACCGGCGCGTCTCGCCCGCGGTGACGAGGCGGAGCTGCGCTTCACCGCCGTCGCCCCCGAAGCTCGCGGCGCGGGGGTCGCAGACGCGCTTGTCCACGCCGCTCTCGACCTCGCCCGGCGGAGCGGTGCCCGCGCGGCGGTGCTCGATGTCGGCGTCTCGAACTCGCAGGCGCGGCGGCTGGCGGAACGAGTCGGCTTCTCGCGGGTCAAGGGGCGCGACACTGACGATGAGACGTTCGGAGCCGAGCTCGCCTACCGCTACGACCTCACGCAGACCGAAGGCGTTCGCCTCCGCCTGGTTCGGCACGACGAGGTCGAGCTGGTCGGGCGCCTCACCGAGCGCGCGTACAGCAACGACTACGTGGTCACGGCGAGCTACGCCGAGGATCTGCGGGACGCCGCGAGCCGAGCCAGTGAAGACGAGGTCTGGGTTGCCGAGGACATCGCGACCGGAACGATCCTCGGATCCGTCTGGACGCCACGACCAGGGCAGCGGATCTCGCAGCTCGCAAGGCAGGGCGAGCTCGACTTCAGGATGCTCGCCGTAGCCCCCGAGGCGCGCGGGCGCGGCATCGGACAGACGCTCGCGGGCCACGTCATCGCCCTCGGGCGTGATCGGGGCGCGTCGCGGGTCGTCATGAACAGCGGCCCGGAGATGCTCGGCGCCCACCGCCTGTACGAGCGGCTCGGCTTCGTGCACCTCACCGACCGGGAGGGGCCCAAGGAGGTCGCCCCCGGCGTCGTCGTACATCTCTACGCGTTCGGCTACGACCTGCAGGCCTCCCCAGCTCTGGAGATCTGACGCTCCTAGACTGCTGAGGCAGGATCTCTCAGCCACAGCCAAGAGGAGCGGACCATGCCGCGGTACGAGCACTTCGATGAAGGCGACGACGCGTGAGCGCCGCAGCTGAGTTCGGGCCCCACGACCTCTCCGGCAGGCGCTACCTCATCACGGGCGCGTCGACGGGGCTCGGCTTCTTCACGGCGAAGAGCCTGGCTGCCCGCGGCGCGAACGTCGTCATCACGGGACGAAGCGCCGCGAGGCTCGAGGCTGCGGCCGCAGCCATGGGACGACCCGAGCTCGTCACGACCCTCGCCTTCGATATCGCGGAGCTCGAGGCGATCCGCGGCGCGGCGTCCACACTCATCGGCGACCCGTCGTCAGCTGGGTCCGGGTTCGACGGTCTTGTCCTCAACGCCGGAGTCGTGCATCCGCCGACCGAGCGGGAAGAGACGAGCGACGGCATCGAGCGGGTCTTCGCCACGAACGCGCTCGGCCACTTCGCCCTCCTGAGCCACCTCTCAGTGGGGGCCGCGCTCCGTGAGGGTGCCGCCCTCGTGTGGCTCGGCAGCATCGCGCCCGCGCTCACGAGGGCACACCTCGAGGATGTGCAGCTGCGCGGCGGCTACACGTCGTGGAACGCCTACGCGCAGTCGAAGCTCGCGACGCAGGTGCTCGCGATCGAGGGGGACCGTCGAGCGCGCGCCGCTGGCGGGCACGTGCGCAGCCTCGTCGCGCATCCCGGCTACTCGACGGGCGGTCTCACCCCGACGATCCCGGGCGTCCACGAACCGTCGCTCGGCAAGCGCGCCCTGGACAGCCTCCTCGCCTTCGCGGCGCAAGGCAAGCACGAGGGTGCCCTCTGCCAGCTCAGGGCCGTCACCGACCCGCAGCTAGCGGGCGGGGAGACGATCGTCCCCGCCCACCTCACGCGGGGAATGCCCGTTATCGGCATCTCGCACTGGCGCAGCTACGACCCCGAGCTGGGGGAGAAGCTCTGGGCCTACTGCGCCTCGTTGGCGGGCGCAGCGCCCGACTTCTCGGCGATCTCAGCGCGAACCTGATCCATGTCGACGTTCTCGAGGGCCTCGATGAGCTTCTCGACCCCCGCGAGCGGCATGGCGCCGGCCTCGCGGTAGAGCAGCACGCCGTCGCGGAACGCCATCAGCGTCGGGATCGACGTGATCTGCAGACCCGCGGACAGCTCCTGGTTGTTCTCCGTGTCGACCTTCGCGAACGTGATGTCCTCGTGGCGCTCCGAAGCGGCGGAGTAGATGGGACCGAACTGGCGGCAGGGGCCGCACCATTCGGCCCAGAAGTCGATGAGCACGATGCCCTCGGAGGCAACCGTGTCCTTGAACGTCTCGGTGGTGATGTCGATGGTTGGCATGCGTCTCCTGTCTCTGGGCGTACGGGGAGCACAACGCGCTCCGCCCGCCGGCTATTCCTCGCGTGGCGCGCAACGGCCCGACAAGGGGCGTAGCATCCACCCTCGTGGAAACAGTCTCCCGCCCCTGGCCCGCCCTCTGGGCCCTCGTCATCGGCTTCTTCATGATCCTGGTCGACTCGACGATCGTCTCCATCGCGAACCCGGCCATCCTCAGGGATCTCCAGACCGACATCACCGCCGTCATCTGGGTGACCAGCGCGTACCTGCTCAGCTACGCCGTGCCGCTGCTCATCACCGGTCGCCTCGGCGACCGCTTCGGCCCGAAGCGCATCTACCTCATCGGCCTCGTCGTCTTCACCCTCGCATCACTCTGGTGCGGCTTCTCGGGTGACATCGGGATGCTCATCGCGGCGCGTGCCGTGCAGGGCCTCGGCGCCGCTCTCATGACCCCGCAGACCATGTCGGTCATCACTCGGATCTTCGCGCCGGACAAGCGAGGTGCCGCCATGGGGCTCTGGGGTGCGGTCGCCGGAGTCGCCACCCTCGTCGGCCCTATCCTCGGAGGGTTCCTCGTCGACGGCCTCGGCTGGGAGTGGATCTTCTTCGTCAACGTGCCCGTCGGAGTCGTCGCGTTCATCCTGGCCTGGCGTCTCGTGCCCGATCTCGAGACCAAGGCGCACTCGTTCGACTGGCTGGGCGTGGTGCTTAGCGCTGTGGGTCTCTTCCTGCTCGTGTTCGGCATCCAGGAAGGCGAGACGTTCGATTGGGGGCAGATCGTCGGACCCATCTCCGTGTGGGGACTCATCGTCTCCGGAGTGGTCGTACTCGTCGGCTTCGTCGTCTGGCAGCGCTTCAATCGCAAGGAGCCGCTCCTGCCGCTCGGGCTCTTCTGCGACAGGAACTTCACGGTCGCGAACCTCGGCATCTCGGTGCTGGGCCTCGCGATCGTCTCCATGCCGCTCCCGATCGCGTTCTACTTCCAGACGGCGCGCGCACTCGAGCCGACGCAGGCGGCGCTCATGCTGGTTCCCATGGCCGTCGTGTCCGGGGTCATGGCGCCGTTCGTGGGCCGCCTCACCGACCGCACCGAGCCCCGCTGGATCGCGTTCGCGGGATTCCTCATCGTGGCTGCCGCGCTCGGGTGGATGTCGCTGCTCATGACGGCCGACACGCCGCTCTGGCAGCTGCTCATCCCACCCGCCTTCCTCGGCCTCGGGATGTCCGGCCTCTGGGCACCGCTCGCGACGAGCGCTACGCGGAACCTTCCTCCCGCACTCGCTGGAGCGGGATCCGGCGTCTACAACATGACCCGCCAGGTCGGCTCGGTGCTCGGGTCGGCCGCGATCGCCGCCCTCATCAGCTCGCGCCTCGCGGCCGAGCTGCCTGGCATGCCGGCGGATGCCGCAGAGCAGAGCAGCGGCGCGCTGCCGCCCGCGGTCGCCGAGGGGTTCTCCGCGGCCCTGGGGCAGTCGCTGCTGCTGCCGATCGCCGCCTTCCTCGCGGGAGCGGTCGTCGTGCTGTTCTTCGAGAAGCCAAGGGCAGCGGCACCCGGCAGCTCCGCCGAGCCTGCGCAGACCCACGAGCAGGCCTAGCTCGTGACGAAGCCGGCCGCCGCGAGTGCGGCGACCGGCTTCGTCGAGGTGCTGGGGAGTTCGCCAGCTACGGGGTGAACGGTCCGAAGACCTGTGTCCACTCGTAGACGTCGGTCTGGCGGATGACGCCGACTGCGGCGAAGGGGTCGGCGGGGAGGAGCTCCCGCAGGGACGCCTCGTCGTCGCTCTCCCAGAGGAGCAGCGCGCCCGAGTGCGGAGCGGCCCAAGGGCCAGAGGCCTTCAGGATGCCCGCGTCCTTCTGCTCGCCGAGCCAGGCCCGGTGCGCGGGGCGGTGCTCGTCGCGGGTGTCGGCTGAATCGTCTGCGTAGTGGTAGATCGTGGCGAAGAGAGGCACGGAGGCTCCTAGTTCCGGTCGGGGCTGGTCGGGTCGGTCGGCTCGTCGCTCGGCCGCTGGAAGCTGACTTCCTCCCACTCGGTCACCGTCGGCGCCTCGAACTCATCGTCGCTCGCCGCGGCTTCCGCAGTCGCGATGAGGCGAGTGTCGTCGTCGTCGGCCGAGAGCAGGGGCGCCGCCGTCTCGTGGGCGTCGATGCTGGCCTCGGTGTCGAAGGCGGAATCGGCAACGGTCTCGGCGAGCAGCGCGTCCTCGGTCCGCGTCGCCTCGTCGGCGTCGCCGAAGTCGTCACCGCTCTGCTCCAGGATGACGGGGGCGCTGCCAGGACGGAGCTCGCTTCCATCCTCGACGAGGCTCGTTTCCGTGCCGTTCTCGGGCATGCGCCCCGGAACCTCGTAGTGCACGTACAGCGCGTCCTCCTCGGCAGGGCTGAGGTTCTGGTCGACCTCCGTGCTGGGAGCGCTCGTCACGAGCGACTTCGAGTAGGGCACGAGGATGCGCTTCTCGTCCAGTTCCGCGACATCGAGCGGGATGAAGAACTCCTTGGTGCCGAACAGGCCCGTCTTCACCGTGACCCAGTTGGGGTCGCGCGTCTGGTCGTCGAGGTACACCTGGCCGACACGGCCGATTCGCTCGTCGCCCGGGCCGAAGACGGTCGCCTGGAAGATGCGGGTGAGCTTCGCCTCGTGGGCCTTGAGCTGGGCGGCTGCGCTGCTCTCGCCGCTCACGTGGCCGGTGCCGGCTGCGAGTGAGTCCGAGGCTTCGTCGGTGTCCTGGGGCGGCTCGATGGGGTCGTCTGCGAGGTCCCCGATCGTGTCGCCCGGAGCCAGGTCCTCGTCGGGGACACCCGCGGCCTCGATGCGCGTGGTGTCATCGTCGCGCGGCTCGAAATCGGGATCGAACTTGGTGTTCGTGTCGTCGGCAGCCATGCTGTGCTCCTCGGTCAACGTGGATGTGGCGGGCCATCCGTGCCCACGTGCGCACGAACGACCTGCACAAGACTAGCGATTGCAGCGGTGCGCTGGCCGAATCGGCGCTAGGAAGCGGGCTCGGCGGGCGCGCGGCCTGTGCCTTCCGGTGTCGCTGGCGCAGGCTGTGCAGCGCTGACAGCCTCTGCCCGGCGGGCCGCTCGGGCTGCCGAAGACCGCATGCTGAGACGCACGATGAGCCAGGCCGCGGCGCCGAGCACCGCGAGGAGCGCGAGACCTGGGAGCGCGAAGCCCAGCGCGGTCCAGAACGACGCGAACCCGCGCAGCAGCGCCGCCATGCCGTCCTGCAGGCCCGCGAGGAAGCCAGCTGGTTCCTCCTCGGGGGACGGGGCATCGCTCGAGATGGAGATCGAGACGGTCGAGTACGCGATGCTCTCCTCGAGCACCTCGAGCTGCGCGCGCAGGCTCTGCAGCTCGCTCGTGCGCTCGGTCAGCGTCGTCTCGATCGCGAGGAGGTCGTCGACCTCCGTGGCCGAGGAGAGCATCCCTCGCAGCGAGGTCACTGACGCTTCGAGTGTCGAGACGCGTGAGGACATGTCCGTCTTCTGCAGTGTGACGTCGACGGCGGAGGTCTCGACGGAGACCACCTCTCCGACCTCGCGCAGCTCGGTGATGAACGCGTCGTAGTCTGCTGCCGGCACCCGCGCGGTCAGCTGCGCTGAGATGGAGTCGCCCCCCGTCTCCGATCGGGCGTCGATGCGCCCGTCGCGTGCTTCCACGAGGGCCTCCACCTGCGTGCGGGCTCCGGGCACGTCGCCCGTCTGGATCCCCACGTAGCCCGTCGTGACCACGTCCCGATTCTCCTGCGTGGCGCCAGCGGCCGCCTCCGGGGCACCCGCGGAGTCCTGCGCGACGCCCTGCGGCGCCGATTCGGACTGCGACTCGGTCGAGGACATGCCGCTCGCGCATCCGGAGAGGAGGAGCGCACTGAGGGCGAGGGCGGTCGCGGCGCCGAGCCGCCGGAATGTGGTGCGCATAGCAGTCATGCAAGCACCTGGCGGGGCTCGGCGTGCTCCGAGTTCCCCCAGAGATCCACTGCGGGCGCGCGGTCAGAAGAACAGGTCTGGGTCCTTGCCGGTGCGTTCGCCGGACTCGAGGGCGGCGATGACGGCGAGGTCTTCGGCGTCGAGCGCGAAGTCGAAGACCTCGAGGTTCGAGGCGAGTCGGTCGCGGTGCACCGACTTCGGGATGACGACGTTGCCGAGGTCCAGCTGCCAGCGCAGCACGACCTGGGCGACCGTCTTGCCATGCTTGTCGGCCAGGGCGAGGAGCGCCGGCTCGTCGAGCAGCGTGCCCCGTGCGAGCGGCGACCATGCCTCCGTGAGGATGCCGTGCGCTCGGTTGTACGCGCGGGTCTCGACCTGCGGCAGGCGAGGATGCAGCTCGATCTGGTTGACGGCCGGCACGGTCTCGGTCTCTGCCGCGAGGCGGTCGAGGTGGTGTCCTTTGAAGTTCGAGACGCCGATGGATCGGGCACGCCCCTCGCCATGGAGCCGCTCGAGCGCTCGCCAGGTCTCGACGTACCTGCCCTGCGCCGGGGCAGGCCAGTGGATGAGGTAGAGGTCGACGTAGTCGAGGCCGAGCTTCTCGAGGCTCTCGTCGAAGGAGGTGAGCGTCTCCTCGAAGCCGTGTCGGTCGTGCCAGACCTTCGTCGCCACGAAGAGCTCCTCGCGGGGAGCCCCGCTCTCGCGGATGCCGCGGCCGACGCCCGCCTCGTTGTCGTAGAACGCCGCCGTGTCGAGGTGTCGGTAGCCCAGGTCGATGGCATCCACCACGACCCTGGTCGCCTCGAGGTCGGGGACCTTGTAGACGCCGAGACCAAGTTGGGGGATCTGGATGCCGTCGTTCATGGTCAAGCTGGGGGTGAGCGGCGAGGTCATCTGGGCCTTTCGGTCGGCGTTCTGAGCACCGGGAGCGGCATCAGGAAGGGGCGTTCAGGACGTTCATGGGCTCGGTGTCGGGTCGCGGCGCGATGTCGGCACCACGCAGGTCCGGGATATGCCCGCGCCAGAGGAGGGCGACGACTGCGCCCGCGAGGGCGAACGCGGCGCTCACCAGGAAGCCGCCGAGGGAACCAGCCAGGTCGTTCGCGATGCCGGCGAGCGCGGACCCAGCCGCGGCGCCGATGAGCTGCCCCGTCGCCATCCAGCCGTACGACTCGGCGCTCTCGCTGAAGCGGACGCTCGAGGAGACCGCGGAGAAGCTGCCGGAGAAGACGGGCGCGATGCCGAGGCCGCTCACGAAGAATGCGGCGCCGAGCCAGACCGGGTTCGTCGAGATCAGCGCGAGGCCGATGCCGAGGAACACGATCCCCATGCGGCGCGCGAGGGAGAGGGGCGCAAGCGGCAGGTGCCCGAAGGCGAGGCCGCCGACGAGAGAGCCCACGGCGAAGACGGCGAGCAGGATGCCGGTCTCCGCGCGCTCGTGGCCGAACTCCGCCACGACGGCGGCCTCGATGGCGGCGCAGGCGCCGACGAGGAGGGCGCCCGTCACGGACATGAGGACGACGACCGGGTTGCGCAGCACCGCCCCCGCTCTGCGTCGTGACTTCGGGATGCGCACCTTGCCCACCTCGGGGGCTGCCACGAACCAGAGGCCGCCGACGAGGGTGATGCCGGCACCGACGAGGATGCCGGCTGCTGGCGAGATCGCGAACGCGACGGCGGTCGTGGCGACGGGCCCGATCACCCAGATGACCTCCTGGAGGGAGGCGTCGAGCGAGAAGAGGCGCGACAGCTGTGATGCGGTGACGACCTTGGGGTAGATCGTCCGGACGGCGGGGGAGACGGGAGGGATGCTGAGCCCAGCCAGCACCGCGAGGATCGCCGCCTGCCAGAGCACCGGTGGCCAGAGCGCGAGCGCCGTGAGCGAGAGCGAGCACGCGATCATCGTGAAGATCAGCACGGGCCTCATGCCCCAGACGGTCATGAGGCGCCCGGCGACCGGGCCCGAGACCGCCTGGCCGATGCTCAGGGCGGCGAGGACCACGCCGGCGGAGGTGAAGTTGTCGTAGGTGTCCTCGACGTGCATGAGGATCGCGAGCGAGAGCATGCCGGCGGGGAACCTGGCGACGAGCTGCGAGAGCAGGAGTCGTGTCAGGCCTGGGGTTCTGAGTACAGTCGCGTAGTTCGTCACAGCGCCGACAATCGTACGCCTCGGACGGGGAATGTCGGTGGTTGGGGACAGACTGTGCACAACCGCCGGAAAACGGTGGAGAAACGCCGGAAACTGGGGCATTTTCTGTGGAGGACTTGTGGAGAACTACACGGTTGTAACACCCTATCTAGTGGTGGTAGCCTCATCGAGCACAAGATGTAGTGGCCGCGGGAAACTGCGACACAACGGGGGTTCATCCACCTGGCACCGCGTGAGACTGCTCCGGCAGGGCCGCGAGAGACCGGGCGAGACGCTTTCAACACACTGCACGAATAGCACTCCCCAAGCACTTAGGAACCAGGAGAAAACCATGGCAATCGCCGTCTACAGCAAGCCGTCATGCGTGCAGTGCACCGCCACCTACCGTGCCCTCGACAAGCAGGGCATCGAGTACGAGATCTTCGACGTCTCCGCAGACGAGAAGGCACTGCAGACCGTCAAGGAGCTCGGCTACATGCAGGCTCCCGTCGTCATCGCGGGCGACGACCACTGGTCGGGCTTCCGCCCCGACAAGATCAGCCAGCTGGCTGCTCTCGCAACGGCCTAGCCGTCGCACCGGGCGACGCTCACTGCGCTGATCGTCGTTCACCGCTCTGAGCGCTCGCATCTCGAAACGCGACTCATGACGCGCATCAAGGTATGACGCGGATGAAGAAGGGACTGCACCCATGACCGGGCTCATCTACTTCTCGAGCGTCTCCGAGAACACGCGCCGCTTCGTCGAGAAGCTCGACCGGCCAGCGAGCCGCATCCCGCTCTTCCCGAGCGAACCCCAGCTTGTCGCGGACGAGCCCTACGTGCTCATCCTCCCCACCTACGGCGGGGGAGATGGGCGCGGGGCCGTCCCCAAGCAGGTCATCAGATTCCTCAACGAGCCACGCAACCGCGAGCTCCTCCGCGGCGTCATCGCCGGCGGAAACACGAACTTCGGCAAAGGCTACGGCCTCGCCGCCGACATCATCTCCTCGAAGTGCGGCGTACCAACGCTGTATCGCTTCGAACTCTTCGGCACGCCAGACGACGTCGCCGCAGTCAACTCTGGATTGGACAGGTTTTGGCAGCAACAACCGCTCTCGACGACGCAAGTGTCATCACGATGAACGCACCAACCGTGGCGAACACGCTCGACTACCACTCGCTCAACGCGATGCTCAACCTGTACGACGAGAACGGCCAGATCCAGTTCGACAAGGATCGCGAAGCCGCTCACCAGTACTTCATCCAGCACGTCAACCAGAACACGGTGTTCTTCCACGACCTGGAGGAGCGCCTCGAGTACCTCGTCGAGAACGAGTACTACGAGCCCGAGACCCTGGCGATGTACGCGCACTCCTTCATCGAGGGGCTCCGCAACCGCCTCTACGCGAAGAAGTTCCGCTTCCCGACCTTCCTCGGCGCCTTCAAGTTCTACACCTCGTACGCGCTCAAGACGTTCGACGGCAAGCGCTACCTCGAGCGCTTCGAGGACCGCGTGCTCATGGTCGCGCTCGGCCTGGCGCAGGGCGACGAGACCCTCGCAACCTCGCTCGCCGACGAGATGATCGCCGGGCGCTTCCAGCCCGCGACCCCGACGTTCCTCAACACGGGCAAGAAGCAGCGAGGCGAGCTCGTCTCCTGCTTCCTCCTCCGCATCGAGGACAACATGGAGTCGATCGGCCGCTCCATCAACTCCGCCCTGCAGCTCTCGAAGCGCGGAGGCGGCGTCGCCTTCAACCTGTCGAACATCCGCGAGTCGGGTGCGCCGATCAAGCAGATCCAGAACCAGTCCTCGGGAATCATCCCGATCATGAAGCTGCTGGAAGACTCCTTCTCCTACGCGAACCAGCTCGGCGCGCGTCAGGGTGCTGGAGCCGTGTACCTCAACGTGCACCACCCCGACATCATGCGGTTCCTCGACACCAAGCGCGAGAACGCCGACGAGAAGATCCGCATCAAGACGCTGTCGCTCGGCGTCGTCGTCCCGGACATCACGTTCGACCTCGCCAAGCGCGGCGAAGACATGTACCTCTTCTCCCCGTACGACGTCGAGCGCGTCTACGGCAAGCCGTTCGGCGACATCTCCGTCACGGAGAAGTACTACGAGATGGTCGACGACGCACGCATCCAGAAGACGAAGATCAGCGCACGCCAGCTGTTCCAGACCCTTGCCGAGATCCAGTTCGAGTCCGGATACCCGTACATCATGTACGAGGACACGGTGAACCGTGCGAACCCCATTGAGGGCCGCATCAACATGTCGAACCTGTGCTCGGAGATCCTCCAGGTCAACTCGCCGACGACGTACACCGACGACCTCGGCTACGAGACCATCGGCAACGACATCTCCTGCAACCTCGGGTCGATGAACATCGCCGCCGCCATGGACTCGCGCAACCTCGCGACGGCCGTCGAGACCGCGATCCGCGGCCTCACCGCCGTCAGCGACATGAGCCACATCGCGTCGGTACCCTCCATCGCGAAGGGCAACGACGAGTCGCACGCCATCGGCCTCGGCCAGATGAACCTGCACGGCTTCCTCGGCCGCGAGCGCATCTTCTACGGTTCAGAAGAGGCTCTCGACTTCACGAACATCTACTTCTACACGGTCGTGTTCCACGCGATCCGCGCCTCGAACCTCATCGCGACCGAGCGTGGCAAGTCCTTCGCGGGCTTCGAGCGCTCCACCTACGCGACGGGCGAGTTCTTCGACAAGTACGTCGACGTCGAGTGGGCTCCCAAGACGGAGCGCGTCCGCGAGCTCTTCGAGGGCATGCACATCCCGACGCAGGCCGACTGGGCCGAGCTGCGCGAGCTCGTGCAGAAGCACGGCATGTACAACCGCAACCTGCAGGCGGTTCCGCCGACCGGTTCGATCAGCTACATCAACCACTCGACGTCGTCGATCCACCCGATCGCGTCCAAGATCGAGATCCGCAAGGAAGGCAAGCTCGGCCGCGTCTACTACCCGGCGCCCTACCTCTCGAACGACAACCTCGAGTACTTCGAGGACGCCTACGAGATCGGCTACGAGAAGATCATCGACACCTACGCCGAGGCGACGCAGCACGTCGACCAGGGCCTGTCGCTGACGCTCTTCTTCAAGGACACGGCGACGACCCGCGACATCAACCGCGCGCAGATCTACGCGTGGAAGAAGGGCATCAAGACGATCTACTACATTCGTCTTCGCCAGCTCGCGCTCGAGGGCACCGAGGTCGACGGCTGCGTCAGCTGCATGCTGTAGGCCCCTCCCTGATTTCGAGTCAGCCCTGCTTTCGAGTGAGGCCTGCCTCCGGGTGAGCTGCCCGACCATTCCCGCACGAACGCGACAGAAAAGAACTCCACGCACATGAACCCGCAGGCCGAGACGAGCCACCTTCTCGAGAAGGTCCAGGCGATCAACTGGAACCGCATCCCAGACGAGAAAGATGTCGAGGTCTGGAACCGACTCGTCAACAACTTCTGGCTCCCCGAGAAGGTGCCGCTGTCGAACGACGTGCAGTCGTGGAACACGCTCACGCCTGCAGAGCAGACGCTCACCATGCGCGTCTTCACGGGGCTCACCCTGCTCGACACGATCCAGGGAACCGTGGGCGCGGTCAGCCTCATCCCCGACTCGCTGACGCCGCACGAGGAGGCCGTCTACACGAACATCGCGTTCATGGAGTCGGTGCACGCCAAGAGCTACTCGTCGATCTTCTCGACCCTCTCGAGCACGCCGCAGATCGACGACGCGTTCCGCTGGTCGACGGAGAACGAGAACCTGCAGCGCAAGGCGCAGATCGTCATGAACTACTACCACGGCAACGACCCGCTCAAGCGGAAGATCGCGTCGACGCTGCTGGAGTCGTTCCTGTTCTACTCGGGCTTCTACCTGCCCATGTACTGGTCGAGCCACGCCAAGCTCACCAACACGGCCGACCTCATCCGCCTCATCATCCGCGACGAGGCAGTGCACGGCTACTACATCGGCTACAAGTACCAGAAGGGCCTCGAGCTGGTCGACGAGGCCAAGCGCCAGGAGCTCAAGGACTACACGTTCGAGCTGCTCTTCGAGCTCTACGAGAACGAAGTGCAGTACACGCACGACCTGTACGACGAAGTCGGCCTCGCCGAGGACGTCAAGAAATTCCTGCACTACAACGCCAACAAGGCGCTCATGAACCTCGGGTACGAGCCCATGTTCCCCTCGAGCGTCACCGACGTGAACCCGGCGATCCTGTCGGCGCTCTCGCCGAACGCCGACGAGAACCACGACTTCTTCTCCGGGTCGGGCTCCTCCTACGTCATCGGCAAGGCCGTCAACACGGAAGACGAGGACTGGGACTTCTAAGCCCAGCTCTCTCCACCACGCGCCACCCTCGAGGCGGTGCCGACCAGGACTCCTGGTGGGCACCGCCTCGAGGCGTCTCCGGCGCCCCCGCCGAGCAGCGCTCCGCGCCCGGCGGGCAAACCGCTGCCCGCAAGGTCGGGAGCGGACTTCTGGTCGCTTCCGCTGCGTTGTGACGACCACAACACAGCCCTCGACCTTGGCAGCCCTGGACGGTGCGGAGTCAGGGGCATTCTCGTCCTGGTGTGGAGGAGCCAATTCCTGCCGCGATCCAAGCGCCGAGCGCTACGCTCAGCCTGCGGCACTCCGCCGCGCGGGCTGCGCAACGATGCGCCGAAGACGATCGAGGAGACCCCATGGGACACGACAAGAACGAAGAGCTGCGCGAAGAGCACGAGCACCAGGAAGAGCACCGCCAGGAACGTCGCGACGAGAAGTTCGAGACCGGCGACGGCGCCGTCGACGACGAAGGATCGCAGGACCGCCGACGCCAGGACGGCATCAGCGACCTCGCCTGACCGCTGAGCCCGGCACGCCACGAGTCGCGTGCCGGGCACCCGGCGGGACGAGCGATGGGCGAACGCCTCCCAACACCGCAGGAGAAGCCATGATCGACAGCGACGTCGACACCACGTCCGATGACGGACGAGACGAGACCCCCAACGAACGCTCGGACCGCAACTGGAGCGAGCTCATGCAGGAGTTCCGCGTGCTGCAGACCGGCACACAGATCATGGCCGGTTTCCTGCTGACGCTGCCGTTCCAGCAGCGCTTCACGGAGCTCGGTCCGTTCGATCACGTGCTCTACCTGTGCCTCGTCATCTTCGCCGTCCTCGTCACGCTCCTCGCGCTCGCGCCCGTCATGCTGCATCGCATCCTGTTCGGCGAAGGGGCGAAAGCGCAGCTCGTCCACGCAGCCAGCGCCATCCTCATCCTCTGCCTCATCGCAGCGTCACTGCTCTTCGTCGGGATCGTGCTCTTCGTGTTCGACTTCGTCGTCTCGCCGACCGCCGGAATCTGGGCAGGCGGAGCCGTGGCCGTGCTCGTGGTGCTCCTCTGGACGGTCGGCCCCAGGCTCCTCAGGAACGCGCGCGACCGAGCGGCTCACGCCTCGCCGACGCCGAACGCATCGAAGACCTGAGCCGGCACCTCGGGGGTCCGGGCGTCGTACACGTAGCTCTCGACGACGGCAGCCGCATCCGCTTTCGCGCCTGCGCCTGCAGACACGGTCAGCACGCTGAACACGCTCAGCCCCGGCTCCGAGACGTAGGGGAGTGGCTCGCTGGCCGCTCCGAGCCGAGGGGCACGCGTCGGCACGATCGGGTCGAGGCCGCCCGCGTCACCCTGCGCCACTGCATCGTGCGCGTTCCACCGGAACGACGGGCGCGTTCGACGGCGGCCGCTGCTCTGATCGAACGCCCCGTGTGTGCTCCCAGCGTGCGACGTCTCGAGGTACTGCACGCCCGCCGCTGAGGCGAACCTCGACCACAGGTGCGAGTGCCCGCCGATGACGAGGTCGACGCGCGCCGCTTCGAAGAGCGGTGCGATGTCGCGCAGCAGGATGCTCTCGGCCGACGGATAGTCGTAGCGCACGCCGGTCAGCTCGCCGAGCCCGTCGCGCTCCTCGAGGCGAACGGGATGCGCGAAGTGCGGCATCGCGTTCACGCCGATGCTGTGCGGGCTCTCGTGCATGACGACCACGCGCAGCCTCGCCTCCGTGAAGGCGGAGCTCGCGAGCTCGCGGCGCAGCCACTCGTACTGCGGGCTCCCGGCCTGCAGGTCGTCGACGATGTGCGACCCGTAGCGCTGAGCCAGCGGATCCTTGAGCGCGTGCGCGGCCTCCTGGTAGCGGCTCGACACGAGGCGAGCGGCGGGGTCGTCGTCGGCCCGGTCGGAGCGCCACACCCGCGTCGCGCTCAGGGCGACGATGCGCACCCCGCCGAAGGTGACCGCGTAGAAGCGGGAGCCGGACGGCGAGGGGAACAGGGTCTCGTAGTTCGAGAGGCTCAGACCGTCGTCGGACACGCGCACGGGCAACGCGCCCTCGAAGGACTCAGAGAGCGTCCGCCCAGGCTCTCGCCTGCCCTGGACCTCGTGGTTGCCGACCACCGAGAAGATCGGCGTGCTCGGCAGGATGTCTCGCATGGACGGGAAGAACGCGGAGCCGCGAGCGTCGTCGAACCACTCCGAGGCGCGGTCGGGGACATTCACGAAGTCGCCCGCGTACAGCACGGCGTCGAAGGGGCCAGCGGCTTCGCTCGCATGCCGCATGGCCACCGGGACGGGAGCGCCGAGCTGGTGGTCGCTCGTCAGCAGCAGACGCAGGAGCGGGGCGTCCGCGGGCGGAGCTGCGGAGAGGCGTGCGACCCGGGAAGCGGCGGCACCGCTCACGACGCGATACGCGTAGTCGACTCCGGGCTCCAGCCCCGAGGCTCGAGCCGACTGGCGCCACACCTCACGAGCGACCGTCGTCTCCGTCTCGAGTGCCTTCCGGAGATCCTCGAGGCCGGCGGGGAGGAAGCTCTCGCGGTCCTCCGCCATCGCGGGCAGTCGAACGCCAGCGGACCGCATCACCAGAGCGCCCGGCAGCGAGCTCACGAGCGCAGGGTCCTCTAGCTCCTCGACCGACAGCTCCGCGAGACGCTCGCCGAGCCCGATCGGGACGACGATGAGGCGGGAGCCGCGAGCCTCCCCGTCCGTCACCCAGGCGACCTCCACGCCCGAAGCGTCGGGCAGCACCAGATACGGCTCGCAGAGCAAGCTGACGTCGTTCCCGTCCCGCATCGTTCCGCCCTTCGCCGACCCCGGCCGCGGATCCGGCCCAGTCAAGCGTAATCACGAGGGCGTCTCCCGCCGCGCCCTCGAGGCCCAAGACGCCATCGCGAAAACATCACAAGGCGAACACGATCTGCGGATCGTGTCATACAGCAGACTCCCAGCCAGGTAGCGTTGCGCTCACAATTCGGTTGCTGCGATCTGCGGCTGCTGACAGACCGGCAGAAGCGGGGGCTGCGCCGGGTACCGCCAGGTTCCAACGCTCCTCCAGAAACTGCCCTGGCCGAGGAGCACGATGCGAACTTCGCTCACCTCACTCCTGCAACGAGTCGCAGACTCACGAAACCAAGTCCTATCCGTCATCGCGGTCGCACTGCTGCTGCTGTTGACCGGTGGAGCCATCGCGGGAACCGCGCAAGCGGCCACGATCGGCAAGAGCGCGGTCGAGGGACAGACCTACACGATCGCCACCGACACCACGTGGGCGCCGTTCGAGTTCGAGATCGACGGCGAGCTCCGCGGGATCGACATGGACCTGATCAACGCCATCGCGGAAGATCAGGGCTTCAACGTCGAGATCAAGTCGCTCGGCTTCGACGGCGCGCTGCAGGCAGTGCAGACCAACGCCGTCGACGGCATGATCGCCGGAATGTCGATCACCGACGAGCGGAAGGGCACGTTCGACTTCTCGAACCCCTACTTCGACTCCGGCATCCAGATGGCCGTCGCCAAGAGCAACAACGACGTCACCAGCTACGAAGACCTCGAGGGCAAGACCGTCGCCGCGAAGAACGGCACAGAGGGCTTCACCTTCGCCGAGACGCTCGGCAAGGAGATCGGCTTCACCGTCACGGGCTTCCAGGACGCGTCCGACGCGTTCAACGACGTCACGAGCGGCAACTCGGTCGCGGTCTTCGACGACTTCCCGATCCTCCAGTACGGCATCGAGACCGGCGAGATCAACCTCAAGACGGTCACCGAGCCCGAGCGCGCCTCCTCCTATGGCTTCGCCGTCAACAAGGGCCAGAACGCGGAGCTCCGCGAGGCCTTCAACGACGGACTCAAGAACGTCGTCGAGAACGGCACCTACCAGGGCATCCTCGACGAGTACCTCGGAGACGGCGCACCGGATGCGACCAAGATCTCCGGCGGCGTCGTCACCCTCGGCAACGAGGTCATCGAGGACGACGGCCCCGGAACGCTGCCCAAGAACCCGCTCTTCGCCGTCGACACCCCCAAGGACAAGGGCTCGTACGTCATCGCGACGGACAACACCTACGCGCCCTTCGAGTTCGAGCAGAACGGCGAACTCCTCGGCATCGACATGGACCTCATCCGTGCCATCGCCGCGAACCAGGGCTTCGAGATCGACATCAAGCCGCTGGGCTTCGACGCCGCTCTCCAGGCCGTGCAGTCGGGCCAGGCGGACGGCATCATCGCCGGCATGACCATCACCGACGAGCGCAAGCAGGTCTTCGACTTCTCGGAGCCCTACTTCACCTCGGGCGTGCAGATGGCCGTCAAGGACGGCGACACCAGCATCACCGGCTACGAGGACCTCGCCGGCAAGAACGTGGCCGTCAAGACCGGCACGGTCGGCGCAACCACCGCCGAGGAGCTGTCCTCCGAATACGGCTTCACGATCCGCACGTTCTCCGACACCGCCGACATGATCGCGGAGGTGCAGACGGGCAACTCCGTCGCGCTCTTCGAGGACTTCCCGGTGCTGCAGTACGGCATCCAGCAGGGCAACGGCCTCATGACCGTGACCGACCCCATCGAGGGCGGCGAGTACGGCTTCGCGGTCCTCAAGGGCCAGAACCCCGAGCTCCTCGAGCTCTTCGACGCTGGCCTCGCCAACGCCGAGGACACGGGCGTGCTCGCGACGATCAGCGACCGCTACCTCGGCAGCGAGGAGGAGTCGGGCCAGCTCGGCTTCTTCGAGCTCGTCGTCGCCGCCTTCCCGTCGCTCATGGTCGGCCTCGGCTACACGCTGCTCGCCACCGCCCTCTCGCTCGTCTTCGCGATGATCCTGGGCCTCGCGTTCGGCTTCCTGAAGATCTCGAAGAACGTGCTGCTTCGCGGCATCGCCTCCACGTACGTGAACATCTTCCGAGGCACCCCGGTGCTGGTGCAGGCGTTCTTCTTCTACTTCGGCGTGCCAGCCGTGACGGGCATCTCGCTCGACGCGCTCACCGCCGGTGTGATCACGCTGAGCCTCAACGCCGGCGCGTACATCACGGAGACGGTGCGCTCCGGCATCCAGTCGGTCGACCCCGGCCAGATGGAAGCCGCGCGCTCGCTCGGCCTGACCCGCGGCAAGTCGATGCGCCGGGTCGTGCTGCCGCAGGCGTTCAAGATCATGACGCCGTCGCTCATCAACCAGTTCATCATCACGCTGAAGGACACCTCGCTGCTGTCCGTCCTCGGCTTCGCTGAGCTCACCTACCAGGGCCGTATCGTCATCGCCTCGACCTTCCGGTCGTTCGAGATCTGGCTCGTCGTCGGCGTGCTCTACTTCATCGTCATCTACCTGCTGACGGTCCTCTCCAACTACGTCGACAAGAGGTTCAACAAATGAGTGACGTGAACAACTCAGCGTCGGATGCATCAGCCGTGGAGCAGACGCCATTCACCGGTCGCTTCGACGCGGTCAACTCCGGCCAGCCGCGCGTGCGGGTCGTCGAGATGCACAAGTCCTTCGGACCCGTGGAGGTGCTCAAGGGCATCGATCTCGAGATCGCGAACGGCGAGGTCATCGCGATCATCGGCCCGTCCGGCTCCGGGAAGTCGACGCTGCTCCGCTGCCTGAACCGCCTCGAAGAGGTCACGAAGGGGCACGTCTTCGTCGACGACGACGACATCACCGCCCCGAAGACGAACCTCGACAAGGTTCGGCAGCGCATCGGCATGGTGTTCCAGCACTTCAACCTCTTCCCGCACATGACGGTGCTCGAGAACGTGACGCTGGCGCCCCGCGAGATCAAGGGCGTCACGAAGGATGCGGCCAACAAGCGCGGCGAGGAGCTGCTGCGCCGAGTGGGCCTCGACCACCTCATGGACCGCCGCCCCTCGCAGCTGTCCGGCGGCCAGAAGCAGCGCGTTGCGATCGCCCGCGCGCTCGCCATGGACCCGGAGATCATGCTCTTCGACGAGGCGACGAGCGCCCTCGACCCGGAGATGGTCGGCGAAGTGCTCCAGGTCATCCGCGACCTCGCCAAGTCGGGCATGACGATGGCCCTCGTCACCCACGAGATGGGCTTCGCGCGCGAAGTCGCCGACCGTGTCGTGTTCATGGCCGACGGCAAGATCGTCGAGACGGGCACTCCCGACGAGCTCTTCGGGAACCCGAAGGAGCCGCGCACGCAGGACTTCCTCGGCAAGGTCCTCTAGCTGTACATCTCACAGCGACCGCGTCACCGGCGCTCGACGACGACGTGCCCCCTGTCCAGCGGACAGGGGGCACGCCGCATCCACTAGCCTGTCGTGGTGACGCTCAACGATGCACCCACAGAGGCCCAGTTCGCGAAGGACACCACCCCAGGATCCGAATGGTGGCGCTCAGCCGTCATCTACCAGGTCTACCCGCGCTCCTTCGCAGACGGGAGCGGCGACGGCATCGGCGACCTCGAGGGCGTCACGGCGCACATCCCGGACCTCGCCGACCTCGGGATCGACGCCATCTGGCTCTCCCCGTTCTACCCGTCGCCCCTCAACGACGCCGGCTACGACGTCGCCGACTACTGCGACGTCGACCCCGTCTTCGGCACCCTCGACGAGTTCGACCGGATGCTCGAGGCGGCCCACGAGCGGGGTATCCGCATCATCGTCGACATCGTCCCCAACCACTCCTCGTCGGAGCACGCCTGGTTCAAGGCCGCGCTCGCCGCCGGCCCCGGCAGCCCGGAGCGTGCGCGCTACCTGTTCCGCGAGGGCAAGGGCGAGCACGGCGAGCTGCCGCCGAACAACTGGCAGTCGCTCTTCGGGGGGCCGGCATGGACGCGTCTCACCGAAGCAGACGGCACGCCCGGCCAGTGGTACCTGCACCTGTTCGACTCCACCCAGCCCGACTTCGACTGGTCGAACCCGGTTGTGCACCAGGACTTCGAGGACATCCTGCGCTTCTGGCTCGACCGCGGCGTCGACGGCTTCCGCATCGACGTGGCCCACGGCCTCGCGAAGGAAGACGGGTTGCCGGACTACATCCCCGTCGAGAGCGACCTGCCCATCGTCGGCGACCCCCGCACCCCGTACCTCGGCCAGGAGGCGGTCCACGAGATCTTCCGCGCCTGGCACCTCCTCGCTGCCGAGTACGACGGCGACCGCGTGCTGTGCGGCGAGGCGTGGCTGCCGAGCGTCGAGGAGATGGCCGAGTGGGTTCGCCCCGGCCAGCTGCACCAGACCTTCAACTTCGCCTACCTGCGCGCGCCGTGGGATGCGGACGGCCAGAAGGAGGTCGTGTCCCGCTCGCTCGCCGCGTTCGCCGCATCCGGTGCGCCGAGCACCTGGGTGCTCTCGAACCACGACACGGTGCGCCACGCGACCCGCCTCGCCCTGACCGAGCCGAACGCGCACGGAGCCGGCGTCGGCCCGAAGACCCCCGGCCAGCCGGACCCCGTGGTCGGCGAGCGGCGCGCACGAGCCGCGACGGCGCTCATGCTCGGGCTGCCGGGCTCCAGCTACCTGTACCAGGGCGAGGAGCTCGGCCTGCCCGACGTCATCGACCTCGCGGACGAGGCCCGGCAGGACCCGATCTTCATCCGCTCCGAGGGTGAGCTGTACGGCCGCGACGGCTGCCGGGTGCCGATTCCGTGGGAGGTCGATGGTGACAGCTACGGCTTCAGCGCGACGGGAGAGTCGTGGCTTCCGCAGCCGGAGCTGTGGGCGGAGCTCGCGCGCAGCGAGCAGGTGCACGATGCCTCCTCGACCCTGAACCTGTACCGCTCCCTGCTGGCGCTGCGCCGCGAGCACGACCTCGGCATGGGGGATGCCCGCTTCGCGTGGGTCGACGGCTTCGGCGACGAGGTGCTCGCGTACCGCAACGGCGACGTCACGGTGATCACCAACTTCGGCGCTCAGCCGGTTGCGCTGCCGGAGGGGCTCCGAGTGCTCGCCCGCAGCGAGGTGGCGCACGTCGATGACGCCGGTCTCCTGACGACCGATACGACGGTCTGGCTGGGCGACGCCGAGTAGCCGCCGGGCGTGCGCGCCGGGGAGGCCGTGGGGCCGGTCAGGGATACAGAACAGGTGAATGCTACGCCTGTTCGCTGACCCAAAACACAGCCAATTGTGGATGCGCGGGAGCACACTCGAAGGAGCAACCGGTGACCACCGGCCGCGCACTCTGAGAGGAACAGCACCATGGCATTTGCAGGAAAAGTCGCGATCGTGACCGGCGGCGGTTCGGGAATCGGCGAGGCGATCTCGAAGGAGCTCGCCGCCAACGGCGTCCAGGTGGTCGTCTCCGACATCAACCTCGAGGGTGCGAAGCGAGTGGTCGCCGAGATCGAGGCGGCTGGCGGCACCGCCTCGCCGTTCGAGGCGAACACCGCCGTCGCAGAGGACAGCGTCCGCACGGTCGAGCACGCCGTCGCCACCTACGGCAAGCTCAACTACGCCGTGAACAACGCCGGAATCGGCGGCAAGGCGGCCCCCGCCGCTGACGTCGAGGTCGACGACTGGGACCGCGTCATCAACATCAACCTCAACGGAGTGCTGTACGGGCTCCGCGCGCAGATCCCCGCGATCCTCGAGGCCGGCGCCGAAGAGGGAGCCATCGTCAACATGGCCTCCATCCACGGAACGGTCGCGGCGATCGGCAGCGGCGCCTACACGGCCTCCAAGCACGCGGTTGTCGGCATCACGAAGAACTCGGCTGCCGAGTACGGCCCCCAGGGGCTGCGGATCAACGCCGTCGGACCCGGGTACATCTCCACACCGCTGCTCGAGAAGCACCTCAGCGAGGAGCAGCTCGATGCCCTCGTCGCGAAGCACCCGCTGGGGCGCCTCGGCAAGGCCGAAGAGGTCGCCAACCTCACCACCTACCTGCTCTCCGACAAGGCGAGCTTCATGACGGGCTCCTACGTGCTCGTCGACGGCGGCTACACGGCCGTCTAGCGACGGCTGGCCGGCTCAGCGTAGCCCGGCTCGCGTCCAAGGAATCAGCCAGATGCACGCTCCCGCCACCGGGAGCGCGCATCTGGCTGATTTTTGCGCTTGGTGGGGTGGATTGCAGCAGGGCGCGATGCGGCGGGGGCGATGCGGCAGAGCGCAGGGGTGCGCTGCCAGGTGCCAGGCGGCGCGCCCGCCCGGCGCTACTTCTCCGCGAGGGCCTGGCGGATGCGCTTCAGCGAGACCGTCTCGGCCGTGCCGAGCTGCTGCGCGAAGAGGCTCACGCGGAACTCCTCGAGCATCCACCTCGCCTGGACGACGGACGCCGGGGCGGAGCGGTTCGCGGGGAACGTGCCGCCCGCCTCCGTGTACAGGGCCGTCGCCTGCTCCACCTGCATGAGGCCGGCCCGCTCGATGCTGGAGTGGCTGAGCACCCGCTCCAGGCGGTAGGTGAGCGCCCGCAGGTAGCGGGGGAGATGCGCAAGCCGCGTGACGCCGGTCTTCGACACGAAGCCCGGGTAGACGAGCGCCTGCAACTGCGAGCGGGCATCGGACAGCGACGGCAGCACCGAGATGTGGTTGGCCGCCTTGAGTGCCTTGTTGGCCTCGCGGAAGCGGTCGAGGATCTCGGAGACGAGCTTCGTCTGCGCGAACATGCGGTCGAGCAGGGTGGCGTTGAACGTCTCGCGCAGCTCATCGAACGCGGCCCGCGTGCGCACGGGGCCGCCGTGCTCCTGGCTGTACGCGGCAACCGCATCCTGGGCGAGGGCCGCGACGATGTCGCCGAAGAGCGCCGGCGTCGAGTGGTACGGGCTCGTCGCGAGAGCGAGCTTCTCCTTCGCCGTCAGGTGCTCCTGCACGTAGCTCGCGGGGGAGGGCACCGACGCGACGAGGAGGGCAGCGACGCCGATGGGATGCTCGCGCGCCTGGTCCTCTGGCGTCGTCACGAGGCGCAGGTCGATGCTCCCCTTGACGACGGCGAGCGACGGGTAGGCGCGGATGACGCCGTGCTTGCGCTTGATGTCGATGAGCTCGGGGATCTCGTCGAGCGGCCACTCGGTGAGCCCGTGCTGGTCGTAGCGGAGCTCCGCGGTCGACGCGCTCTGCGCGGGCACGGAACCGGCCTCGCGCACCCCGTTCCCGGGGCGGGCGGGCGCCGCGACCTGCTGCGTCGCGCGCAGCACCGACGCCTCCGACGCCTTCTTGAGCTTCTCCTGCAGCGCCCTGAGGTCCTCTCCCGTGCCGAGCTCGCGGCCGCGGTCGTCGAGCACTCGGAAGCGCACCCGAAGGTGCGAGGGGACGCGGCTCCAGTCGAACTCGCTCACGTCGAAGCGGATGCCCGCCTGCCGCTGCATGATCTGCCGCAGCGCGTCGTCGAAGTCGCCAGGAACCTCCTGGCCGAGGTCTGGCCTTGCCTCGCCGAGTTCGCCGAGCAGCTTGTCGGCCCAGTCCGCGGAGGGCACGAAGTTGCGTCGGGTCGCCTTCGGCAACGACTTCAGGAGCGCGATGACCAGCTCCCGGCGCATGCCGGGCACCTGCCAGTCGAAGCCGCGGTCGTCGAGGCGCGACAGCAGGGGCAGCGGGATGTTGACCGTCACGCCGTCGTCGGGCGCACCCGGGTCGAAGCGGTACCGGAGGCGAAGGCGCTGGTCGCCCTGCTTCCACTCGGTGGGGAACCCGGCACCCTGCTCGTCCGGGTCGGCGTGCTCCTCGCCGAGCACATCCGCCCTCGTCATGGTGAGCAGCTGCGGGGTCTGCTGCTGCGCGCCCTGCCACCACTTCTCGAACGTGGACTGCGAGACGACATCCCTGGGGAGGCGCTCGTCGTAGAACTCGAAGACGGCGTCCTCGTCGTCGGTGTAGGCGCCGCGCGAACGGGTGCGCTCCTCGAGGTCGGCGAGGCTCTTGCGCAGCGCCCGGTTCTTGGAGTCGAAGCTGTGGCGCCCGTTCCAGTCGCCCTCGACGAGGGCGTGGCGGATGAACAGGTCGCGCGACCAGGCCGGGTCGATCTTCGAGAACTGCACGGTGCGTCCGCGGACGATGGGCACGCCGTAGAGGGTCACCCGCTCGATGGCGACCGCGGAGCCCTGCTTCTTCTCCCAGTGCGGGTCGGAGTGGTTGCGCTTCGCGAGGGAGCCCGCGAGCACCTCCGCCCAGGCTGGGTCGATCTTCGCGACGGTGCGCGCGAAGAGGCGGCTCGTCTCGACGAGCTCGGCCGCCATGACGACATCCGGCTGCTTCTTCGCCTTCGCGAGCCCGGAACCGGGGAAGATCTGGAACCGGGTGCCGCGTGCTCCCGCGTAGTCGCGCTTCAGCTCGTCGCGGATGCCGATGTGGCTGAGGAGCCCGGCGAGCATGGAGCGGTGGATGGCGTCGGCGAGGGCGCCGGGCTCCTGCACCTGCCCGGCGGCTGGCCGCTGCACCTTCAAGCCGATGGGGCCGGCGAGCTGGCGGAGCTGACGGAACACGTCCTGCCACTCGCGGAAGCGGACGAAGTTGATGAACTCGTCGCGGCACTTGCGACGGAACGCGCTCGAGCCGAGCTCGTGGCTCTGCTCCTCGAGGTAGTTCCACAGGTTCACGAGCGTGAGGAAGTCGCTGGACGGGTCGCGGAACCGCGCGTGCAGCTCGTCGGCCTTCTGCCGTTTCTCGAGCGGACGCTCGCGGATGTCCTGCACCGTCATGCCGGCGACGATGATGAGTATCTCGCGGCTCACGTCGTGCTGCTTCGACTCGATGACCATGCGGCCGAACCGGGGGTCGATGGGGAGGCGGGCGAGGCTGCGGCCCGTCTTCGTGAGGCGCAGCTGGCTGTCTTTCCCGTGGCTGGCCTTGCCAGGTTCCACGGCCCCGAGCTCGCTGAGGAGGTCGGTGCCGTCCTTGATGCCGCGCGCGTCCGGCGGCTGCAGGAACGGGAACTCGGAGAGGGCCCCGAGGCCCAGCTCGAGCATCTGCAGGAGCACGCTCGCGAGGTTCGTGCGGAGGATCTCGGGTTCGGTGAACTCGGGGCGGCGATCGAAGTCGGCCTCCGAGTAGAGGCGGATGGCGACGCCAGCGGAGGTGCGGCCGGCGCGGCCCGAACGCTGCTTCGCGGACGCCTGCGAGATGGCCTCGATCGGGAGGCGCTGCACCTTCGCTCGCGTCGAGTAGCGGGAGATGCGCGCCGTCCCCGTGTCGATGACGGCGACGATGCCCGGCACCGTGAGGCTCGTCTCTGCGACGTTCGTCGCGAGCACCACGCGGCGGCGCACCCCGGGCGGACGCTTCGACTCGAACACGCGGTGCTGCTCCGCGGAGGAGAGGCGGCCGAAGAGCGGGAGGACCTCGGTCGACTCCGGGCGAGCGTCGCGCGCGACGTGGGCGCGGATCGCGTCCTGCGCGTCCCGGATCTCCTGCTCGCCGGACAGGAACACGAGCACGTCGCCGGGCAGGTCGCGATCGAGCTCGTCGAGCGCATCCACGATGCCCTCGAACATGTCGCGCTCCGGCGTCTGCGGGGCCGCGTCCTCGTCCTCCTCACCGGGGAGCGGAGCGTCGGCGACGAGCGGCCGGTAGCGGACGTCGACGGGGAACGTGCGGCCGGAGACCTCGATCATCGGGGCGTCGTTGAAGTGCTTCGAGAACGACTCGGGGTCGATCGTCGCCGACGTGATGATGACCTTCAGGTCGGGTCGCTTCGGGAGGAGCGTCTTCAGGTAGCCGAGGAGGAAGTCGATGTTGAGGCTGCGCTCGTGCGCCTCGTCGATGATGATCGTGTCGTACTTGCGCAGCAGGCGGTCGCGGTGGATCTCGTTGAGGAGGATGCCGTCGGTCATGAGCTTCACGCGCGTCTCGGCCGACACCTCGTCGGTGAAGCGCACCTGGTAGCCGACGAGCCCGCCGATGTCGCCGCCGAGCTCATCCGCGATCCGCTCCGCGATCGTGCGCGCTGCGATACGTCGGGGCTGCGTGTGCCCGATCATCTGCCTGCCGAGCTCGAGGCAGATCTTCGGCAGCTGCGTCGTCTTGCCCGACCCGGTCTCGCCCGCGACGATGACCACCTGGTTGGCGGCGATGGCGTCGCGGATCTCGTCCCGCATCTGGCTGACGGGCAGCTCCGGCGGGTAGGAGATCTCGAGGGGAGTCGTAGTCATGAGCATTACAGTCTATTGCCGTGTCCGGTCAGCGCGGAACCAGTTCCGCTTGCTAGAACAGAGGGATGACCGCATTGCAGATCCCCAACGTTTCCCTCAACGACGGCACCAGCATTCCCCAGCTCGGCTTCGGCGTCTTCAAGGTCGACCCGGCAGAGACCGAGCGCATCGTGTCCGACGCCCTCGAGGTCGGCTACCGCCACATCGACACCGCCAAGATCTACGGCAACGAGGAGGGCGTGGGCAGGGCCATCGCGAAGTCCGGCATCCCGCGCGACGAGCTCTACGTGACCACGAAGCTCTGGAACGACGAGCAGGGCCGCGACACGCCCCGCGCCGCGATCGACGCGAGCCTCGAGCGCCTCGGCCTCGAGAAGGCCGACCTCTACCTCATCCACTGGCCGACGCCGAAGCAGAACAAGTTCGTCGAGAGCTGGGAGGCGCTCGTCGAGCTGCAGCAGGCCGGCCTGACCACGTCCATCGGCGTGTGCAACTTCTTCGAGTCGCACCTGCGCGACATCATCCCGGCAACCGGCGTCAAGCCCGTCGTCAACCAGATCGAGCAGCACCCGATCTTCCAGCAGCCCGAGCTCGACGCCTACCTGCAGGCCGAGGACATCAAGACCGAAGCATGGGGACCGCTTGGCCAGGCCAAGTACCCGCTCTTCGAGCTGGAGCCCGTGAAGGCGGCAGCGGATGCACACGGCAAGACGCCCGCGCAGGTCGTCATCCGCTGGCACCTCCAGAAGGGCAACATCGTCTTCCCGAAGACCACGTCGCGTGAGCGCATGGTCGAGAACGCTCAGGTCTTCGACTTCGAGCTGTCGGGCGCCGAGTACGACGCCATCACGGCACTCGAGCGCGGCGAAGAGGGACGCGTCGCGGCGCACCCCAACGAAGTGAACTAGCTCCCAGCAGCTGCTGAGACGGCCGGTGCCCTAGAGGGGCGCCGGCCGTCTCGTCGTTGGCGCGGTCGTGCGGGCCGCAGAGGGGGTGCGAACACGGCGTGGGAGGGCCTGTCAAGCGAAGTCCTCACCCAGTTCGACGGCGATAGCGTCGGTGCATGAGTTCCTCCGCACCAACCCGTCGCACGCTCGAGCGCATCGCGCGGGACCGGTTCGGGTGGGAGTCGCTGCTCCCCGGTCAGGGCGACGCGATCCGCTCTGCGGCGGCTGGGCGCGACACGCTGCTCGTGCTCGCGACCGGTGGCGGGAAGTCAGCGGTCTACCAGGTCGCGGGCGCTGCGCGCGGCGGCCTCGTACTCGTCGTCTCGCCGCTCATCGCCCTGCAGGCAGACCAGCGCGCATCGATCGAGGCCGCCCCGGATGCCCCCGACGTCGTCGCCATCAACTCGTCACGGGGCGCTGCCGCGGTGGCCCGAGCCTGGGATCGAATCGACGCGGGCGGGTCGTTGTACGTGCTCCTCGCACCGGAGCAGCTGGCGAACGAGGACAACGTCGCCCGCCTCGCAGCGCAGGACGTGTCTCTGCTCGTCGTTGATGAGGCGCACTGCGTCTCCTCGTGGGGGCACGATTTCCGGCCCGACTACCTGAGGCTCGCCGACGTGCGATCGGCGCTCGGCGACCCGCCGGTGCTCGCGATGACCGCGACTGCCTCGAAGCCGGTGCGGGCCGACATCATCGAGCGGCTGCGGATGCAGGATCCGGACGTGCAGGTGCACGGCGTCGACCGACCCGAGATCCGACTGGCAGTCCGGCGCCATGAGAGCGAGGACGACAAGCGGGCCGCGATCGTCGACGAAGCGCGCAGCTGGACCGCCCCCGGTCTCGTCTACGTCGCCTCGCGCAGGGAGACGGAGTCGTATGCGGCCCAGCTCGCCGCGGAAGGGCGGGAGGTTGCCGCGTACCACGCTGGCCTCAAGGTCGCAGAGCGCCGAGCGGTGCAGGACCGCTGGCGGGACGGCGAACTCGATGTCGTCGTCGCGACGTCCGCGTTCGGCATGGGCATCGACCGGGGTGACGTGCGCTTCGTGCTGCACGCGGCGACGACGGAGTCACTCGACGCCTACTACCAGGAGGTCGGCCGCGCGGGGCGGGACGGCGAGCCCGCGACGGCCGTGCTGCACTACCGCGTCGAGGACCTCGCGCTGCGGCGCTTCTTTGCGAAGCGCTCGGTGGACAAGGCCGGACTGCGCACCCTGTGGCGCGCCATCACGCGCACGCCAGGGGCGAGCATCCGGGACCTTGCCGAGGCCGTCGGTCAGCCCGCAAGAACGGTCTCGAGGCTCGTCAACCAGCTCGTGGATGCCGAACTGGTCGAGACGGCCGGGGGCGTGCATCCGCTGCGCAAGACTCGAGTCGATGTCGTGGTGAATGCCGTCAAGGAGGCATCCGCCGCGCGGGAGCGAATCGCCGAGTCGCGACTGTCGATGATGCGCGCCTACGCGGAGGAGACGCAGTGCCGCCGGCGCGTGCTGCTCGACTACTTCGGGGTCGACGGGCCGGAACGGTGCGGGAACTGCGACGGCTGCGAGCGGCGCGAGGACACGTCGGACGCGCAGGCAGACAGCGTGACGGCGGATGCGCCGCTCGCCATCGACGAAACCGTCGAGCACCGTGAGTGGGGAGCAGGCACGGTCATCAGCGTCGAAGAGGACCGGGCGACGATCTTCTTCGAGTCGGAGGGGTACAAGGTCGTCGCCCTCGCGGCGCTCGACTCGAACGTGTTGCGCCAGGTCGCGGACGTCAGCGCGTAGCCGACCGACGTGAGCTAGGTTCGTCGCATGCGCTTCCCGAGGGGCTTCCTGTGAGCGAGACCGCTCAGCGCGACGGCGCCTCCAGCGAGGGCCAAGAGCCTCTCGATGAGGCCGATGGCCCGCTGCGCGCGTGGTTCGCGGTCGCGGCCATCGTCGTGGTCAGCAACTTCCTGTTCTTCTACATCGGGGGACTCGCCTCGTTGGAGCTGATGGATTTTCTTCAGCGAGACCCGTCTTTTCCTTCGAATCCGTACCGGCAGGAAGCGCTGTCAATGGCGCTCGGTATGGGAGCTGTTGCGGCTGGGCTGATCGTGCTGTCCGTCTGGCTCGCCGCCGTCGTGGGTCGAGGATTCCGCGTGCCCGCGTGGCTTGCGCCGGGAGTCGTCGCGACCGCACTGGCACTGCACGCGGTCTCCTGGATCGTGGTCGCGATCGTCAACGGGCGTTGAGCTGGACCTCCTGCTTCTCCTGCGCCCACGGGATACGGAGGACTTCGGATGGCTCGCTCAAGGAGGCGTCCTAGCCTCGCACGATGACGAACTCAAAGACTCGTTCACAGACTCGCAAATTCGCAGGGCTCAGCGGACTCGCCGCGGTTGGCGCGCTCGCGGGATCGCTCTTCGCCGCCACCCCCGCCAGCGCCGCCGGTTCGGCCTACTACGCCTTCGAGACGCAGGCGGCGTGCATGACGAAGTGGGGAGCCGTCGTCGGCGGTTCCGTCGGAACCGGATCGAACGTGCACATCGGGCCGAACGCCTGCGCGCAGGACACGACGGGCACGTTCGCAGGCATGTACCGCCTCTACGTCGCCTACCCGTAAGCGGACTTTGGCACGGCTGTGCTGTGCAGCGGGACCGTGCAGCGCCGCCGCTGGACGGCGTGGTCGTGCCGCGCCGCGGCTACGCCAACCGGCCCGCGATCGAAGCGAGTTCGGCCACTGAACCGTCGGCGATGACACGGACATGCTCCGTGACCGCCTCGAGGGGCCAGTCCCACCAGGCGACCTCGAGGAGCGTCCGGACGTCGTCGTCATCAAAGCGGCGACGGATGAGCGTCGCCGGGTTGCCGCCCACGATGCCGTAGTCGGGCACATCCTTCGTCACGACGGATCCAGTGGAGATGATCGCCCCGTCGCCGATGCGCACCCCCGGCATGATGGTGACGTCCCCGCCGATCCAGACGTCGTTGCCGACGACCGTGTCGCCGCGGCTCGGCAGGTCGCTGACGAGGTCGACGTGCTGCCCCCAGGCTCCGCCCATGATGGGGAACGGATACGTGGATGGCCCAGACATGCGATGGTTGGCGCCGTTCATGATGAACCGCACGCCGGAGGCGATGGCGCAGAACTTCCCGATGACCAGACGCTCGGGCCCATAGTGGTGCAGCACGTTGCGCGTCTCGAACGCCGAGGGGTCGTCGGGGTCGTCGTAGTACGTGAAGTCTCCGACGCTGATGAGCGGGCTGGTGACGAGCGGCTTCAGGAGGATGACCCGTTCCTGACCCGTGATCGGATGCAGCGTGCTGGGGTCAGGGGCAGACGCGGGTTCATTCACCGAACCAGTGTAGAACCGCCCCATTCTCGGCCAGGGGTGCGCATCCCGAACCGCGCGGCTGTGGAATAGCCATCGCGGGAGCCTCGTTGCACCCCTGATGACCTCGAACTCGAACAGCACCGCCAACGCACCGAGGACCGCGCTTGTTGTGGGCGCCTCCGGGATCACCGGCTCCGCCCTCGTCGATCGCCTGAGCCAGGACGGCTGGGAGGTGCTCGCCCTCTCCCGGCGCGCCGTGACGAGCGGCGCCGTGCGGGGCATCGCCGCTGACCTGCGTGACCCGGCGAGCCTGCGCGCTGCGCTCTCGGAGGAGCGCCCCACACACGTGTTCTTCACCGCGTGGCAGCGACAGGCGACGGAGGCGGAGAACATCGCCGTGAACGGCGCCATGGTCCGCGACCTGCTCGCGGCGCTCGACCACGCCCCCGTGCAGCACGCGGCTCTGGTCACCGGACTCAAGCACTACCTGGGCCCATTCGAGGCCTACGCCGCGGGCGAGATGCCCGACACCCCGTTCCGTGAGGAGTCCGAGCGGCTCGACACCCCGAACTTCTACTACGCGCAAGAGGACGAGCTCTTCGCAGCAGCAGCCCGCCAGCAGTTCACGTGGTCGGTGCATCGGTCGCACACTGTCATCGGGCATGCCGTCGGCAACGCCATGAACATGGGCCTGACGATCGCCGTGCAGGCCACGATCGCGAAGCACCTCGGCGTGCCCTTCGTGTTCCCCGGCAGTGCGGCGCAGTGGAACGGCCTCACCGACATGACCGACGCGGGGGTCCTCGCCGAGCAGATGGTGTGGGCGTCGACGGAGCCAGCTGGCCGCAACGAGGCCTTCAACATCGTCAACGGGGACATCTTCCGTTGGCGGTGGATGTGGCCTCGCCTCGCCGAGATGCTCGGCGTCCCCGCCGAGCAGGTCGTCGGGTTCGACGGGCAGGCGCGCCCCCTCGAGGAGCAGATGGCGCAGCTCGAGCAGCACTGGCCTGCCATCGCCGCCGAGCACGGCCTCGTCGAATCGGACATCTCGCGGCTCGCATCCTGGTGGCACACCGACGCCGACCTCGGACGCGAGATGGAGGTCGTCACCGACATGGGCAAGAGCCGCGCCGCTGGCTTCCTCAGCTTCCGCCGGACCGACCAGGCCTTCGCCGACCTCTTCGAGCGCTACCGCGCCGACCGCCTCATCCCCTGAGCGCATCCCCTGGCCGCCTTCCGGCTGGCCGCTTCCGGCTGAGCGCGCTCGGCAGATGGGCCAGGTAGGTCGCTTTCACCCCTCCAGGCGGCTCCGCCTGGCCCGGTTGGGTCACTTTCGCCCCTGCCGACGGCTCCGCCTGGGCTACTTGGGTCACTTTCGCCCCTGCCGACGGCTCCGCCTGGGCTACTTGGGTCACTTTCGCCCCTGCCGACGGCTCCGCCTGGCCCGTTTGGGTCGCTTTCACCCTTCCAGACGGCTCCGAATGGGGTGAAAGTGGCCCAAGTGGGCCTCTGCGCTACCGGGCTACCGCGCTGCCGGCCTGCCGCGCTGCCGCGCTACCGGGACAGCGCCGCACGCAACCGCGCGAGGAAGGCGGCGGCGTCGGGGAACAGGTCAGCGTGGGTGACGCGGATGACGCGCGCCATCCGGCCGCGATCAGCGCCTCCGTGCGGGTTATGTCGCGCCGGAACTGCGCGGGGCTCAGGTGCCCTTCGCCCTCGTACTCCACGACGACGCGCTGGGCTCGGAAGACGAGGTCGCCTCGTGCCAGGAAGCGTCCGCCCGCGTGGATATCGGCGTTGACGGCGGGTTCCTCGATGCCCGCGTCCACGATGAGGCAGCGAAGCCAGCTCTCCGGTGGCGAGGCAACGTGCTCCCGAAGGCGCGGCAGGGCGCCGCGCAGCACCGAGCAGCCACGGAGTCGGCCCCAACGCTCTACGGCGTCCTCCAAGCAGGTGAGCTGGGTCAGCGAGCCGGACGAAACCCGCCCCGGGTAGCGGTCGAAGTCGCTGATCATCGCGTCGCCGACCGTGACCAGCTCCGTCTCGCTGAACGAACTCGCCAGAAGAGTGAAGAGCAGCGGCACGGGAACCACCCGGACCCCCTCGATGAGGTCGGCCTCCCAGAGGTCATCCCGGATGCGCCGCGCACGGACGCCCGCCGCTCGTGGTCTCGAGGCCGACTGCCTGGCAAGCACGTCGACAGTCTCCGAGCGGTGGCGCCGCGGTACCGGCAGCCCGTAGACCCGCAGCGCGGAGGGCCCGCTCAGCGCCTGGCCACCGCGGAGCCGCGGCCCGAAGCGGAGGACCTGCTCCCTGCTGGTCAGTGCGGGTTCCGTCGCTCGCACTCCGCGGTAGGGCCGAGCGAGGCTCTGCCGGGCGAGGGCTTTCTTCGTGAGACCCGCGGCGTTCCCCTCCGCG
This sequence comes from Pseudoclavibacter sp. RFBJ3, assembly GCF_002931375.1. NCBI lineage: Bacteria > Bacillati > Actinomycetota > Actinomycetes > Micrococcales > Microbacteriaceae > Pseudoclavibacter > Pseudoclavibacter sp. RFBJ3. Next base: position 40,569 of record NZ_PSXZ01000009.1, on the reverse strand, counting down.
ATGCTGAACGCGCGGTCTCTGAGCTCCTCGGGGATCGGGATGCGCGCGGCCATGCCGGAAACCTACGTATGTCGGCGTCGTCGCGCTGAAGTTCTCCACAGCCCGCCGCCCCCGATGCCCGACGCATCCACGGCTCGGCACATCCGCAGACCACAGACCGCCGACCGCGGTTTCCACCTCCGGCGTCGCCGCGCCTCGTGAAGAGGTCATTTTGGGCCCGTGTTGCGCGGTTCGATGGGGGCAAAGTGGCCCGTTCGGCGTGGGGGCGCGTGCGGGGGATGCGCGCGGCCATGTCGGGAATCTGCGCAGGTCGGCGTCGCGGCGCCTGGTCAAGAGGTCACTTTGGGCCCGTGTTGCGTGGTCAGATGGGGGCAAAGTGGCCCGTTCGGCGTGGGGGCGCGTGCGGGGGATGCGCGCGGCCATGCCGGGAACCTGCGCAGGTCGGCGTTGCCGCGCCTGGTCAAGAGGTCACTTTGGGCCCGTGTTGCGCGGTTCGATGGGGGCAAAGTGACCCATCCGGCACGGGGGTCGCGGATGCGCGGCGCGCGGGGCGCCGGCCGCGGCGCGGCTACCGCCAGCTGGGCAGCCAGTGCGTGAGCGACCAGTAGGAGGTGGAGATCATCTGGCCGGTCCACACGGGCCAGAAGAGCACGGAGACGAGCGCCATGATCACGAGCAGCACCCCGACCGCGGAGACGCCGATGGTCCTGGAGGGGCGCGGGGTCTCGCGGTCGCCGGCGATGGTCTGGATGACCACGAGGGAGGCGAGGATCATGAACGGCAGGAACGCGATCGCGTAGAAGTGGAAGACGGCCTGGCGCTCGAGGTAGGCGAGCCACGGGAAGTAGCCGGCCCCGTAGCCGACGAGGATCGCGAAGTACTGCCATTTCGGGCGCAGGAAGCACATGATGATGAGGAACAGGATCGACACGGTGCCGAACCAGAAGATGATGGGGTTCGAGATCGACGTGATCGCCTCGACGCACTGTCCGACGTCGCAGGATGAGCCGTCGCCCGCCTCCGAGTAGACGTAGCTGAACGCGGTGGGGCGGATGAGGAACGGCCACTCTTGCGGCCCAGACTGGTAGGGATGCTCGGCGCTGAGTCCGCGGTGGAAGTTGTACGCCTCGACCTGGTAGTGCCAGAGGCTCTGCAGGGGCAGCGGCACCCACGAGAGCAGTCCGGTCCACGCGTTGCCCGCCTCTTCGGCCCAGCCGCGGTAGAAGCCGCCCGTGGTGGTGAGCCAGCGGGTCCAGGTCGCGAGGTAGGTGAGGGCTGCGAGCGGCACGGTCAGGAGGAACGACACGGGGCCCTGCATGAGGATCGCGGCGGAGCCCCAGAAGGTCACGCCGAGCCGCTTCCGCTCGATCATGTCGATGACGAGCGTGTAGACGCAGAACGCGGCGAGGAAGTAGAGGCCTGACCACTTCACGGCCGACGCGGCGCCGAGGGTGACGGCCGCCGCCATAAGCCAGGGCCGCCACCAGAGGCGGGGCCCCCAGTCGGGTCCGACGGGCTTCACGTCGGGCGCTCGCGAGGTGGTCGTGGCCTTCGTCGGAATCGGGTCGCCGTCGAGGCCCTCCTCCGCGCGCCAGGCCATGATCTTCGTGCGCAGCTTGCGCTGCTGGTCCTCGCGGTCGAGGAGCACGAAGAGGAAGGCGAGCAGCACGAAGAACATGAGGATGCCGTCGAGGATCCCGACGCGCGACATGACGATCGCGTGCCCGTCGATGGCGAGCATCCCGGCGCCGATCGTGGCGAGCACGGGCGAGCGGAACAGCTTCTTGGCGATGACCCAGAGGAGCGGCACGGCCAGGGTGCCGAGCAGGGCGACGGCGAATCGCCATCCGAAGGGGTTGTCGGCACCGAACACGAGCATCCCGAGCCCGATGAGGTACTTCCCGAGGGGCGGATGCACGACGTACGACGGGTCGGTCGTGTACCCGTTCGGGTCTCCTGCGTTGAACGCGTCGTTCGGGTTCTCGGGCCACTCGGCCTCGTAGCCGAGGTTGAGGAGGGTCCACGCGTCTTTCACGTAGAACGTCTCGTCGAAGATAAGGAAGTGCGCGCCGCCGAGGTTCCAGAACCGGAGGACGGCGGCGAGGAGGGTGACGACGCCGAGGAGGATCCACTCGGTGCGCACTCGCAGCCTGGGGGTGCTCGTGACGCGCGCCCACAGGTCGTCGAACACCGAGCCGCGCGCCACCGGGGCCACCGGCGCCTTCGCCGCCGGCGCGGCAGGGGCAGCGGATGCGGTCACCGTGCCGCTCGTCGCCGTCGCGGGGGCCGTCGTCGGGGACGACTCGGCCGCCTCGTCTGGTGTTCCCGTGTCTGCTTGCTCGCTCACCCAAGCAATCGTAGGGGGCCGCGGGGCGAGCGCGTGGGAGGATCGCAGCCATGATCATCCTGGCCGGCACCCCCATCGGGAACCTCGGCGACGCTTCGGCGCGCCTCATCGACACGTTCAAGAACGCCACCCTCGTGGCGTGCGAGGACACCCGTTCGACGGCGAAGCTGCTCGGGATGCTGGGCGTCGAGAACCGCCCGCGGCTCGTCGCCCTCCACGAGCACAACGAGGACGAGCTCGCGAAGACCATCGTCGAGCAGGCGCGCGAGTCCGATGTGGTGCTCGTCAGCGACGCCGGCATGCCGGGAATCTCCGACCCGGGCTACCCGATCGTGGCGCTCGCGGCGAAGGAGGGGGTGACGGTGACGAGCGTGCCGGGGCCGAGCGCCGTCATCACGGCGCTCGCGATCTCGGGGCTGCCGACCGACCGCTTCACGTTCGACGGCTTCCTGCCTCGCAAGGCGGGGGAGCGGGAGACGTTCCTGCGCTCGTTCTCGAGTGAGCCGCGCACGGTGGTCCTGTTCGAGTCGCCGCACCGCCTGGCGCGCACGCTCGCCGACATGGCCGCGATCTGGCCGGCCGATCGTCGCATCGCCGTCTGCCGGGAGCTGACGAAGCTCTACGAGGAGGTCAGGCGGGGGACCGCGGCTGAGCTGGTTCCGTGGGCGGAGGAAGGGGTGCGCGGCGAGATCGTGATCGTCGTGGAGGGTGCGGCCCCCGCAGTCGTCGACGAGGCTGGGGCCCAAGCGATGGTCGCGGAGCTCGTAGCGGGCGGGATGCGCCTGAAGGACGCGGCCGCGCAGGTCGCCTCCGAGACGGGCATGAGCAAGCGAGACCTCTACCAGGGCCAGCTCGCGAAATAGTGGGCCAGGGGTGGCTCTCCTGGGCACCTCGCGTCGTAACAGTGCTCGGCCGACAATAGGATGATCCCCATGGCTTCCGGCGAATCGTTCTACATCACGACACCGATCTTCTACGTCAACGACGTCCCCCACATCGGTCACGCGTACACGGAGGTCGCCGTCGACGCGCTCGCCAGGTGGCACCGTCAGCGTGGCGACACCACATGGCTGCTCACGGGCACCGATGAGCACGGTCAGAAGATCATGCGCTCGGCGCTCGCGAACAACGTCACCCCGCAGGCGTGGGCCGACAAGCTCGTCAACGAGGCGTGGAAGCCCATGCTCGAGACGCTCAACATCTCGAACGACGACTTCATCCGCACGACGGACGAGCGGCACGAGACTCGCGTGCAGCGCTTCCTGCAGAAGCTCAACGACGCCGGCTTCATCTACGACGCCGAGTTCGAGGCGCTCTACTGCGTGGGCTGCGAGGAGTTCAAGCCGGAGTCCGAGATCGTCGCCGGCACCGGCCAGTACGAGGGCGAGAAGGTCTGCGCCATCCACTCGAAGCCGCTCGAGCTGCTGCAAGAGCAGAACTACTTCTTCAAGCTCAGCGAGTTCCAGGACCGCCTGCTGGCGCTCTACGAGGAGAACCCGGAGTTCATCCAGCCGTCGTCGGCGCGCAACGAGGTCATCTCGTTCGTGCGCTCGGGACTCCGCGACCTTTCGATCTCGCGCACCACGTTCGACTGGGGCGTGAAGGTGCCGTGGGACGAGTCGCACGTCGTCTACGTGTGGTTCGACGCGCTCCTCAACTACATCACGGCCATCGGCTACGGCGACGACGAGTCGGAGCTCGAGAAGTTCTGGCCGGCGCACCACATCGTCGGCAAGGACATCCTGCGCTTCCACGCCGTCATCTGGCCGGCGATGCTCATGGCCGCCGGCCTGCAGGTTCCGGCCGGCATCTTCGCGCACGGCTGGCTGCTCGTGGGCGGCGAGAAGATGTCGAAGTCGAAGCTGACGGGCATCGCGCCGACGGAGATCACCGATGTCTTCGGCTCCGACGCGTTCCGCTACTACTTCCTGCGCGCCATCCACTTCGGGCAGGACGGCTCGTTCTCGTGGGAGGACCTGTCGGCTCGCTACCAGGCTGAGCTCGCGAACGGGTTCGGGAACCTCGCGTCGCGGGTCATCGCGATGGTGAACAAGTACTTCGACGGGGTCGTCCCGGAGCAGTCCACGATGCTGGAGTCGGAGCAGGTCATCATCGACCTCGCGACCGAGGTCGCGGCGAAGGCCGACGAGGCGATGCTGGCGTTCGACATCGATGGCGCTCTCGCGCACATCTGGCGGCTGGTGGATGCGCTCAACGGGTACATCACGGAGCAGGAGCCGTGGGCGCTCTCCAAGCAGGGCGATGAGGGCCGTGCGCGCCTCGCCGCGGTGCTCGAGGTCACGACTCGCTGCCTCGGCCACCTGGCCGTGCTGCTCAACCCGTTCGTCCCGATCGCGGCCGAGAAGCTGTGGTTCGCGATCGGCGGCAACGGCGAGCTCGCCTCGACCCGCATCGACAACGCCTACGCGCTTGTCGGCTCTCGGCCGTTGAGCGAGCTGCCGCCGCTCTTCCCGCGCATCGAGCAGGAAGTCCAGCGCTAGCGGTGACCGAATCCCAGCACGACGCCGGAGCTCACGACGCCGGGGCCCAGGAAGCCGGGGCGCCGGGTGACGCCGAGCGGCTGCGCCGCCGCTCTGCGACAAGCGAGTCCGGGCACACGCGCATCCTCGCCTACCCGCCGTACCCCGAGGCGCTTGCCGTGCCCTGCTACGACAACCACACGCACCTCGAGATCGAGGATGGTGAGGAGGACGAGCGCCTGACGCTCGACGAGCACCTCGCCGCCGCGGTCGCAGCGGGTGTCAAGGGCGTCGTGCAGGTCGGCAACGACGTGCCGTCGAGCCGGTGGTCGGCGCGCGTCGCGGCGTCGCACGAGCGCGTGCTCGCGGCGGTCGCACTCCACCCGAACGTCGTGCCGGAGCTCGCCGCCGCTGGCACCCTGGAGGACGCGATCGCCGAGATCGACCGCCTCGCGGCCGAGCCGCGGGTGCGGGCCATCGGCGAGACGGGGCTCGACTACTTCCGCACGCCGGAGAAGGCCGACCAGCTGCTGCAGGTCGAGGCGTTCGAGCGGCACATCGGGCTCGCGAAGAAGCACGGCCTCGCCATGCAGATCCACGACCGGGATGCGCACGACGACGTCATCTCGACCCTCAAGCGGGTCGGTGCCCCGGAGCGCACGGTCTTCCACTGCTTCTCCGGCGACGCGGACATGGCGCGCATCGCGGCTGCGGAGGGCTGGTACCTCTCGTTCGCGGGCACGGTCACGTTCAAGAACGCCGCGTCCCTGCGGGAGGCGCTGTCGGTGACGCCGATCGAGCGCATCCTCGTGGAGACGGATGCTCCGTTCCTCACGCCGGTGCCCTTCCGTGGCCGCCCCAACGCGCCGTACCTCATCCCGGTCACCCTTCGGGCGATGGCCGAGCATCTGGGGATCGCGGTGGATGCGCTGAGCGCCCAGGTCGCCTCGAACACCGAGGCCGTCTACGGCAGCTGGCACCAGGCAGCAGGCCAAGGCGCCCTCGCCGGTGACCTCACCTCCGACGAGAGAGAGACCGCATGAGCGTCAGCCTGCTCGGCGCCAACGAGATCCGCGAGCTCGCGGCCGAGCTCGATGTGACACCCACGAAGAAGCTCGGACAGAACTTCGTGCACGACCCGGGAACGGTGCGGCGCATCGTGCAGACCGCCAAGGTCCGCTCGGGGGAGCACATCCTCGAGGTCGGGCCCGGACTCGGCTCGCTCACGCTCGGCCTCCTCGAGACGGGGGCGAGCGTCACGGCCATCGAGATCGACGAGCGCCTCGCCGCCCGACTGCCGCAGACGGTGGAGGAGCACGCGCCTGGCGCGCGTCTCGACGTGATCGTCTCCGACGCCCTCCAGGTTCAGGAGGTGCCGGGCGAGCCGGTCGCGCTCGTCGCCAACCTGCCGTACAACGTCTCGGTGCCGGTGCTGCTGCACCTCCTCGAGCGGCTGCCGTCTCTGCAGCGCGGGGTGGTCATGGTGCAGGCCGAGGTGGGGGAGCGCATCGTTGCCGGACCTGGCTCGAAGGTATACGGCTCGCCGAGCGTGAAGGCCGCCTGGTACGGCACGTGGTCGAGTGCGGGTCTTGTGGGCCGCAAGGTGTTCTGGCCGGTGCCGAACGTCGACTCCATCCTCATCTCGTACACGGAACGTGCTGAGCCGCGCGGCTCGGAGGAGCTGCGTCGCAAGGTGTTCCGCATCGTGGATGCCGCGTTCGGTCAGCGCCGCAAGATGCTGCGCCAGGCGCTGTCGCCGTTGCTCGGCGAGAACGCGGCTGCGACCTCGCTTGTGCTCGAGGCATCCGGTATCGACCCCACCGCCCGCGGCGAGACGGTCGGCATCGACGACTACGTGCGGCTCGCGGAGGCCTGGACTCCCGAAGTCTGAGCTCGGCGAGGGGCACCCGGACCCTCGCTACTCCATCGGGTCAGGGAACGCCTGGTCACGGTTGGGAACGGATGGGGACGCCTGGAAATGCGGCGCGCACCGTCGAGCCGACTGGGGCAGACTAGCTTCGGGCACCACAACGAGGTCGGTGCTCGCGCAGCGCGTCGAGGGAGCGGTCATGGGCGACACATCTGCAGCCCGTCGTGTTCCTGGGGCGCCTCCGCGTCGTGCGCGCACCATCACGATCGTCGCCATCGTCACCGTTCTTGTCCTCGCCGCTGGCTGGGTCGTCCTCGCGTTCACGGACGAGTCGGACACCTCTCCGACGGATGCCGTGAGCGAGTCGACGCTGCCCGGCTACCCCACGCGGGGCCCCCGAGCCGACCTCGACGACCAGCGTGCGCTTGTGGCCGCCGCCGACCTCTGGCGGGAGGACGGCGCGGATGACGTGACCGACAGGGCCGACGTGACGGGCGGGAGCGACGGCCTCGAGATCCCGGACGGGCAGGTGATCGAGCTGCTCTGGGCCGGCGATGTCGACTCTCTCGCGCTCGGTTCGGTGCCGGGCCTCCGCAGCTCGTTCTCAGCTCGCCTCGTGATCCTCCGCTCCGACGACGCCGTCGCGGCCCTTGCGCGTCCGCTCGACGGTGCCGGCAGCGACGACGACACGGCGTTCACGATGCTCGGGGCCTCCTCCATCACGACGAGCCGCTACGAGCGCGGGTTCACGGTCGCGCGGGGCGTGCTGCTCTTCCATGAGCGTATGCAGCGCGGCATGTCGCTCGAGACGGCGACCTTCTCCACGGAGACGGCACCCGCGCTGAGCGAGACGCCGACCTCCGACGGGCTCCTCCTCCTGTCTGCCAGGGCGCTGCTGCGCATCCCGGACGCGGGAGGCACGGCTGCGGCGGACGTCTACGCGGGGTTCGCCTACGTGCATCCCAGCTCGGGGCTGACGATGCTGCAGACCGAGGACGCCGACCGGGACTGGAGCGCGGTCACCGATCCCAAGCGCGGCAACGCGCGTTTCGCGGCGCTCTCGCGCGGAATCATCACCGCCCGTGACGAGCAGCGCGGGTACCGGCTGCGAGCATCCATCCTCGACGATCAGCCGCTGCCATCCGGTGAACGGCTCGCGCTCGCCTCGGTCTCCCACCTGGAAAGCCAGGGCCGCGGCTCTGGGGTCCTCTGGGCGGCGGTCATCGCCGTGCGCGGCGACGAGGACCCGGTCGTGCTCGGGGCGGGGGACGTCGCGAAACCGGTGAACGGCGCACCGCAGCTGCCCGTCATCGCGGCCAGGTGGGTCCGAGATGCCGGTGTGGACGTGCTCGTCGTCGCGGGCACCCGCGAGATCACCTCGTTCGACATCGCTGCGTCTGGCGGCACGACCAGCTTCGCCGGTTCTGGCGGTGTCGTCGACCGCTCGCGCCTCGCCCTGACCTGGGAGGACGAGGCCGGGAACGCGGTGAGCCGACCGGCGCTCGTGGTCATCGGGATGTCGGGCGCCGGGCCGGTGCCGTCGCTCGAGCCGGTCAGCTGAACGGTGAGCTAACCGGCGAGCTCGAGGGTGAGCGCGAAGATCTGCGTCCAGCTCTCCTCGCCGTGCTCGAGCTCGGGCCGACGCTCGAAGCCGAGCTGCTCCAGGAGGCGCTGCATGGCGACGTTCTCCTCCGGCACGTAGGTGTCGATTCCGGCAGCCAGGTGCAGGTCCGCCCAGGTGATGGCGGCCCTCGTCACCCGGGTCCCGATGCCGGTTCCGCGCATGTCCGGGGCGACCCAGAGCTCGTCGAACGCGAGCTCCGAGCCGACGGCGTCGAGGGGGCCGGAGAGCACGGCGCTTGCGACGACTCGTGTGCCGTCGAAGGGAATGGCGTGGAACTCGACGCGGCCGCTGCCCGCTCGGGTGGTGGTCACACGGACGGCGTTGCCGATCGACGTGTGCAGCCCGAGGCTCATTGCAGGACCGGCCTGCCTGTCTCGACGCGCTGCTGGCACATGAAGTTCAGGCCTGTTGTCGTGTGTGTCATCTTCATGCTCCTTCCACGGTCGGGGTTGTGCGGTCCGCTCCAGTGCGGGGCGTGCTGCTGCTTCGTTGGTGGGTACCGTACGCCTCACTTCACGAGGCCCGCACCGAGTGTTGCGCCAGAAGTCCTCCCGGGGCGGCAGGTGAAGCGTCGACATCCAGGCGGCGGCGCGCGCTTCCTAGTCTTCGAGGCATGACTCACGAGAACCCGCCGTTTGCCATCGCCGTCGAAGCGGGCAGCGAAGGCGTCGGCCCACAGCGAATCCGCGCGGCGATCGCCGCGCTCGAGCGCTTCGGCGCGACCATCGCCACGTTCGAGGACATCGGCTTCCGCGACCTCAGGGCGGCGGCTCCGCGGCTGGACGCCATCGAGCAGGCCGCGTTCGCCGCCCCGCTCTCCGGGGCGACCGGCCTCGTGCCGCTCATCCGGGTCTCGGCGGTCGAGCCGTTCCACCTCGCGACGCAGCTCGCGACGCTCGACTACGCGTCGCACGGCAGGGCAGGGTGGATCGGCGGCGTCGACGGCAGCGAGGTCGAAGCGGCCGCGTTCGACCGGCCTCCGCTCGAGGGGCCCGAGGCCCGCCGCACCGAACTCGACGACACCATCGAAGTGCTCGGCAGGCTCTGGGACTCCTGGGAGGACGACGCCGTCATCCGCGATGTCGAGACCGGCCGCTACCTCGACCGAGACAAGCTCCACTACGCCGATTTCGAGGGAGCGCGCTTCAGCGTGAAGGGCCCGTCCATCATCCCGCGCCCGCACCAGGGGCTGCTGCCGACCTTCGCGCCGTTCGGCTCGGCGGCGCCCGAGCTCGTCGACGTCGCGCTCATCCGCGAGCGTACGGTCCTCGAGGCGAGCGCCGCGGCCGGGCAGGCCGACTCCCAGGGCATCGCCCGCACGATCGTCGAGGTCTCGTTTGCGCTCGACGCGCCAGGACGCCCCGCAGCCGACCGGGCCGGTGCGTTCGCGGCCGACACGCAGGCGGCGGGTCGCATCCACTACTCCGGGGACGCGGCCGGGCTCGTCGAGCTCATCACCGAGGTCGCGTCGTTCGCGAACGGCGTGCGCCTGCTGCCCGCCGACTTCGGCGCGGATGTGCAGGAGCTCGGCCGCGCCGTGCTCCCAGCGCTTCGCCGCGCAGGCGTCTTCACCTCGCCGCGCGCCGGCGAGCATCTGCGCGACGCTCTCGGGCTCGCGCACCCTGCCAACCGCTACGCCGCCCAGGCCCTCTGAACGCGAAGGATCACGACGATGACACAGCACAGCACAGGTCCGACGCGGCCTGCCTCGGGAGCGGCGGGCGCAGGCCAGATCCAGTTCGGGGTCTTCTTCCAGGGCGTGAACTCGACGACCATCTGGTCGAGCGAGCAGAGCGGATCGCAGACCGAGTTCGAGTCGTTCCGCCGCATCGCGCAGACCGCCGAACGCGGACTCTTCTCCGCCTTCTTCCTCGGTGAGGGGCTGCGGCTGCGCGAGCATCTCGGCAGGATCCACGACAACGACGTGGCCGGGCGACCGGATGGCATCACGCAGCTCGCCGCGCTCGCGCCCGTCACCGAGAAGATCGGCCTCGTCGCCACGCAGAACACCACCTACAACGAGCCGGCCGACCTGGCCTACCGGCTCGCGAGCCTCGATCTCCTCAGCGAGGGGCGCGCGGCGTGGAACATCGTCACGACCGACAACGCGTGGACCGGCGCGAACTTCCGCCGCGGCGGTCACCTCGCGCACGAGCACCGCTACGACCGGGCGGCTGAGTTCGTGCGGGCAGCCAAGGAGCTGTGGGCGAACCGTGGCCGCGTCGATTTCGATGGTGAGTTCATCCGCTTCGTCTCCGAGCGGGTCCTCCCGCAGAGCCCGCAGTCGCGGCCCGTGCTGTTCCAGGCTGGCGACTCGAGCCAGGGGCGCGACTTCGGTGCCGAGCACGCCGACGTCATCTTCTCCGCGCACCCGGAACTGGAGGGTGCGACGGCGTTCGCCGCCGATCTGCGTGAGCGGCTCACGAAGTTCGGCCGTGCACGCGACGAGCTCGCGTTCTTCCCCGGCGCGACGATCATCGTCGCCGGAACTCCCAAGGAGGCGGAGGAGAAGGCCCGCTGGGTGCGCGAGCACCAGATCTCGCCCTCGACGTCGCTTCGCTACCTCGAGCAGTTCTGGGGCAAGGACCTCTCCCACCTCGACCCGGACGGTCCGCTGCCGGTGGAGGATCCGGTGGTGGCCGTCACCGATGGCACCCGCGGCAGCGCGTTCCAGAACGCGAAGGCGCTCGAGCTCGCGCAGCAGTGGCGGGAGAAGTCGGAGGCGCTCGGACTGTCGATCCGCGAATTCGTCATCCACCTCTCGTCGCAGCGTGGATTCGTCGGCGGCGTCGACGAGGTCGCCGACACGCTCACCGAGCTGGCCCGCAGCGGAGCCGTGACGGGCATCAACCTGACCCCGTACCTCGTGCCCTCGGGACTCGACGACATCGTCGACCAGCTCATCCCGGCGCTCCAGGAGCGCGGCTCCTACCGCACCGAGTACCCGGGAACGACGCTGCGCGAGAACCTCGGTCTGCCCGCGGTCGTCGGCGATCTGGTGCCCGCGAGCGTCTGAGCCAGGGCACTCCGGCGAAGGTGGGGGATGTGACAGGAGGGGTCGCGTGACTTCGTTCAGTCTGGCGCGTTACTCCGCGCAACGCTCGGGCGCGCGCCTCGGCTCCCTTCCGCCGAGGATTGGGGAATGACTTCGCTTCGCGACGAGACCGTCACCCTCCTGCAGCAGCTCATCCGCGCCGAGACCGTCAACGACGGTGCGCTCGACTCGGGCAACGAGTGGCGGGCCGCGGCGGTCATCGAGGAGTTCTTCGCCGGCAGCGGCGTCGAGCTCGCGCGCGTCGAGCCGTTCCCCGGTCGTGTCTCCGTCGTGGCACGCCTCGCGGGCAGTGACCCTGCCGCGGAGTCGCTGGCCCTCGTCGGCCACACCGACGTCGTTCCCGTGAAGGCGAGCGACTGGGTGCATCCGCCGCATTCGGGCGAGCTCGTCGACGGCGAGGTCTGGGGCCGCGGTGCGGTGGACATGCTGTTCCTCACTGCCTCCTACGCGGTCATCTTCAAGCGCCTCGCGACGAGCGGCTTCGCCCCCACCGGCGACCTCGTGTTCGCGGCCGTCGCCGACGAGGAGCAGGGCAGCCGGGCGGGGGTCGGCTGGTTCTCCGAGCACGACTGGGCCACGATCGCCGCCGACAACGTGCTCACCGAGTGGGGAGGCGCGCGCCTCGGCGGCATCGGCAGCACCGCCATCACGGTGGGCGTCGGCGAGAAGGGGGCAGCCCCACGGCGCATCGTCGTGCGCGGCGACGCGGCGCACGCCTCGGCCCCGTGGGGCAGATCGAACGCGGCCGTCACCCTCGCCAAGGTCATCGACCGCCTCCAGGCCAATGCGCCGAAGCCCCGCATCAGCGAGCAGTGGCTCGACACGCTCGCAGCCCTCGACCTGCCGGCCGAGCTGAGCACGCGGCTCGCGCATCCGGACACCATCGACGAGGCCATCGACGAGCTCAGCGCGCACCCCGAGCTCGGCGAGCTCGCCCCGTTCGTCCACGCTTGGACGCACACGACCGTCGCCGTCACCGTCGTCGACGCCGGGTCGAAGGTCAACGTCATCCCGGACAGCGGGTCGATCTCGCTCGACATCCGGGTGCTGCCCGGCGTGACCGAGGACGACGTCGAGGCACACCTCGCCGCCGTGGCCGCCGAGTTCCCGGGCCTCGTGAGCGTTGAGGGGGAGTGGTTCTCGCCGGCGAACGAGTCACCCACCACGACTCGCCTCTACGGGCAGATCGAGGAGGCACTCGCCGAGTTCGTGCCAGGAGCGAAGCCCGCCCCCATCCTCGGTGTCGGCGGCTCCGATGCGCGCTTCTACCGGCTGCACGGCGCGAACGCCTTCGGGTTCGGGATCCTCAGCTCCGAGCTGACCTTCTCGGTCGCCCGCAACAGGTTCCACTCCGCGAACGAGCGCCTCGACCTCGAGTCCATCGACCTCACGGTGCGCGGCCTCGATCACGTCGTCCGAGGCTTCCTGTCCGCATGACGCGAGCTTGACGGGCTTGACAAGCTTGATGCACCCGTTCGGGGGCTCGGGCAATCTCGTGCACCCGCTTGACCTTGACGCAGCGTCAACTTCTACAGTCGTTCTCGAGCGGTTCGGATCTCCCGAGAACGGGGGAGCCGCTCACACGATCTGAGCGAGAGGACGCCCGCCATGGAATGGTCGATCGGCGAAGTAGCGAAGCGGTCGGGGGTGACCTCGCGGACGCTGCGGCACTACGAGAGCATCGGCCTGCTTCGGCCGAGCCGAACGGGCGCCAACGGCTACCGCTACTACGACGAGGGCGCGCTGGTTCGGCTGCAGCGCATCCTGCTCCTCCGCGAGCTGGGCGTTGGCCTGGCGGCGATCGGAGACGCCCTCGCCGGCCGCACCGACGACGTCGCTGCGCTCGAGACGCACCTCGGCTGGCTGCACGACGAGCGCGGCCGCCTCACGACGCAGATCGGATCGGTGCGTGCGACGCTCGCCGCGCTCAAGGGAGAGGAACAGCTCATGCCCGAGCAGATGTTCGACGGATTCGACCACACGCAGTACAAAGGCGAGGTCGAGGAGCGGTGGGGTGCCGAAGCCTCTGCCGAGAGCGACACGTGGTGGCGCGGCCTCGGCGAGGACGGCAAGAAGGGCTTCCTGGAGGAGCAGACGCGGATCCAGGATGCGTTCAGCGCAGCCCAGTCTGCGGGGCTCGGGCCGGACAGCGATCAGGCGCAGTCGGCCGCCGCCCGCCAATTCGCGTGGATCAGCGACAGCTGGCAGGGCAAGGCGCCAACGGCCGAGCTGTTCACGAACCTCGGCGAGATGTACGTCGCCGACGAGCGCTTCGCCAAGAACTACACGCGCGTCCATGCCACGGGCGCCGAGTTCGTGCGCGACGCGATGCGCATCTACGCCGAGCGCACCCTCGACTATCAGTCCCTTCCGTAGCTCGAGCCGACCGAGTCCGCACAATCGTCAGGGAGATGCATCTCCGCGTTGAGCGCAACGTGCATCTGGGTGACTCCTGCGCAGGCGACCTGAGACGGGAGGTGCGCAGAAGTGGGTGCGCAGAGGTGGGTGCTCAGGGCAGCGTCGCCGTGTCGACCTGCGGGCCGCCCTCGTACGTGACGGTGATGGTGAGCGGCCGACTGCTCGCGCTCTCCGGCAGCTCGAACTCGAACGAGACGGGTGCGAGCATGAGGATGCAGATGGCGTCCGGGTCGACGATGGGGAAGTGGATGCGCACCTCGCCCGCCGAGGTGACGAGCAGTTCGGGGTCTCCCGCGCCGCACAGGGGCCGGTTGTTGAGCATGTCGAGTCGGAACCTCGACGCGGCGACCCAGGCGAAGCTCGGTGCCACATCCTCGTTGGTGCCCGCGCCGAGAGGATCGTAGTCCGCGGGCTGCGTGACAGAGACGCCGGTTGCCAGGTCCGGTCCCCTCATTCGAGTGTGCCGTGGTCGACGTGCTTCATGTTCTCTGCCGTGACCGTGATCTGCAGGGGGCGGCCGCTCGCGTCCTCCGGCAACTCGAACTCGTAGGCAAGCGTCCGTTCCGAGGCGTCGCACGCCGCGTCCCGATCAGTGATCGCGTAGTGGATGTGCAGCTCGGTCGTCGACGCTGCGACGACCGTCGGCGCCCCCGAACCGCACTGCGCGCGACTGTTCCAGGTGCTCATCGTGAAGTGCGTCTCGTCGACCCACTCGAAGTAGGGCACGACCCCCGGGCTGCCGTCGCTCGGGTACGGGTCAAAGTTGGGGCTCGGTGCCATGAACACACCGGCGTTCTGGGCGGGCCCGGTTGAGCAAGCCGCCAGGGTCGATGCCACCGCCAGGGCGCACAGCGCCGCCGCCGAGGTGAGACGGAGGCGGCGCGCGCTGACCTTCATGAGCTCAGGCTACGCCTCGAGGATCTCGGAGAGCTCGAGCCAGCGCTCCTCGAGCGCGTCGATGTCGGCCGCGAGGGCTTGCCGCTTGGCGGTGATGGTCCCGAGTCCCTCGTAGTCGCCCTGGTCGTGGGCGGCGAGTTCGGCGTCGACCTTCTTCATGGACTGCTCGATCTTCTGGATCTTGCGGGCGATGCCCTGCACCTCCTTCTCGGCGCTGCGGCGGTCGGCGCCGCCGATGGAGAGGCCGGAGGTGCTGGAGGCTGAAGCCGACGAGGAACCGCCGGCGGTCGCATCCGTCGTGCTGGAGAGCGTCGCGGGGGCTGAGCCCTTGAGGCTGTTGGCGCGCAGCTCGAGGTACTGGTCGACGCCGCCGGGAAGGTGGCGGAAGCCGCCGTCCCACACGGCGTACTGCTGGTCGGTGACGCGTTCGAGCAGGTACCGGTCGTGCGACACGACGAGGAGGGTGCCCGGCCACGTGTCGAGGAGGTCTTCCATCGCGGCGAGCATGTCGGTGTCGAGGTCGTTGGTGGGCTCGTCGAGGATGAGCACGTTCGGCTCGTCGAGGAGGATGAGGAGCAGCTGGAGGCGCCTGCGCTGGCCACCGGAGAGGTCCTTCACGGGGGTCTGGAGCTGCGTGGTCGTGAAGCCGAGGCGCTCGAGCAGCTGCGACGGCGTCATCTCCTTGCCGCCGGACACGTAGCTCGACTTTTGGCGCGCGACGACCTCGCGGACGCGGTCGTTCTGGTGCTCGTCGAGTTCGGCGAGGCGCTGCGAGAGGGTCGCGATCTTGACGGTCTTGCCGCGCTTCACCTTGCCGCTCGTCGGCTCGAGGGTGCCCGCGACGAGGTTGAGGAGCGTCGACTTGCCCGCCCCGTTCACGCCGAGGATGCCGGTGCGCTCGCCAGGTGCGATGCGCCACTCGATGTCGCGGAGCACCTCCTTGTCGCCGAAGGTGACGCCGACGTCGAGGAGGTCGACGACGTCCTTGCCGAGGCGCGCCGTCGCGAGCTGCGACAGCTCGACGGGGTTGCGCACGGGAGGTTCGTCCTCGATGAGCTGCGTCGCGGCCTCGATGCGGAACTTCGGCTTCGCCGTGCGAGCTGGGGCGCCGCGGCGCAGCCACGCGAGCTCCTTGCGCATGAGGTTCTGCCGCTTCGACTCGATGGCGGCAGACTGCCGGTCGCGCTCGACGCGCTGCAGGATGTACGCCGCGTAGCCTCCCTCGAACGGGTCGAGAACGCGGTCGTGCACTTCCCACGTCGTCTCGCAGACCGCATCGAGGAACCACCGGTCGTGCGTCACGACGACGAGCCCGCCCTGGTTCTTCGACCAGCGGCCGTTGAGGTGCTTGGCGAGCCAGGCGATGCCCTCGACGTCGAGGTGGTTGGTGGGCTCGTCGAGCATGATGATGTCGTCGTCGCCGATGAGCAGGGCCGCGAGGGCCACACGACGCTGCTGGCCACCGGAGAGGTCGCCGATCTTGTCGGTCCATTCGAGGTCGCCCGCGAGCCCGTTCACGACGTCGCGGATCTTCGCGTCGGAAGCCCAGTCGTGGTCGTCCATGTCGCCGACGATGGCCTGCTTGACGGTGAGCTCCGGGTCGAGGGTGTCGGCTTGGTCGAGCATCCCGACGCGCACGCCCCGCCGCCGTGTGACCTTGCCGCCATCGGGCTGGATGCGGTCGGCGAGCAGCTTGAGCAGGGTCGACTTGCCGTCGCCGTTGCGTCCGACGATGCCGATGCGGTCGCCCTCTTGGATGCCGACGGAGACGCTGTCGAAGACGACTCGAGTCGGGAACTCGAGGTGGAGCGCTTCCGCGCCGAGGAGATGGGCCATCAGACCAGCTTAAGGCCGGGGAGGCCCGGTGGCCTCCGAGCGAGGGCGGTGGGCGCTCAGTGAGCGGGGTCGTCCATCCGCAGCGAGAGGGTGCGCAGGGCGGTCGCGAGGTCGTCCCGCGTCTCGAGGTCGAGCTCGGCGAGCAGCTCGCGCTCGGCGGCGACGAGCCGAGTGAGGGCCTGGTCGACGAGATCGCGCCCGTTTGCGGTCATGGTGACGAGGATGCCGCGGCCGTCGTTGGGGTCGACCTCGCGGGTCACGAGGCCCCGGCTGACGAGGCGATCGATGCGGTTCGTCATGGTGCCGCTCGAGACGAGGTTCGACGCGAGCAGGTGCTTGGGGCTGAGGCGGTGCGGGGACCCGGCGCGACGCAGCGCCGAGAGGACGTCGAACTCCCACAGCTCGAGCCCGGTCTCGGCGAACGCGGCCTTGCGGAGCGCGTCGAGCTGCTTCGCGATGCGCTTCACGCGGGAGAAGATGCGCAGCGGGTCGACGTCCAGGTCGGGCCGTTCCCGCGACCAGTCGCGCACGATCGTGTCGACCGTGTCGGTCGGATGCGCGGCGCGGCCGCCGTGCCCGACCTCGCCGTGCCCGCCCCCGCTGAGCTCGACCGTCGCGCGCGGAATGTCACGCTGGTGAGCTGCACGTCTGGGGGCATCCATACGTCCCATTATGGCGAGTCCCGGGAGTGCACGTTGACGAGCCCGGGGTGGGGCCCTCGTTCCGCCGGGCGGCGCGTTCGCCGACGCGACGCGGCGCGGTCTCTCTGTCGCGGCAGAACGCTCGGTTCCTAGGAGTTCGGGTGGTGCGCGTCCACGTCGCGCTTCGTGACGACGAGGCCGTCGTCGGCGCCGACAGGGGCTGAGGTGTGCTCGTGCGCGACCACCCATTCGCCCTTGTGCTGCACGATCGCCCAGGTGAGGCGGTTGTCCATCCACTCGAGCTCGCCCTCGGGGTTCTGCCAGGAGTAGCGGACGAAGCTCTCGACGACCACGACGTCGTGGTCTCCGTAGGCCCGCAGATCGGTGAAGGTGGCCGCATGCGTGCCCGACTCGATGGAGTCGAACCAGGCGTCGAGTGAGGTGCCCCAGGCGTCAGCTCCCTCGTGGGACCAGGTGCTCCAGAGGTCGAAGACGCGCACGTCGGGCGCGTAGAGCGACATGATGGCGGCTTTGTCGCGACCTGCGACGGCTGCCGAGTAGGTGTCGGTGAATCGCCGCGCGATGGACAGGGCTTCGGACATGACGCCTCCTTGTGTCTTCTGCTTCGCAGTCTGGCCCAATCCCCTCCACAGCACCAGTGGCGCTTGCCCGCGGTCTCTCCGGTTCTGGCACAATTGGCGAGTGCGCGCGAGAGCGGGCACGTTCCTCCTTGGTGTAACGGCAGCACGACAGCCTTTGGAGCTGTTAGGTCCAGGTTCGAATCCTGGGGGAGGAGCGGCGCGGGGGTGCTGCATGCCACCGTGGACCGTGATGGCGTTCGAATCACGGCGCCCACAACGAGGAGGATCTGTGACCGATCGAGAACTCGCAATCGTCATCCTGGCGGCTGGCCAGGGCACGCGGATGCGCTCGAGCACCCCGAAGGTGCTGCACCGACTCGGTGGCATCCCGCTCGTGGGGCACGTGCTGCACACGGCCGCCGAGCTTGGCCCCGCGCACACCGTCACGGTGGTCCGGCACGATCGCGACCGCGTCGTCTCGGCGATCCAAGACCTGGCCCCCGACACGCAGTTCGCCGACCAGGACGAGGTCCCCGGCACCGGTCGTGCCCTCGAGGTCGGCCTCGAGTCGCTCCCCGCTGACTTCGACGGCGTCGTCGTCGTGCTCTCCGGCGACGTTCCGCTGCTCGACTCCGGCACGATCGGGCGGATGATCGAGCAGCACCGTCGCGCGCAGAACCAGCTCACGCTGCTGAGCGCCTTCGTGCAGGAGCCCGCGGGCTTCGGGCGCATCGTGCGCTCCGCCGGCGGCGACTTCGACGAGATCGTCGAGCACAAGGACGCGAGCGAGGAGCTGCTGCGCATCTCCGAGATCAACGCCGGGGTGTACGCGTTCGACGCCCGCACGGTGCGTCAGGTGCTCGGCCGAATCGACGACTCGAACTCGCAGCGGGAGAAGTACCTCACCGACGCGGCGAAGCTCATCAAGGCGGATGCGGGGCGCATCGAGGCGATCGCCGTCACCGACCCGGAGATCGTGCAGGGCATCAACGACCGCGTGCAGCTCGCGGAGGCGCAGCGTTACTACAACGCGCGTCAGATCCGGCACTGGCAGCTCGAGGGCGTCACGGTGCACGACCCGGCGACGACCGTCATCGAGGGCAACGTCTCACTCGGCCGAGACGTCGAGCTGCTCCCCGGAACCCAGCTGCGCGGGGCGACGTCCGTCGCCGAGGGTGCCATCATCGGGCCGGACACGACGCTCGTCGACTGCGAGGTCGGCGAGGGCGCCGTCGTGAAGCGCACCGACGCGACCCTCAGCGTCATCGGCGCTGGTGCGACCGTCGGCCCGTGGGCGTACCTTCGGCCGAACACGATCCTGGGGGTCGGAGGCAAGATCGGCACGTTCGTGGAGACGAAGAACGCGCAGATCGGCGACGGCTCGAAGGTCCCGCACCTCTCCTACATCGGGGACACCGAGGTGGGGCAGAACTCGAACGTCGGCGCTGGCACGATCACGGCCAACTACGACGGGGTGAACAAGCACCGCACCACGGTGGGCAGCAACGTCCGCTCCGGCTCGCACAACGTCTTCGTCGCCCCGGTTAGGATTGGCGACGGAGCCTACACAGGGGCCGGGACCGTCGTCCGCAAGGACGTTCCGGCTGGTGCACTCGCCATCAACGTCGCACCTCAGCGCAACGCTGAGGGGTGGGTGCTGAAGAACCGAGCGGGCACCGCCGCGGCAGAGGCCGCCGAGGCAGCCTCTGCTGCAGATTCCACACCGAACGCGTAACAACAGAGCAAGCACAGGAAACGGGCGGTACAGCGTGTCTGGCATCATCACCTCCACGGAGAAGCGACTTGTTCTCGTCTCGGGCAGAGCTCATCCTGAGCTCGCCGAGGCAGTCGCCGCAGAACTGGGCATCGAGCTCGGAGAGACCGAGTCGCGCACCTTCGCGAACGGCGAGATCTACGCTCGCTACGGCGAGAGCATGCGAGGGGCCGACGTGTTCGTGCTCCAGTCGCACTGCCCGCCCATCAACGAGTGGCTGATGGAGCAGCTCATCATGCTGGACGCGCTCAAGCGCGCGTCGGCGAAGCGCATCACGGTCGTCGCACCGTTCTACCCGTACGCGCGTCAGGACAAGAAGGGCCGCGGCCGCGAGCCGATCTCGGCCCGTCTCGTCGCCGACCTCTTCAAGGCGGCCGGCGCCGACCGCATCATGTCGGTCGACCTGCACGCCCCGCAGGTGCAGGGCTTCTTCGACGGGCCCGTCGACCACCTCTTCGCGATGCCGGTGCTGCTGCAGCACTTCCGCGAGAAGCTCGACCCGGCGACCCTCACCGTCGTGTCCCCGGACATGGGGCGCGTGCGCGTCGCCGACGTGTGGAGCGATCAGCTGGATGCGCCGCTGGCGATCATCCACAAGCGCCGCGACCCGAGGGTCGCGAACCAGGTGAGCGTGCACGAGATCGTGGGTGACGTGAAGGGTCGCGTCTGCCTGCTCGTCGACGACCTGATCGACACGGGTGGAACCATCGTGAAGGCCGCCGAGGCGCTCAAGGCCGCCGGTGCCATCGGTGTCGTCGTCGCGGCCACGCACGCCGTGTTCTCGCACCCGGCCGTCGAGCGTCTGAGCTCGGATGCGATCGACGAGGTCGTCGTCACCGACACGCTGCCGTTGCCGCCCGAGAAGCGCTTCGACAAGCTCACGATCCTGCCGATCGCCCCGACGCTCGCTCGCGCGATCACCGAGGTCTTCACCGACGGATCGGTCACCTCCATGTTCGACGGCGCCGCCTAGCCACCACGGGTTGCCGCACCCACGTCACACGCCCCGCCTGAACCACCCGGTTCCGGCGGGGCGTCTGCGTGTGCGGCGCTTTCTCTGCTGATGCGCTGTGACTCCCGCACGGTGCTGGCAGCGCCAGGTCTCTGCACCGCCTCTTCTCCGTGCTCTCCGGTGAGTCGCTGTGCTCCCCAGACGAGTCTCAGTGCCCTCCGGGCGATAAGAGCCCGCTCTCGTAGGCGATGATCACCAGCTGCGCCCGGTCATGGGCATGGACCTTCGCCATGATGCGGTTCACGTGCGTCTTCGCCGTGTGCGGCGAGATGAAGAGCAGCTCGGCGATCTCGGCGTTGGCGTGTCCGCGAGCGACGAGGAGCAGCACCTCACGCTCGCGATCCGTCAGCTGCTCGAGTTGCTCCGGCACGATGGACGGCCCTGTTGGCTGCGACCGGAGCACATATCTCGTGATGAGGCTGCGGGTCGCGGCCGGAGAGAGCAGTGCGTCGCCGGCGTGGACCGCGCGGACGGCTCGGACGATGTCGTCGGGTTCGGCACCCTTCCCGATGAAGCCGCTCGCTCCGGCGCGGAGGGCGGCCAGCAGGTACTCGTCCTCTTCGAAGGTGGTCAGGATGAGCACGCGCACCTCGGTGTTCCGCGGATCGCCGCAGATGGCGGCGGTCGCCTCGATCCCGTCGAGCTCCGGCATCCGGATGTCCATCAGCACGACGTCGGGTCGCAGCGTGGCGACGAGCGCCACGGCCTCCCTGCCGTTTCGTGCCTCGCCGACGACGTCGATGCCGGGCTCCTGGCCCAGGATGTCGGAGACGGCCTGCCGGATGAGGGCCTGGTCGTCGACGACGAGCACGCGGGTCATCGGGGGTCTCCGTGGGTGGCTGCGCCGAGGTGCGGACGGTCCTGCCGGGGGAGGGTCACAGCCACACGGTAGCCGCCCGCGGCTGTGCCTGTCGTGACGGTGCCGCGCACCGAGGCGACCCGCTCGCGGAGGCCGAGGAGCCCGAGCCCGCCCGACGCGCGGGCGTCCGGCTCGTCCGTGGCAAGGGGCGAGTCCGCCGCCGCGACTGGGCCCGACACGGGGTTCGTGACCACGACGCGCAGCTCCGTCTCCGTGAGGGCAAGCAGGACGTGCGCGCGGTTCTCGGCGCCGTGCTTGTGCGCGTTCGTCAGCGATTCCTGGATGACGCGGTACGCGACGAGGCTCGTCGCGCCCGTGACCTGCTGCAGCTCGCCCTCAGCTCGCACCTTGACGTGGAGTCCTGCTTCGCCGAACGACTCGACGAGGGCGTCGAGCCGTTCGAGTCCAGGCTGTGGGGCGGCGGATGCGTCGCCTGTGTCGTCGGCGCGGAGCACGGTGAGCAGGTCGCCGATCTCGGCGAGCACTGAGCGTGCAGCCCCTCGGATGGTGAGGAGCGCGTCCTCGGCTCGCTCGGGGCGGGTCCGGAGGGTGCTCGAGGCGACCCCGGCGTTCAGACTGATGACGGAGATCTGGTGAGCGACGGCGTCGTGCAGGTCGCGCGCGATCCGAAGCCTCTCCTCGGTGACACGGCGGCGTGCCTCCGATTCGCGGGTCTGCTCGGCGCGTTCGGCTCGCTCGGTGATCGCGACGATGTACTCGCGCCGGGAGCGGGTCGCGTCTCCGGCGGCCGCGGCGAAAGCGATGGTGACCGCGAACTGGATCGCACGCGGATCGAAGACGCTTCCGAGCGCTGCGAACAGACTGAGCAGGGCGACGCCGAGGACGGCGAGGGCCGCGGTGAGGGCCGCCCGGCGGCGGGTCGACTGCGTCGCGACGCTGAACATCGCCATCGCTGCGGCCAGGACGACGCCGGGTGAGAGGGTTCCGGTCAGTGCGGTGGCTCCGTAGATCACGAGCGTCGCGACGAGCACGGTGACCGGGTAGCGGCGGCGGAACGGCAGGAGGGCGGCCGGGGCCAGGACCATCGCGAACGCGAAGGGTGTGCTCGGTCGAAACTCATCCCCGCCGAACGGCATGACGGCGACGCCGACGATGAAGAGCGCAGCCAGCACGTCGACGACCCAGGATGGCGCTCGGGGGAGCGTCCTGGCGCGGCCTGCCATCGGCGAGTGCGGCCTGCCCTGGCCGGGCGCGGTGCTGCGGGATTCCTGCATGGACCAAGTGTGCCCGCCGCATCTTGCTCGCGCGTCCCCCGTCGAGAGCACGGCTGTACCGCATCCGCAGTACTCGGTGACCGCGGTCGGGGGACGCGCGGCGCTCGGGGAGCCGCGAGCATCAGAGGGTCGAGACCTCGGCACCAGCTAGGAGGCAGCATGCCAGCACCGATCATCTCCGTCCGCGACGTCCGTCGCTCGTACGGTCGGGGACAGAACCGCTTCGAAGCTCTGAAGGGCGTGAGCTTCGACATCCGCGAGGGGGAGAGCCTCGCCATCGTCGGGAAGAGCGGCTCGGGGAAGTCGACCC
Source organism: Pseudoclavibacter sp. RFBJ3 (assembly GCF_002931375.1). Classification (NCBI taxonomy): domain Bacteria; kingdom Bacillati; phylum Actinomycetota; class Actinomycetes; order Micrococcales; family Microbacteriaceae; genus Pseudoclavibacter; species Pseudoclavibacter sp. RFBJ3. The sequence continues at coordinate 17,630 of NZ_PSXZ01000009.1, read as the reverse complement.
TCATGCACGTGCTCGCGCTCTTGGACGTGCCGACCTCGGGCACCGTGGAGTTGGAGGGCACCGACACCCGGACGCTGCGGGGGAAGAGGCTCAACCGAACCAGGAACAAGACGTTCGGCTTCGTGTTCCAGCAGTTCTTCCTCACCCCGAACGTCTCCGTGCTCGAGAACGTGGTGCTCCCCATGAAAATCGCCGGCGTTCCGCGCGGCGAGCGGCGCAAGCGCGGGCTGGCGGCGCTCGAGCAGCTCGAGCTCGATGACAAGGCGAGGAGCAAGGCCCTCAACCTGTCTGGCGGCCAGAAGCAGCGGACCGTGATCGCGCGTGCGCTCGTCAACAATCCGAGGATCATCTTCGCGGATGAGCCGACGGGCAATCTCGACACCGGCACCGGCGGAGTTGTCGAGGACATCCTGTTCCGTCTGAACCGGGAGAACGGCATCACCTTGATCGTCGTCACCCACGATGAGGACCTCGCGGCGCGCTGCGATCGCCGCATCCTGATCCGCGATGGCCTGATCGTCGAAGACTCTGCGCAGGTGGCGGCATGAGAACCATGGACCTCATCGGCACCGCCGTCTCGAACACGTTCCGCTCGAAGACTCGCCTGCTCCTCACGATCCTGGCGATCTTCGTCGGAGCGTTCACGCTGACGCTCACGAATGGGCTCGGCACGGGCATCAACGCTTACATCGACGACACCGTCAACGGGGTGGGGGCGGCGGACACCTTGACGGTGACGAAGACGAGCGACGCGACGGGCTTCGGCAGCGGCGAGTCCGGCCCGCTCGAGTACAACCCGGACGCCGTTGCGAGCGCAGGCCCTCCAGGGTCGACCGTCACCGCGCTCCTGCCCGCCGACCTGGAGTCGCTCGCGAGCATCGAGGGTGTCGTCGACGTGCAGGCCACGAAGTCGCTCTCGGTCGACTTCGTGCAGGCCGGTGCTGGCACGAGGTTCGCGGTGGGGGCGGGAAGTCTCGTGGAGGGTCAGACCGTCCAGCTGCAGGCCGGCTCCGATCCCGACGATGCGAGCGGCGAGCTGCAGGTGCTGCTGCCGACGTCCTACGTCGAGCCGCTCGGCTTCGCCGACGCGGATGCGGCGCTCGGCCAGACCGTGACGATCGGCAGCACGGATGCGCTCCGCGGCACCCACGAGACCCAGGCGGTTGTCGTCGGCGTCGCCGAGGAGAGCATCGCCTCGCCGACGGGGGCAGCGCTCGTGCCGAACGACGCGCTCACAGATCAGCTCTACGCCACGCAGAACATCGGGATCCCTGCGGATCAGGTTGAGCGCTACGCACAGGCCACGGTCTGGTTCAGCCCTGATGCGAGCAGCGGCGACATCGATCTCCTCAAGCAGCGGCTCTCGGATGCCGGCTACACCGGGAGCACCGTCGCCGATCAGCTCGGCACGATCAAGACGGTGATCGACGGGATCGTGCTCGTGCTGAACGCCTTCGCGGTGATCGCGCTCCTCGCTGCGAGCTTCGGCATCGTCAACACGCTGCTGATGTCCGTGCAGGAGCGAACTCGCGAGATCGGGTTGATGAAGGCCATGGGGATGGGCAGCGGCCGCGTGTTCACGCTCTTCAGCATCGAGGCGGCGTTCATCGGCTTGCTGGGGAGCGCGATCGGTGCGGTCGTCGCCGTGGTCGCCGGGACGGTCATCAGTGCCTCGCTCGCGACGACGCTGCTGGCGGACCTGCCGGGGCTGACGCTCATCGCGTTCGACCCGGTCTCGATCGGCGTGGTCATCCTCGTCGTCATGGTCATCGCGTTCCTGGCGGGGACGCTGCCTGCGGCTCGAGCCGCACGAGCCGACCCGGTGGAGTCGCTGCGCTACGAGTGACGGTGGCAGTGCACCTGAACGAGAACGGGGATGGGTCCCGGTGGAGCCTCTGCAACCGCCGGAACTCAGCCCCTACCCGAGCTGCTCGAGCGGGTTCATTTCGAGCTTCTGGAGGAGGCCGCCGTCGACGAGCCTGCGGGCGGAGGTCGTCGGCTTCCTCGCCGCCTGGTCGGTCACGCATGCACCGAACTCGGCGGCGAGCGTGCCTCGCGGATGCGCTGCCAGGACCTCCCGCAGGAATCCCTCCGGCAGCGCATCCGGCCTGCTCCCGGTGATATCGAGGCCGGTGGCGCGTTCGAGCAGGTACCCCTCGAGATCCAATCGTGGGTCGACGCTCGTCCAGTTGTGGCGCACGATCACGTCGAGGACCCGCGTTCGACGCTCCGCGGCCCAGCCCGCGCCGGCCGTCAGGGCGACGGCGACGTGCCCACCCGCGTGCTCGTAGGAGACGGTCTGGTTGTCGTACTCCGTCGTCGTCCCGATGTCGTGGAGGAGAGCTGCGACGTAGAGCAGCTCGTGGTCGACACCAGCTCGGCCCTCGACCGCGGCGATGCCCTCCGCCCACAGCCACGAGCGGACGGCGTGGGCGGTGAGCGACGCCGTCTGGTATTGGAGCGCCAGCTCGAGCGCGCCTCGGGCGGCGGCGGAATCAGGCACGGGGAAGTCGGCGATGCGCATGGCCAACTGTCCCACGTGATCCGAGATCCGTGCCGCTGCTCACTGCTGTGTTCGTGCGCGGCTCAGCGCGACGCTGGGGAAGACCTGCTCCGTCACCGTCTGCGTGCCGTCGGCGAGGAAGATCTCGATGACGGTCGCGTCCACCACGATCCTGACGTCGATGGGTGACGCGATGTGCGCGCCGATCGGTACTCGGTTGGGGGCCGCGAACCGGGGGTGGAAGTCCACGATGCCGCTGCTCCCGCGCTCGACGGTGAGGCTGGCGGAGTCCCCGTCGCGATCGAAGTGGACCAGCACCTGCTCGTCGGTAGCCCCGTCGCTGTCGAGCACGATCGTCGACCTACTGCCCGGCTCGACGGCGATCGTGTGCTCCGAGATGGTCATGCCCGCGTGGCCTTCCCCGATGACCGGAACCTGACCCAGCCGGTGGCGGCCGTCGGCACAGCGCACGAGCCTCATCTCGCGGACGAGCGACATCGCGGAGCGCCACGGCGAGGTCGGCGTCTCGTTGGCGTAGTCCCAGTTGCTCGCCCAGCCGATCATGAGGCGGCGGTTGTCCGGGGCGTTGTCGAAGGAAACGGCCGCGTAGTAGTCCCGCCCGTGGTCGAGCCAGTCGTACTCCTCAAGATCGTCGGAGGCGGTCAGGCGCTCGGCGACGAAGGTGGTGCCGTCGAAGTCGCCGACGAAGTACTGCGTGCCGGACCCGCCGGCCCGCGCTCCGGGGTTCATGCTCACGATCAGCACCCACCGCGTCTCCCCGGTCTCCTCGACTCGGAGCGGGAAGAGGTCGGGGCATTCCCAGACGCCACTCGTCGCGTGCGCTGGCCCGAAGTCCGACGCGAACGTCCAGTCGATGAGGTTGTTCGAGGTGTAGAACAGTACCTTCCTGGCGACCGCATCCACCACCACCATGACCCAGTTGCCGTCGTCGCCGCCGTGCCAGAAGACCTTCGGGTCTCGGAACTCGGACGAGCCGATGTCGAGGACCGGGTTCCCCGCGTACCGCGTCCAGGTGGCGCCGTCATCGGTGCTGAAGGCGAGCGACTGCGCCTGCAGGCCGGGCTTCTCTCCCACGGGTGGGCGTGCGCTCGTGTAGATGGCGACGAGGGCCGTCTCGCCGTCGTTCGCGAAGCCGGCCGTGTTGCGGGTGTCGACGACGGCGCTTCCCGAGAACGCCATCTCCTCGTCGGTCGCGGGAATCGCGACGGCCTGCTCCGTCCAGGACACGAGGTCGGTGGACGTGGCGTGCCCCCAGGAGATGTTGCCCCAGGTGCTGCCGAACGGGTTCGTCTGGAAGAACAGGTGGTAGACGCCCTGGTGGTAGACGAGTCCGTTCGGGTCGTTCAGCCAGGACGTGTGGGACGTGAAGTGAGCGGATGGCCGCAGCGGGGTGACGGCCGTGGTCGTCGGGGGAGTCATGGTCATGGATGCGTTCCGTTCTTGAAGGTGAGCACTCACGGGTGAGCGCTCACGTGAGATCTCTTGCACGTGAGCTCAGGCAGCTGATCTCTGCCGGTGGCAGCTCGTGCGGGGCGGTTCTGCGCTTCGGACGGGGTAGGCGCGATGACGGCGGGACCGGGAGAGTCCCGCCGCACCTCGGCTACTCGCCGCCTTGCTGGAACCGGTCGTAGGCCTGCTGGTAGATGTCGGTGACCTCTGCGACGCCGAGACCCTCGAGCTGAGACGTGTAGCTCTCCCATTCGGCGTCGATGTTCCCGTTCACGACCCAGCTCGCGAACTTCTCCTTCACGAGGCTGTTGATGTCGGTGAGCGCGAAGGCGGTCTGGTCGAGCTCCTCGTTCGACAGCAGCACTGGTGGGTACGCCTCGTTGGCGGCGTATGGCGCGTAGTTCTCGTTCACGAGGTCCTGGCGCAGCTTCGCGCGGGGCTCTGGCGCGACGACCGTCTCGAAGTCCTCGGCTGTCGTGATCTTGGGGCCGCCCGGGGCGACCTTCTGGCGTCGTTCGCCTTCGGACTCGCCCTCCGGGGCGGGGATCTGCACGAGGAGGCCAGCTGCGTCCTCTTCCAGCGTCACGCCGATGGGTCCCCAGCTGGTCTGGGCCGACATGACCGGGTCGAAGAGGCGATCTGCCCAGCGGATGGTCGCTGACGGGTACTGGTTGGCGCGGGTGAGCGCCATGGCGCCGCGGTTGATCTCCTGGTTGTTGGAGACGCTCGCGAGGCGCTCGCCGTTCGTGCCCTCGAGGACGCCGACCAGCTCGTAGTCGCCGCTCTTGTCCTCGCCGACCATCTCTTCGAGTTCCCACCAGAAGAAGGACCCGAGGATCGGCGTCTCCGCCTTGCCCTTGGACAGGTAGGCGACGTCGTCCTGCGAGAACGATTCGGGGTCGATGAGCCCGTCCGCGTACCACTCGCCGAGCGCTTCGACGCCGGCACGGTACTCGCTGGTGTTGGCGGTGAATTCCACGGTCCCGTCGCGGACGATGCGGTGGTCGTTGTTCTCCGGCTGGCCGCCGAGGGCGGTGATGAGGTCGGAGGGGTTGGCGGCGAAGGAGTCGGTTCGGAACGAAAGTGGGACCTCGTCGGCCTTGCCGTTGCCGTTCGGGTCGCGTGTCTTGAACGCCTCGAGCGCAGCCTGGTATTCGTCGATCGTGGTCGGCATCGGGAGGCCCAGGGTGTCGAGCCACTGCTTGTTGATGTAGAGGAAGTTCGGGTACTGGAGGATGCCGAGCTCCTCGACGGAGGGGAGCGTGTAGATGTGCCCGTCGGATGCGGTGAGCGCGGCCCTGATGTCAGGTCGAGCGTCGAGGATGCCGGACAGGGTGGGCGCGTGCGCTGCGATGAGGTCCTCGAGTGGGATGAGGGTGCCGTTCGAGCCGTTCTGGACGATCTCGGAGTCGCTCAGGCCCGAGTTGAAGAGCACGTCGGGGAGCTCGTCTCCGGCCAGCATGAGGTTCTTCTTCTCGGCGTAGACCTGCTCGGGCAGGTTGCGCCAGTCGATCGTGATGTTGGTGTCCTCTGCCCACTGCTGGACGAGTTCCATGGAGGCGTAGTCGGGGGCGAGCGCCGACTTGGTGCCTCCGAACGTGAGGCTCAGAGGCTCGGTGACGATGGGCAGCCCTTCGGCGTTGAATCCGTAGTCGGAGGAGAGGTCGGTGAGCTCGCCGCCGCCGCTGCCGCCTGTGCATCCGGTCAGCAGGAGGCCGCTCACGGTCACGAGGGCGATCGAGGTCGCGAAACGTCGCTGTTTCATGTTCGTTCTGTCTTTCTTGTCGAGCGATGGTGGGATGAGGAGCTGTTCAGCTCTTGACGGCGCCGAGAAGGGCACCCTTGGTGAAGTGCTTCTGCATGAAGGGCAGAACGATGAGCAGCGGCAGGCTCGAGATGACGATCATTCCGTACTTCATGAGCTCGCCCAGGCGCTGAGCGGCGGCGTAGGAATCGACTGCGCCCGTGCCTCCTGCGGAGTTGACCTCCGACTGGATGAGCACGTTTCGGAGGACAAGCTGGAGTGGGTACTTGCTCTCGTCGTCGAGGTAGATGAGGGCGTCGAAGAAGGCGTTCCAGTTCGCGACGAGGTGGATCATGATCATGAGGAAGATGAGGGGCTTCGAGAGCGGGAGCACGATCTGGAAGAAGAAGCGGAAGTCGTTCGCTCCATCGATCTGAGCGGCTTCCCGGAGCTCGCTCGGGACGTTGTTCTCGAAGAAGGCCCTCGCGATGATGAGGTTCCAGACGCCGACCGCGCCGGGGAGCACGACGGCCCAGATCGTGTCCAGCATGCCGAGGTCGCGCACGACGAGGTACCGGGCGATGAGCCCGCCGTCGATGAACATCGTGAGGATGAAGACGAGCATGAGGACCTTGCGCCCGTACAGGTCCTTCCGCGAGAGCGCGTAGGCGCCGCAGAGGATCGACACGACGCTGATGAGGGTGCCGACGCTCGTGTAGAGCACGGAGTTCCCGAAGCCCTGCCAGATGGCTGCATCCGCGAAGATCCTGGCGTAGCCCTCGAGGGTGAACCCCTGGGGCCACAGCCAGACGTTGCCGTTGAGGATCTCGGCGGGTTCGCTGACGGAGGCGATCACGATGAAGTACAGCGGGTACAGGACGGCGGCGATGGCGAGCAGCAGGGTCCCAACCGCGAAGGTGTTGAAGACCGGGTCTGCCATGCGCTTGCGCCAGGGGTCTCGTCGGCGCGGGACAGGGCGGGGAGCCACCCGGGGTCGCGCGCCGTGGTCGAGCGGCGCGGGTGCATCGGATTGGGGGCGTGAGGCCGTTGAGGTCATGTTCATCACCAGAGAGTCGACTGGCCTGCACGCTTCGCGACCCAGTTGAAGGTCAGGAGCAGCACCATGTTGATGAGGGAGTTGAAGAGGCCGATGGCGGCCGAGTAGCTGAACTGGGCCTGCTTGAGGCCGGCTTGGTACACGTAGGTCTGGATGACCTCGGAGGTCGGCAGGTTGAGGTCGGTCTGCATGAGGAGGACCTTCTCGAAGCCGAGGTTGAAGAGGTTCCCGATCGCGAGGATGAAGAGGATCGTGATGACGGGGAGGATCCCGGGGATGTCGATGTGCCGGATCCGCTGCCATTTGTTGGCCCCGTCGACGCGCGCCGCTTCGTGGAGCGACGGGTCGATGGCGGTCAGGGCGGCGAGGTAGACGATCATCGAGAATCCTGCGTTCTGCCAGATGTCCGAGCCGATGTAGAGGGGCCTGAACCACTCCGCCGAGCCCATGAAGAAGATGGGGTCGCCGCCGAACACCGTGATGGCGTTGTTGACGATTCCGGATCTCGGCGAGAAGAGCAGGTAGATCATGCCGACGACGACCACCACCGAGATGAACGACGGCGAGTAGAGGACGGTCTGCGTGAACTTCTTGAAGCGCTCGCTCTGCAGCTGGTTGACGATGAGCGCCAGGATGATCGGCACGGGGAACGCGATGAGCAGCCCGAGTGCGTTCAGCGTCAGGGTGTTCGCGATGAGCCGCTCGAACTGGAACGAGGTGACGAAGCGCTCGAAGTGCTCGAGCCCCACCCAGGGGCTCCCGGCGAATCCGTCTGCCGGGTTGTAGTTGCGGAAGGCGATCTGCGCGCCGTACATGGGCCAGTACTTGAAGACCAGCACCGAGGCGAGTGCGGGGAGGAGTAATACGTATAACTGCCAGCTCCGCATGGCGCGGCGGACTTCAGTTCTGAAATCTCGTCGCGGGCGGCGCGGCTGCCGGGACTGCCGTGGTTTGCGTGCCGGGAGGGTGATCTTCGTGGTCATGCTTTGGCCTTTGCTACAGACCCGCGAGTCACGACGGTGCACTCGAGTGGGATGTGAAGGGATGGGGAGGATGTCGGTTCGAGGAGCAGGTCGATGGCGGTCCGCGCCATCTGCTCGTAGGGAAGGGCGACCGTGGTCAGGCCGGGGTCGAGGTGGGGCGCGAGCATCTCGTGGTTGTCGAAGCCGATGATGGAGCAGTCGTCTGGCACACTGAGGCCGAGGGCCTCGAGGGCGCGGTAGGCGCCCCAGGCGGTTCGGTCGTTGCCGCAGAAGATCGCCGTAGGTCGGTCGTCGCCCGCCATGAGCTCCTTCGTGAGTCGCAGGCCATCCTCGACGATTCCGGTGCCGGGGAGGATCCACTCGGGCCTCGGTGAGAGGCCAGCTTCGGTGAGCGCGCGCCGGAACCCGGCGAGGCGTCCGATGCCGGCTGGCAGGTCGCTGATCTGGGGCTGGATGTTGATCATCGCCAGCTTCGTGTGGCCTGCGTCGAGCAGCTGGCGCGTTGCCGCGTAGCCACCCATCTCCTCGTCGGGGAACACACTCGGCACGAGGCCGGCGCGGTCCTCCGCGTTGACGACGACGGTGGGCACTCCGCTGAGTGCCTCGGGGACATCGAGGACCCGGTGGTACATCGAGGCGTAGACGACGCCGCGCACTCGGTAGGACTGCATCATCTCGACGGCGGCCTGCTCGAGTCCAGCGTCGTTGTAGGTGTCGACGGTCAGGATCACGTTGCCGTTCTCCCAAGCGAGGCGCTGTGCGCCTTTCAGGAGCCCGCCGGCGAAGGGGGAGCTGGCCACTTCGTCGGAGATGAAGCCGATCATCTCGGACTCGCCGCTCCGCAGGGTCTTCGCGAAGGCGTTCGTCCGGTAGTCGAGCTCGCGGACCGCTTCCAGAACGCGCTCCTTGGTGGCCTCGGCGACGCGGGATCCCGCGACATTGTTGAGGACCAGCGACACCGTGGCCTGCGATACACCGGCGTGCTCTGCCACCTGTGACATCGTCGTCGTCTTGGGGCGTCTCGCCATTGCCCACCTCCTCGTGGATCAGTTAATCGTATAACGCATGCTAGCACGGGCGCAGAGATCCGCAATGGCGGTGTGGTGCGGCGACGCACGACATCGGTGCGTGATCGCGCCGCGCACGACGCCACCCGGAGATCATCCGGGTGGCGTCGTGCGCGAGCTGCCGTTCTGCCGTTCTGCCGTTCTGCCGTTCTGCCGTTCTGGCAGGGTGGCGCGCGCCTCGCTGGGCTGCGCTGGTTACGCGGAGAGCCGCGGGTAGTCGGTGTAGCCGACCGCCCCTTCGCCGTAGAAGGTCGCCGGGTTCGGCTCGTTCTCGGGGTGGTCGCCCTGCCAGCGCTCGACGAGGTCGGGGTTCGCGATCGCGAGGCGGCCGACGGCCACCGCATCCGCGTTGCCCTGGCCGACGAGGTTGAGGGCCTCCTCGCGGGTCGTGACGCTGCTGAAGCCGCTGTTCGCGATGAAGGCGCCGCCGAAGCGGGCCCGCAGGTCCTGCACCAGCGCGCCTTCCGGGTCGGCGTGCAGCACGCTCAGGTACGCGAGGCCGAGCGGGGCGAGGCCATCCGCCACCGCGTCGTACGTTGCGCGCACGTCGGCCTCGTCCGTCTCGACGACGTCCTGGATGTTGTGGGCGGGTGACAGGCGCACGCCGACGCGTCCCGCGCCGATCGCCTCCGCGACGGCTGCCGTCACCTCGACGACGAACCGGGCGCGGGCCGCGGGCGAGCCGCCGTACTCGTCGGTGCGCTGGTTCGATACGGGCGAGAGGAACTCGTGCAGGAGGTAGCCGTTCGCGCCGTGGATCTCGACGCCGTCGAGGCCGGCCTCGATGGCGCGCCTGGCGGCATCCACGAACTCCTCGCGGACCTCGGCGAGCTCAGCCGTCGTGAGTGCGTGCGGAACCGGGTAGGGGAGCTTCCCGTTCGGGGTGCGCACCTCGCCGTCGATCGCGATGGCGCTCGGAGCGACGATCCGGTCGGTGCCCGTGATGTCGGTGTGCGAGACGCGGCCGCCATTCATGAGCTGCATCACGATGCGCCCGCCGCGGGCGTGCACGGCCTCGGCGACGCGGCGCCAGCCCTCGGCCTGTTCGGGGGTGACGATGCCCGGCTGGCCCGGGTAGGCGCGCGACTCGGCGCTCGGGTAGGTGCCCTCGGTGATGATCAGGCCGAGGCTCGCGCGCTGCGCGTAGTGCTCCGCGACGAGCTCACCCGGTACGCCTGCAGCGTCTGCGCGGGTGCGGGTCAGTGGCGCCATGACGACACGGTTGGCGAGCTCGATGTCGCCGAGAGTCAAGGGGGAGAAGAGGTCCACTGGGACTGCCTTTCGGATCGCGGGACCCGCTCATGCGCGGCCCCACAGATCGAACAGCGGCCCGCCCGCTCGCATTCCGTGCGGGCGTGTTGCGCGCTCAGGCGGCCCGTGTTCAGGGAGTCCTCGTTCGGGGAGCTCCTCGTTCAGAGGTCGAGGATGCTGCCCCTCACGGAGCTGAGGGCGTGCTGCACGGCGCCGATCGACACGACTCCGGCGCCGAGTTCTGAGCGCACGAGTTGCGGCACGGGCAGGTGCAGGAGCGCGGGGAGTTCCTCCCGGGCCGCCGCGATGATGCCGTCGGCGCCCGGCGCGACGCCTCCCGCGATGATGACCCGCTCGGGGTCGAAGAGGCTTGCGACGAGGCCGACGATGCGAGCCAGCACTCCGCCGACTTCCGTGACGACCCGACGAGCGTCCGGGTCTCCGTCCCTGGCCGCTTCGAGCACGAGCTTGCCGTCGATCTGGTCCGGCTCCACCCGCAGGAGTGGGCTCCCGGGCAGCACGTTCCCGTCGGCGACGGCCGCCCTGGCGAGCCGCGCCGCGCGCAGCCCGAGGCCGTCGACGCCTCCCGCGCCGGCCACGAGGTCGAGGCCGAGCATCTCGCCGACCCCGCCGTGGGCGCCACGGAGCAGTCGCCCATCGACGACGATGCCCGCACCGAAGCGTTCGCCGCTCAGGAAGGTCACGAAGTCGCTGCTGCCGACGCCTCCGCCCACGCTGCCCTCCGCGACGGCGGCGAGCAGGGCGTCGTTCTCGACGCGGATGATCGGGATCTGCTCCTCGAAGACCGTCACGAAGTCCGGGTTGGTGCGCTGCCAGAACCTGTCGACGTGCGTGGGGGAGGTGCCGCGCGCGTCGACGGGCGCTGGGACGCCGATGCAGATCGCCGCGACCTCCTCAAAGGCGTGCCCGGTCACGCCGAGCTGGTCGGTGACGACCCGGCGCAGGAGATCCCGCCTCGTCTCGGGGGAGTCGGCCTCCGGGTCGACCTCGACCTGGCCGGTGCTGATCGTCGAGCCGCGCAGGTTCGACACGGTCGTCGTCAGATGCTCGCGTCCGGCGTCGACGCCGACGACGACTCCTGCGTCCGCCGCGAACTCGAAGCGGCGCGCGGGTCGCCCCTTCTGATAGCTGCCGTCCTGTCGCGAGTTGGGGAGCTCGGTGATGAGCCCGCACGAGGCGAGCTCGTCGAGGAGGTCGATGATGGTCGACCTCGTGAGGCCGATGCTCATGGCATCCGTCGCGGTGAATGCCTCGGAGCTCCAGGCGTACTCGAGCAGCAGCTGCAGGTTGGTGCGCTTCAGGGGAGGTGGGGTGCTGGGAAGGCTGAACACGGTGTTGACCTTTCGCTGGCCGTGGGTTTACATTACCTCCAGCAGTAAATTTAGACACAAAATTTAGTGTTCGTTTCAATGTCTGGTCAGCGTCCGCAGCGGCCAGCTCAGCCCAAGGGACAACGACGTGCCAACACCTTCGAAACGCTTCCGGCCCCGCGCCCTGCTGCGTGCGCTTGTCGCCGCGCTCGTGATCGCGCTCGCCGGCTCAGGACTCGCAGCCTGCACCAGTACTGGGCCCACCGAGGTGCGCTTCTTCCTGAGCAAGCCGGAAGCCATCCCGTACTTCCGAGCGCTCATCCAGGACTACAACTCCTCGCAGAGCGAGGTGCGAGTGGTCCTCGACACCTCCTCCAACCTGCAGGCCGGGTTCCTTCGCGGCAACCCGCCGGACCTGGGGCTCCTCAACTACAACATGGAGATGGCCCGCTTCATGGAACGCGGCGCGCTCTCAGACCTGTCCGACCTGCCCGAGGCCGACCGCATCCTGCCGGAGATCCAGGGCCTCGTCGACCAGTACGCCAGCTACCCGGGGCGCACGAGCGTGCTGCCCTACTCGGTCATGGCCGCATCCGTCATCTACAACAAGGACATCTTCGAAGAGCAGGGCCTCGAGGTGCCGACCACCTACAGCGAGCTCATCGAGGTCTGCGATCAGCTCAAGTCGGCCGGCGTCGATCCGTTCTACGCCACCTTCAAGGACCCGTGGACGGTGAGCCAGGGATGGTTCGACTACACGGTTGGCGGCTCGATCGACGTCGCGGGCTTCTACGACGAGCTCAACGAGCTCGGCACCGATGTCGGGCCCGACTCGCCCGTCTCGTTCGAGTCGACCATGACCGACCCGGTCACGCGGATGACGGAGCTCGCCAGCACCTACACGAACGCGGATGCTGGCAGCCGGGGCTACGGCGACGGCAACGTGGCCTTCGCCGAGGGCAAGGCTGCCATGTACCTGCAGGGGCCGTGGGCGCTCGGCGAGATCGCCAAGACCAACCCGGACGCGAACCTCGGCATGTTCCCCCTCCCGATGACGGAGAACGCCGACGACCGGGAGGTGCGCGTCAACATCGACCTCGCGGCCTGGATCCCGGAGGCCTCCAAGCACAAGGAGGAGGCGCGCGAGTTCCTCCAGTACCTCTTCCAGCCGGAGGTCATCAACGCCTACAACGCGGCCCAGCTCGGCTTCGGCACGACCGTCGACGCCGACCCGGTCACCGACCCGCGGCTCGTCGAACTCCAGCCCTACTACGAGAACGCCGCCTTCTACCAGGGGCCGTCGAAGGCGATCCCGCTGACGATCCCCACCGAGAACTACATGCAGGGACTCGTCACCGGGGGAGCGAGCGTCGACTCGACGCTCAGCACGCTCGACGCCGACTGGGCCCGCCTCGCGCTGCGCCAATGACGGCCAGCCCAACTCGATCAAGAACCGGACCGGAGACACCAATGTCGACCACCATCGAGGCAACCACCACGGAGGCGATCCGCACCGAGGAAGCCGCCCGCGAAGGCAAGAAGATCAGGCCGCGAAGCTCACGTCGCATCGACCGCGTCCACTATCTCTTCCTCGTCCCGACGCTCGTGCTCTTCACGATCGCCATCACCATCCCCGCCGTCATCGGCATCTTCTTCAGCTTCACGAACTCCATCGGCTTCGGCGAATGGAATTTCGTCGGCATCACCAACTACATCGCCATGTTCGGCGACCCCGCCATCTGGCAGAGCTACGGGTTCACGATGGGCTTCGCGGCCGTCACGGTGATCCTCGTCAACGTGCTCGCGTTCCTCCTCGCGATCGGCCTCGTCGCGCGCATCCGCCTCAAGGCTCCTCTGCGCACCGTGTTCGTGATCCCCATGGTCATCTCGGGCATCGTCATCGCGTTCGTGTTCAACTTCCTGTTCTCCAACGCCGTGCCGGCGCTCGGGCAGAGTCTGAACATCCCGTGGCTGTCGGAGAGCATCCTCGCGAACCCGAACCTCGCGTGGATCGGCATCGTCATCGTGACGGCCTGGCAGGCGATCCCCGGCACGCTGCTCATCTACATCGCCGGTCTCCTCGCGGTTCCCGGCGACGTCTACGAGGCGGCCGACCTCGATGGGGCCTCGAAATGGCAGCAGATGCTGCAGATCACGCTTCCGCTCGTCGCCGGCTACGTCGTCATCAACGTGATCCTCGGCTTCAAGAACTTCCTCAACGCCTACGACATCATCGTCGGCCTCACGGACGGGGGCCCGGGCACGTCGACCAGAAGCATCGCCATGACGATCTTCACCGGCTTCAGCGGCGGCGACTACGCCTACCAGATGGCCAACGCGACGTTCTTCTTCGTCCTCGTCGTCGTCATCTCCCTCCTCCAGCTCCGCCTCACCCAGGGAAAGAACCAACTCTGATGGCACTTCAACAGCCCATCGTCAGCCGCGCACGAGTGGCCCCCGCGAGCAGGAACCGTGGCGGACGAGGTCGATGGTCGACGACGATCATCCTGCTCCTCTGCGCCGTGACCGTGCTCATCCCGCTCTACGTGACCGTGGTGACCGCCTTCAAGACCACCTCTCAGGCCGTCAGCGGCAACGTGTTCGCGCTGCCTGCGCCCTTCAGCTTCGACGGATTCGTCGAGGCCTGGAACCTCACCAACTTCCCGCAGGCGTTCAGCGTCTCCGTGTTCATCACGGCGGGCACCGTCGCGGGCGTCATCCTGCTCGCGGCTCTCGCCTCGTACGCCATCACGCGCAACTGGAACAACCGGTTCTTCCGGGGCTCTTTCTACTACCTGCTGGCGGCGATGTTCCTGCCCTTCCCGGCTGTTGCCCTCCCGCAGATCCAGATGAGCGGACTCTTCGGGCTCGACAACCCGGTCGGCGTCATCATCCTCCACGTCATGTTCCAGCTCAGCTTCTCGATCCTGCTCTTCACCGCGTTCCTGAGGTCGATCCCGGGCGAGCTCGAGGAGAGCGCCCGCATCGACGGCGCCAGCACGTGGCAGACGTTCTGGCGGGTCATCTTCCCGCTCCTCGCCCCGATGAGCGCGACGGTCGGCATCTTCGCCTTCCTCGCCTCCTGGAACGACTTCATGATGCCGTCGCTCATCATCTCCGACCCGGCGATGCAGACCCTGCCCGTGGTGCAGAAGATCTTCCAGACCCAGTTCAGCAACAACTACAACGTGTCCTTCGCCTCCTACCTGATGGCGATGGCGCCGGCGCTCATCGCCTACCTGTTCACGCAGCGGTGGGTCATGGAGGGCGTCACGCAGGGCGCCGTCAAGGGATGACCGCTTCGCGGACGCTGCACGCGCTTCCACAGGAGCATCTCGCGCCTACCGCGAGCCCTCTTGAACCCAGAACCCTCTCTCAGTCACAGACCACCAACAACCCGAGGAATACCCAACTATGAGCTCGACCTTCTCCGCAGAGACCGACGTCCTCACCCGCGCCCGCCCGCAGGACGCCAACTGGTGGCGTCAGGCGGCGGTCTACCAGATCTATCCGCGCAGCTTCGCGGACGCCAACGGCGACGGGCTCGGCGACCTGCCGGGCATCACCGCGAAGGTGCCGTACCTGCAGGCGCTTGGCATCGACGCCGTCTGGCTCAGCCCCTTCTATCCGTCTGAGCTCGCCGACGGCGGCTACGACGTTGCCGACTACCGCAACGTGGATCCCCGCCTGGGCACGCTCGAGGACTTCGACCGCATGGTCGCGGCCCTGCACGGGGCCGGGATCCGCGTGATCGTGGACATCGTCCCGAACCACTCGTCCGACCAGCACGAGTGGTTCCAGGCGGCTCTTGCCGCTGGGCCGGGCTCCCCGGAGCGCGACCGCTACATCTTCCGCGACGGCAATGGGCCGGACGGGGCGGAGGCGCCCACGGATTGGGAGTCGGTGTTCGGCGGACCGGCTTGGCATCGTGTCGAGGACGGCCAGTGGTACTTCCACAACTTCGCGGTCGAGCAGCCCGACTTCAACTGGGCGAACCCAGAGGTGCGGGCCGATTTCCTGCACACCCTGCGGTTCTGGTCAGACCGAGGTGTTGACGGCTTCCGCATCGACGTCGCCCACATGCTGACGAAGGACCTCAGCGGCGAGCTGCCGTCGAAGGCGGTGCTCGACGCGATGCCCTTCGACGGCAATCACCCCATCATCGACCGCGACGACGTGCACGAGGTCTACGCCGAGTGGCGCAAGGTCTTCAACTCGTACGACCCACCGCGGACGGCCGTCGCCGAGGCGTGGGTCGAGCGTGATCGCCGCCCGCGCTACGCGAGCCCGGAGGGGCTCGGGCAGGCGTTCAACTTCGATCTCCTCGAGGCCGACTTCGATGCCCGCCAGTTCTCGAGCATCGTGACCGACAACCTCGAGCTCGCCGAGCGCTCTGGGTCGTCGACCACGTGGGTGCTGTCGAACCACGACGTGGTGCGTCACGCGACGCGCTACGGACTCCCGCATCCGGAGCGCAGCGAGAAGGGGCACCCGGTCGTGAAACACGGCTCCGAGTGGCTGCTCTCGGGTGGCGAGCACCCTGTGCTCGACGCGGAGGGTGGGCTGCGTCGGGCGCGGGCGGCGACCCTGTTCACGCTCGGGCTGCCGGGTTCTGCGTACCTGTACCAGGGTGAGGAGCTCGGGCTCCACGAGGTCGCAGACATCCCAGATGCGGAGCGCCAGGACCCCACCTTCTTCCGCAACCCCGGTGTCGACATCGGCCGCGACGGCTGCCGTGTTCCTCTGCCTTGGGTTGCCGAGGGTCGATCGTTCGGGTTCGGGGAAGCGGATGCGCACCTTCCCCAGCCCGGATGGTTCGGCGCGTCGGCCGTCGAGCTCCAGGAAGAGGACGCCGGTTCGGTGCTTGCGCTCTACCGGAAGGCCCTCGCGCTGCGGCACGAGCTGCAGAGCGGGGAGCAGCTCGAGTGGCTGCCGAGCGGGAGCGCGGACGTGCTTCGCTTCGCCCGCCCGAACGGCTGGGAGATCGTGGCGAACTTCGGGTCCGAGCCGTTCGACCTGGGCGCTGACGCCGAGGTGCTGCTGCGCAGCGACCTCGACAGCGGCACAGACTTGGCGGGCGAGACGACCGCGTGGGTGCGTCGCCCGGCCTAGTCGGTCATTGGTCGTTGATCGATGGTAGGCGGTAGGCGCTAGGAAGTAGGAAGCAGGGAGTAGGAAGAAGCGGGCAGCACCCTAGCGACTCGCGGCTGCCACTTGGGTGCGCCCTCGCTCGTCACAGGAGCGAGGGCGCACCTCTGCGAGTGCGGCTCGTGGAGGCAGCGCGTCGCGTCCGTAGTGCGTCGTGCGAGCAGCGCGCCAGGCGGTTAGGGGTCGTCTGGGTACCGCGCCAGGCTGCCAGGGGGTCGTCTGGGTGCCGCGCCGTCTGGGCAGCGTTTCGGGCGTCGCGTGCTCCGCACAGCTCGTCGGAGGGGCAACTCGTCGTCTGGATACCGCGCCGCCCGGGGGCGCGTCGCCGAGTCAGAACGGTGGCGCGCTGGAGGCGGGGCCGAGCCGCGGCGGCGGGTCTTCTTCAGGGGCCGAGCGCTCACTCGAGTTGGCCCCTGGGTGCTCGTCCGCTGGTCTGAAGAGTTGATCGGTGGGTGTGGAGGTGGGGCCGTGGGGTTCGGGGTGATCGATGTAGGTTTTTCCGCTTGGGGTGGTCCATTCGAGGGTGCCGCCGTCGTGTTGGGTGACGGTCCAGGCGGTGTGGTGCTTGACGATGTGATGGTTTTTGCAGAAGTCGCTGAGGTTCCAGATTGCGGGTTCGCCGCCGTATTGGTGGTCGATGGTGTGGTCGAGTTCGCAGTTCGTGGCGGGTTGGCGGCAGCCGATGAAGCGGCAGTGGATGTCGCGGGCTTTCAGGAAGGCGCGCATGGCCGCGGTGGGGGTGTAGGCGTCGACGGTTTGGATTGCTCCGGTGATGGGGTGGGTGAGGAGGCGGATGAAGGCGGGTGCGGTCGCGGCGAGGTGTTTCGCGTCTTCGATGGGCATGGGGGACATGCCCTCGAGCAGCGCCGGGGCGCGGCGAGGGCGGCCATCTCTGCCGGTTTCGGTCGGGCCTCCGCCTCCGCCTCCGCCTCCGCCTCCGCCTCCGCCTCCGCTGCCGTCCACGCCGGTGTCGGTGTGGGTGAGGAGTGTCGTGATGGGGATGCTGAGCTGGACGGTGGCTTGAATGCCTTTCGCGGCGCTCGAGACGGTGGGGTCGCTCGTGAGGAGCAGGTCCG
>NZ_PSXZ01000023.1:0-2868 GCF_002931375.1 Pseudoclavibacter sp. RFBJ3 | reverse complement strand
TCGGCGAGCTCGTTGACGCCCCACGTGTTGACCTGCACGCCGAAGCGCAGCTCGGCCTCCGTCTTGTCGCCCTCGGTGACGGCGACGAAGCGCATGTTGTCGCCGAAGCGGGCGAGCTTCATGGTGCGCACGGCCTGCCAGGCGGCCGCGGCTCGCGACCAGCTGTCGATCTGCCGCGTCACGCTCGCGCTCGACGCGTGGCCGACGACCGTCTTGCGGGGGATGCCGAGGCGGGTCTGGATGTACCCGAACTCGCGGTCGCCGTGCGCGGCCTGGTTGAGGTTCATGAAGTCGAAGTCGATGTCCGCCCACGGCAGCTCCACGTTGGCCTGCGTGTGCAGGTGCAGGAGCGGCTTCGCGAGCGCGTCGAGGCCCTGGATCCACATCTTCGCGGGGCTGAAGGTGTGCATCCACGCGACGATGCCGATGACGCTGTCGTTCGAGTTGACCTCGAGGGCCGCGCGGCGGATGGCGTCGGAGTCGGTGAGCACCGGCTTCCAGACGATCTTCACGGGCGTGTTCGGCGACTCGTTGAGTGCGTCGACGATGGCCTGCGACTGGCCTGCGACCTGGCGCAGCGTCTCCTCGCCGTAGAGTCCCTGGCTGCCGGTGAAGAACCAGATCTCAGCGGCGTCGAAGGAAGTGGTGAGTGCGCTCAACTGAGGGCTCCTGTCGGGTCTTGTCCGTAGACGTTCTGGTAGCGGTCGAACAGCGAGTCGACGGCCTGCTGGGGGATGGGGTTCGGAGTGCCGAGCTGCCGGGAGATGTGCACGGTGCGGGCGACGTCCTCGACCATGACGGCTGCCTTCACGGCGTCGCGGGCGTCCTTGCCGATCGTGAACGGCCCGTGGTTCTTCATGAGCACCGCCCGCGAGCGGTGCCCGCGCAGCGTCTCGACGATGCCGCGGCCGATCGAGTCGTCGCCGATGATCGCGAACGGGCCGACGGGGATCTCCCCGCCGAACTCATCCGCCATCGCGGTGATCACGCATGGGATGGGCTCGCCCCGCGCCGCCCACGCGACGGCGTAGTCGGAGTGCGTGTGCACGACCCCGCCGACCTCGGGCATGTTCCGGTAGACGTACGCGTGCGCCGCCGTGTCGCTCGAGGGGGAGCGATCGGAGCCGGGAGTGCCGGGTACGACCTCGCCGTCGAGGGTGCAGAGGATCATGTTGTCGGCGGCCAGGTCGTCGTAGCTGACTCCGGACGGCTTGATCACGAACAGCTCCGTGCCCGGCACGCGGCCGGAGATGTTGCCGCCCGTCCAGACCACGAGCCCGTAGCGGACGAGCTCGTCGTGGAGGGTCGCGACCTCGGCGCGGATGGTGTCGATGCTCGTCTGCGTCTCGGCCGTGATGACGGGCGTGGTGCCGGAGGTCTGGATGCTCATGCGTTGACCTCCTCGCGGGTTGCCGGGGCTGGGGCAGCGGATGCGCTGGCGAGCGCCTCGCGGCGGCGTCGCTTGAGGCGCTTCATGACCTGGTTCGCGCCCCGCCCGAAGTGGTCGTGGAGTTCGGCGTACTCGGCGTACAGCTCGTCGTACGCGGCGACCGCCTCCGGGTTCGGGACGTACTTGGCGCGCGTCACGCGCCCCATGGCTGCCGCCGCGGCGCGTGCATCCGGGTACGCGCCTGCAGCGATCGCCGCGTGGATGGCGGATCCGAGCGCCGGACCTTGCGCGCTGTCGATCGTTGAGATCGGCATGCCGAGGATGTCGCTGTAGGTCTGCATGAGGAACGCGTTCTTGAGCAGACCGCCGGCCGCGATGAACTCCGTCACGGGAACCCCGGAGGCGTTGAACGTCTCGACGATCGTGCGCGTGCCGAAGGCCGTCGACTCGAGCAGGGCGCGGTAGACGTCCTCTGCCTTCGTCGCGAGCGTCGCACCGACGAGCAGGCCGGAGAGCTCGTGGTCGACGAGCACGGAGCGGTTGCCGCTGTGCCAGTCGAGGGCGATGAGGCCGTGCGCCCCGACGGGCTGCGCTGCCGCGAGGTTGGTGAGGTGCTCGTGCACGGAGATGCCGAGTTCGGCCGCGGCGCGCTCGTAGCGGGCTGGCACCTGGTTCTCGACGTACCAGGCGAAGATGTCGCCGACGCCCGACTGGCCGGCCTCGTAGCCGTAGAGGCCCGCGACGATGCCGCCGTCCACGACCCCGCACATCCCCGGCACCTCGGCGAGGGTGTCGGAGCTCATGACGTGGCAGGTGGAGGTGCCCATGATGGCGACCATCTGGCCCGGCTCGGTCGCGGCCGCGGCAGGGGCGGTGACGTGCGCGTCGACGTTGCCGACCGCGACCGCGATGCCCTCTGTCAGGCCGGTCCAGGCCGCGGCTTCCGCCGAGAGCGTGCCGGCTGCGTCGCCGAGCTGGCCGATCTCGTGGGCCAGCTTGGCCTCCGCGAAGTCGGCGAACTCGGGGTTGAGGGCGGCGAGGAACTCGCGGCTGGGGTACTCGCCGTCCTGCAGGATGCCCTTGTAGCCGGCGGTGCAGGCGTTGCGGATGTAGGTGCCCGTGAGCTGCCAGACGATCCAGTCGGCCGCCTCGACCCAATGGTCCATCGCGGCGTACACCTCGGGGTCCTCCTCGAGGAGCTGGAGGCCCTTCGCGAACTCCCATTCGCTCGAGATGAGGCCGCCGTACCGGGGCAGCCACTTCTCACCTCTCAGCTCGGCGAGGTCGTTGATGCGGTCGGCGTGCGGTTGCGCTGCGTGGTGCTTCCAGAGCTTCACGTAGGCGTGGGGGCGCGTCTCGAAGCCGGCGACCTCGTTGAGCGGGGTGCCGTCGGCGAGCGTCGGCACCATGGTGCAGGCCGTGAAGTCGGTGCCGATGCCGATGACATCCGCCGCGTCGATGCCAGCGTCTGCGATGGC
>NZ_PSXZ01000039.1:382-4896 GCF_002931375.1 Pseudoclavibacter sp. RFBJ3 | reverse complement strand
GTGATATTAACATGTTCCCAATAATCTAATCCAGCTCGTTTTAGCATCTTGTCATCTGTACTAAAGCCTAATGGTTTAATTAAATGCAAGTGTGTATTGGTACCTGCGCATGTACGTGCAATATTCCCAGTGTTTGCAGGTATTTCTGGTTGGAATAACACAATATGGTTTGTCATTTTTATTTCCTCATTTCTAGTCCTTTTCTCATTTCAACTTGAACTTCTTCAATCTCATTATCAAAATGCTCATAAATAAATGTTCTTGCATCATCGCCTAGTATTTGGCCAATAGCCCAATATGCTGTTCCTCTTATCATGGGTCTTGGATCATTCAATGCCACTTCCTTTAATTCAGGAATAGCCGTTTCTTCACCAAAATGTGCAAGTGCAATAATTGCATTCCGCTGTATAGGTTTCTTACCTCTCCATGCTCCTGCCAAATGACCATAAGTATTTTTAAATTCTTTATTACTCATTTGTAACAATGGAACTAAACGTGGCTTTAATATTTCTGGTTCTAAAATAATATCTTCGTGAGTTGTATTAATGCCTCTATTTTTCGGACAAACTTGTTGACAAGTATCACAACCATAAAGACGATTACCAATTTTATATCGATACTCATCTTTTAAATATCCTTTAGTTTGAGTTAAAAAGCTGATACATTTTTGAGAATTCAGTTGACCATTCCCTACTAAAGCACCCGTTGGACATCTATCTACACAAATTGTACAATCTCCACAACTGTCTAATATAGGATCATCCGGTTCAAAAGGAATACTAACTAACATTTCTCCTAAATATGTCCAAGTTCCTAGTTTTGGATTAATAACAAATCCATTTCTACCAACGAATCCTAATCCTGCTCTTTCAGCTACAGCGCGATCTGAAAGTACTCCAGTGTCAACCATGCTTTTTATTTCGACATCAGGAACCTTAGATTGAATAAATTCACTTAATTTGTCTAATCTTTTTTTCATAATTGAATGATAATCTTGACCCCAAGAGGCTCTCGCAAACATTCCTCTTCTATCGCCTTTTACACTTTTTGGCGCTCCCTTTAGCTTATTTGGATAACCAACAGCAATAGCTATAATAGAACGCGCTGTGGGTAAAGATAATTTAGGTTCTGTTCGTAACGCAATATCTGATTCTTCAAAACCTGATGCATAACCTTTTTCATGATAATCTACTAACTTTTGTTTCAGTTCATCGAAAGGATCAGCAGTAGTAAAACCAATACTATCTATACCAATGGAATACGCATAGTCAATGATTTCCTGTTTAAGTTGATGGTTCATCAACACTCTTGCCTCCTATAAAAAAGTCCATAGAACATTTTAACATAATCTTAATTTTTTATGATATTAAATATTTTTATAAATAAAAAAGAGGCTGGGACATAATTTCTAACAAATTAGCCAGTAAATGAGTTTATTATAAATTCATTTACTGGCTTCTTTATTTACAATACTACGTATTGTTGGCTCGCTTTCTTAGGGGACAGCTTCAGCCTGTAGTCTTCAGCTTGTCCTGTTCCCTCAAGAGTCTCGCCAAAATACTTTGTATTTATATGTAATTTTACATTGAAATACTTTAAAAAAATAAGGCACTTTCGTATAATTTAATAAATGTCACTAAACTAAATTAACGAGGTGCCTTATGTATAAAGATTATAACATGACTCAACTTACTCTACCATTGGAAACTTCAGTTCTTATCCCCACAAATGATATGTCACGACATGTCAATGATATTGTAGAAACAATTCCTAAAACTGAATTCGATGAATTCAGACATCATCGTGGTGCAACCTCATACCATCCCAAAATGATGTTAAAAGTCATTCTATATGCCTACACACAATCTGTGTTTTCAGGTCGTAAGATAGAAAAATTACTTAATGATAGCATCCGGATGATGTGGCTATCACAAAATCAAAAGCCTTCTTATAAAACGATTAATCGATTTAGAGTCAATCCAAAAGTAGATGCTTTATTAGAATCATTATTTATTCAATTTCATAGTCAGTGTTTGAAACAACATCTTATAGATGATCAGGCCATTTTTATTGATGGTACGAAAGTTGAGGCGAATGCCAATCGATATACATTTGTATGGAAAAAGAGTATTCAAAACCATGAGACAAAAATGAATGAAGATTCTAAAGCACTCTATCATGAATTGATAACAAATAAAATCATACCTGAGATTAAAAAAGATCACGATAATGACTTAACAAAGGAAGAAATAGATTTGATTGGTAGTCATTTGGATAAAGAAATCGAAGATTTAAATCAACATATCGATAATGAAAAATGTACTAAAATAAGAAAACAAATACGGCTCAAAAGAACTAAAATTAAACAATATAAAAAGCAAATTAATGATTACTCTGGGCGAAAGCATAAATACGACGTCCAAAAATCTATTTTAAAGGATAGAAATAGTTATTCTAAAACAGATCATGATGCCACATTTATGAGAATGAAAGAAGATCATATGAAAAATGGACAACTCAAGCCAGGTTATAATTTACAAATAGCGACAAATTCTCAATTCGTTTTATCTTATAATGTGTATCAAAATCCGACTGATACAAGAACGATGATACCATTTTTAAATTCAATTCAAGAGACCTACGGTCATTTACCTGAATATATTGTAGCTGATGCAGGTTATGGTAGCGAACCCAATTATATGGCAATTATAGATGATTTTAATCGAATACCACTTATAACCTACGGTATGTTTATAAAAGATAAAACTAAAAAATATAAAAGCGACATCTTTAACACTCAAAATTGGGGTTATGACGAAATTAACGATGAATATATTTGTCCAAACAATAAGCGATTGGGTTTTAAAAGATATGCCTATCGCCATGATAAATATGGGTTTAAGAGAGACTTCAAATTATATGAATGTGATGATTGTTCAGAATGTCCTTTAAGACACCAATGCATGAAATACAATTCAAAAACGAATAAAAAAATAATGAAAAATTATAATTGGGAATATTTTAAAGCCCAAATTAATAAAAAGCTTTCAGAACCAAAAATAAAAACCATCTACAGTCAAAGAAAAATTGATGTGGAGCCTGTTTTTGGATTTATGAAGGCTATTTTGGGTTTCACTCGAATGTCCGTTCGAGGGATAAATAAAGCCAAAAGAGAACTAGGATTTGTGCTAATGGCACTTAATATAAGAAAAGTAACAGCTCAACGAGCTGAAAATAATCAAAAAAATTATAAAAAAGACAATTTCTATATTATTTCAATAGAAATTGTCTTTTTTCACTTATCCAGATACTTTATGTCCCGGACTCTTCATTACTTTTTAGAATGGTAAATTCATGCCTTTTAACATATTTTCCATTTGGCTACGTTTACCTTTTTTACCTTTACGACCATTACCCGTAAATTGTTTCATCATTTTTTTCATATCATTAAATTGTTTCATTAAACGATTCACTTCCTGCAATGAACGGCCTGACCCTTTTGCTATACGTTTCTTTCTTGAAACATTTAAAATTGCTGGATCTTGTCTTTCATTAGGTGTCATTGATTGAATAATAGCTTTAATATGGTCAATTTGTTTATCGCTCATATTTAGCTTATCTAAACCTTTCATTTTATTCATACCTGGAATCATTTTCATAATATCATCCAGTGGTCCTAAATTCTTCACTTGATCCAATTGTTCTAAGAAGTCATCTAATGTAAATGAAGACTCACGCATTTTCTTTTCTAAATCTTTAGCTTTTTCTTGGTCCACATCTTGTTGCGCTTTTTCGATAAGACTTAATACGTCACCCATACCTAGTATACGAGATGCCATACGCTCTGGATGGAATAATTCTAAACCATCCATTTTTTCACTCATACCAACAAATTTAATTGGTTTATGTGTTACTGCACGAATAGAAAGTGCCGCACCACCACGAGTATCTCCGTCTAATTTAGTTAAAGTCACACCAGTGACATCCAATTGCTCATCAAATGATTGTGCAACATTGACAGCATCTTGACCTGTCATCGCATCTACAACAAGCATAATTTCGTCGGGTTTTGAGATTTCTTTAACATCAGTTAATTCATTCATTAATGTTTCATCAATGTGTAAACGTCCCGCAGTATCGATAATTACAAAGTCCAAATGTTCTTCTTTAGCATATCTTAATGCGTTATCTACAATTTGTTGTGGTTTAACTTGATCACCTTCACTATAAACAGGTACATCAAGTTGTTTACCAACAGTTTGTAATTGATCAATCGCAGCCGGACGATAGATATCTCCAGCAACTAACATTGGCTTTTTATTATATTTTTTACGCATTAACAATGCTAATTTACCAGCGGTAGTTGTTTTACCTGCCCCTTGTAAACCAACCATCATTACAACTGTGGGTGGCTTATTAGCCATTTTAATAGATGTATTTTCTCCACCCATTAATTGTGTTAATTCATCTTGTACTATTTTTATAACTTGTTGTCCAGGTGTTAAAGACTGCAT
>NZ_PSXZ01000039.1:0-372 GCF_002931375.1 Pseudoclavibacter sp. RFBJ3 | reverse complement strand
CTTGAAGTTAACATCGGCTTCTAACAATGCTAATCTAACTTCACGCATCATTGTTTTAATATCCGCTTCTGTTACTTTACCTTTACCGCGAATTTTTTGCATCGTGGCTTGTAAACGATCGGATAATCCTTCAAATGCCATATTAACAACCTCCTTATAAATTATTCTAGTTCTTCTAATTTTTGGATTAAATGTTCCAGTTTTTTAGTATCATGAATAGATTGTTTCATTTCGTTATAAATCATTTGACGTTGTTCAAATTTCTCATATAACTTTAATTTAGTTTCATAGTCTTCTACTAAATCGCCAGTTCTTCTTATATTATCATAAACCGCTTGTCTACTCACTTTAAACGTTTCAGCAATTTCACTT